>NZ_FXAS01000009.1:0-193935 GCF_900177785.1 Cedecea sp. NFIX57 | reverse complement strand
TCGCCGATTTCGATCATCCGGCAATATATTGAGCAACAGCAAACACCAGGTTAGGTGGAAAACCGTGCCTTATATCCCCGCCCTGAAGGACGGGGCTTTACGGCACACCGGGTAAAAAAGGCGCCATCCAGGCGCCTTTTGACTTAGAGATTCTCGCCGTTGCTGGCAATCACTTCTTTGTACCAGTTGAAGCTTTTCTTGCGCGAGCGTGACATATCGCCGGTGCCGTCGTCGTGCTTGTTGACGTAGATAAAGCCGTAGCGCTTGCTGTACTGGCCGGTGGTAAACGACACGCAGTCGATGCAGCCCCATGGCGTATAGCCCATCAAATCCACGCCATCGTAGGTCACGGCTTTTTTCAATTCTTCAACGTGAGCACGCAGGTAATCAATGCGGTAGTCATCGTTGATGGCGCCGTCCGCCTCTACTTTGTCGTAAGCGCCAAAGCCGTTTTCTACGATGAACAGCGGTTTCTGGTAGCGTTCATACAGTTCACACAACGCGTAGCGCAGGCCAACCGGGTCAATCTGCCAGCCCCAGTCGGAGGCTTTGACGTGTGGGTTCGGCACGCTGCCCTGGAAGCCGGAAAGGGCATCGCCGCTGCCGCCTTCGGCCTGAACGGCGTTCGTCATGTAGTAGCTGAACCCGAGATAATCACAGACGCCTTCGCGCAGGACTTGCTCGTCACCGGCTTCCATTTTGATGTTGAACTCGCGGCGCTCCCATTCGTTCAGTACATAAGACGGGTAATAGCCACGCAGCTGCACGTCGGTAAACACATAGCGTTCACGCATTGATTCCTGGGCGTACATCTGATCTTCTGGCTTACAGGAGAAGGCATAAAGCGGCACCATCGCCAGCATGCAGCCGATTTTGATCTCAGGGTTGATGCGGTGGCCGATCTTCACCGCCATTGCGCTCGCCACAAACTGGTGGTGCAGCACCTGGTACATCACCTCTTCCGGGTTGTCGTGCTCGGTGTAAACCACACCGGAGCAGCAGTAGCCGAACAGCGGCGCGCGCCAGTTACGCTGGTTATTGATTTCGTTGAAGGTCATCCAGTACTTTACTTTGCTCTTGTAACGCTCGAACACGACTTCGGCGAAACGAACAAAGAAATCGACCACTTTGCGGTTGGTCCAGCCGCCGTATTCGGTGACCAGATGGTGCGGCATTTCGAAGTGCGAGAGGGTGATGACCGGCTCGATATTGTATTTCAGCAGCTCATCGAACATATCGTCGTAGAACTTAAGGCCAGCTTCGTTAGGCTGCTGCTCGTCGCCGTTGGGGAAAATACGGGTCCAGGCAATGGAGGTGCGAAAGCACTTGAAGCCCATCTCGGCGAACAGCTTAATATCTTCTTTGTAGCGGCCATGAAAATCAATCGCTTCGTGGTTCGGATAGTATTTGCCGGGTTCTACCTGCAGGGTTATCTCGCGCGGGACGCCGTGGGCTCCGCCCGTCAGTACGTCACAAATGCTTGGGCCTTTACCGTCTTTGTTCCAGCCGCCTTCCACCTGGTGAGCGGCAACCGCGCCGCCCCATAAAAAGTCCTTCGGTAACTTAAGTTGCTTCATATTCTTTCATCTCATTGTTAGCGCATGAAATAATGTGCGCAGGTTCACATTGTCGCGCTGTAAGTATTATTTCTGCTTTGGAGTCTAACAAATGAAAGCGGATTGTCACGATATAACAAATAGCGCGAATTGTGATTTGTCACAAATAAAAAACAAGGTGTTTTTTTATAGCATTCTTTTTGCCAGGCGGCGACCAATGGTTTCAAGAATATAAATAACGGGGATTTGCGTGGTGATGTCATACACACCGGCGATACGCACCGGTGGAATATGCCAGGAAATATTAAAGTCAGCTAATTTCGCCAGCGATGAGTTTTCATGGCTAGTGATGGACATCACTTTGCAGTGATGCAGGCTGAACTGGCTGGCAAAGCGCAGGATTTCTTCTGTCTCACCGGAAACTGAAAGTACAATTGCCAGCGCGTTACGCGCCATATCATTGGTGACTGGGAAATAAGGGTCATCAATATGATTGCTAAATTTACCAACGTTAGAGAAAAAGCGCGCACCATATTTGGCTAAAGCACCGGACGTTCCCGCACCAACAAAAATAATTCGCTCGGAGGTGCAAATAACATCGACAGCGTGGTCGATTAAATTATCGAATTCTTCATTGTTTGTACTTTTAAAAAAGCTGATGATTTCGCTGCTGCCGAAATTAGCGGGCTGAGTTTCTGCTTGTTCCAGATATAATTTAAAGCGAACGCGAAACTCGGAATACCCTTCACAGTTGAGCTTGCGGCAAAAACGCAGCACGGTAGTGGTAGAGACACCTGCGGCATCCGCCAGCTCACGGATGGTCATATACATGACTTTGTCTTTGTTTTTAATGACAAAGTTGTACACCATCATTTCGAGACCGTTCAGGGTGGCGATTGCCGCATGGGTAAACATACTTTTTCTTCCTGCTGGTGCGACACTTATTGGTGGCTAAGACTACCGCAGCCAGCCTTTCTCGTGCGCCTGATATAATTGACGCTCGACATGTTGCCATAATTCCGGCCAGCTTTCTCCCACCTGTGCATTGCGGGTTAATACCTGCTGCAGGGAAATATTATTCTCTCGCCAGCTCTGCCCTTGGTTATGCAGGTTGAGCAGAATAGGCAAAATGCGATCCAGCGCCCCGGCAAAGCGAGCATCGGGCGTGGTGCCTGCTTCATATTCTTGCCATAAAGCCAGAAATTGTGGCCCCTGCGGCGCGGGTAATAAACCAAACAGACGGCGTGCCGCTGCCGCTTCTTTTTCGGCGATGGCTTCACGGGCCGCAATGTCATAAACCAGCACATCGCCCACATCGATTTCCACGATGTCGTGCAGCAGTGCCATTTGGATCACGCGCTGTATATCTACTTCTTTTTCGGCCCAGGGTGCCAGACTCATTGCCGCCACGGCGAAGTGCCAGCTGTGCTCGGCAGAGTTTTCATGCCGCTCATGGCCAATGATTTTGGTGCGACGCTGAACCAGTTTTAGCTTATCAATCTCCATCAGAAAATGGATGACCGCGCTCATGTCGCCAAATGCCTGTTGCATCGTGTTTCCCCTCGTTTTTGTTGTCGTTTGATTGTAAAAGAAATCCTCCACACTGACGAAGGGCGTCGTCACAGGCGTTCACATATTTATTTTAGCTTACATGTGTTCACTGGAATCATTCTCAGTTAGGCTAGTATCGCTGCGTTTTTCTTCTTTATCTCGGGAGGAGCCAGATGGCTCGTAAACCACTTGTCGCGCATGGATATTCTCTGGCTGAGGAAGTAGCCAACAGCATCAGCCACGGCATTGGGTTGGTGTTCGGTATTGTTGGCCTCGTGTTGTTGCTGGTGCAGGCGGTCGATGCCAATGCCAGCGCAACGGCAATCACCAGTTACAGCCTGTACGGCGGCAGCATGATCCTGCTGTTTCTTGCCTCAACGCTTTACCACGCCATTCCGCACGAGCGGGCCAAGCGGTGGCTTAAAAAGTTCGACCATTGCGCCATTTACCTGCTGATCGCCGGCACGTATACCCCTTTTTTACTGGTGGGGCTCAACTCGCCGCTCTCAAAAGGGCTGATGATTGTTATCTGGAGCCTGGCGCTGGCGGGGATCCTGTTTAAGCTCACCATTGCCCACCGGTTTAAGGTGCTGTCGCTGGTGACCTACCTGCTGATGGGCTGGCTGTCGCTGGTCGTCATCTACCAGATGGTCGTCAAACTGGCACCGGGCAGCGTTACGCTGCTGGCGATTGGCGGTATCGTTTATTCGCTGGGGGTGATTTTCTACGTCTGCAAGCGCATTCCATACAACCATGCCATCTGGCATGGGTTTGTGCTGGGGGGCAGTGTCTGCCATTTCCTCGCGATTTATCTCTATATTCGTTAACGCGTCTGGCTCGCCAGAATCAAATTATTGAGCCCCGGTTTCGGGGCTCTGCGTTCGATTAATTTTCTTCCAGAGAATAGGGCAGTGGCTCAAGCGCGAGCTTGCTGTTTGCATCGTCACGTACGCGTAAGACGCAGTCCGGCTCAAGATCGTTGTTCATCACAGCCTGAACAACAAGACGGCCATCTTCTAATCGCAAAGCGGCCAGCACGGTACCGGTACGACGCCAGTTTTCACCCATCTTCAATTCAAGATCTTCGCCTGCTTCAGGCACGCGGCTTGCGTTCCCGGCCAGCAGCCAGAGTGCGCGTTTATTCGCCCCGCGGAACTTGGCTCGGGCAACCATCTCCTGGCCGGTGTAGCAGCCTTTTTTAAAGCTGATGCCGCCCAGAGCCTGAAGGTTCGTTGCCTGTGGAATGAACTGTGCGCTGTTTACGCTATCAATGACCGGCAATCCACCTTCGATATCCAGCGCCAGCCACTGCTGGCTATCATTACGCTGGGCTTCTTCACTGAGTTTTTCACTTAATGCCTGAGCCGTTTCTTCGTCAGTGATAATGAGGAAGCGTTCAGCTGGCAGGTTCAGCCACAATAGTGTCGTTGCGCCGTGCTGAACAACCTGAGTCTCTTCATCCGGCAGCGTATCGAAAACGGCTGCAAGTGCAGAACGCGCCTGGAACCCTGCCAGCCCTAACAGGACACTGGCGTCATCCGCATTAAAGGTGACTTTAGAGAAAACGGAATATTTCTTCAGCTCCGTGAGTTGGGCGTCACGCAGGTTGCGGCGCTCAATAAACGCAAAGCCTTCACCACGATGGAACAGGCGCAGGTTGCTCCACATCTTCCCTTTGGCATCGCAATGGGCGCAGAGCAGATGCTGGCCCGCGTCAAGTTTAGCGACGTCGGCAGTCACCTGACCCTGAAGATATTTCTCAGCGTCTGCACCTACGGCAGTCACGAGAGCCCAGTCATTCAGCGTCATTAACGTCAGCGGTAGACGGGCGGCGGCACTGGGCTGGCGAGGAGGAAACGGATTAAAAGCCATAACAAAGATCCCGGGTTATCCAACGGTTTAATTTCTCAATGGTAAAAGAGCCAGAGGGCAATGCAAGCAGTTTGATAACGCCATTCGTGCGTTTGCGTGTTGCCTCGGAGAATCTTGTGCAATCGGTGTTGTCATACGGGTTTGTGTGGAGAAAGCGCGCACAATGGAACATTCAGGTAATCCCGGTGACGAAAACACGTTACACTAACTCCGTACCCAACTTGATGGCTAAGCAGGAAAGTGCACATGGATATCAATAATAAAGCCCGAATTCACTGGGCATGCCGCCGTGGAATGCGCGAGCTCGATATTTCGATTATGCCGTTCTTCGAACATGAATATGAAACGCTCAGCGACAGCGATAAGCAGCTGTTTGTTCGCCTGCTGGAATCTGATGATCCAGACTTGTTTAACTGGTTGATGAATCACGGTAAACCAGCAGATGCCGAGCTTCAGCGTATGGTTGCCCTGATTCAGACACGGAATAAAGAACGTGGTCCTGTGGCAATCTGACCTGCGGGTTTCATGGCGCGCGCAATGGATGTCATTGCTTCTCCACGGCCTGGTGGCACTGTTCGTGCTGCTAATGCCGTGGCCGATGAGCTATACGCTTGTCTGGATGTTGCTGCTTTCCCTTGTGGTTTTCGACAGCGTGCGCAGCCAGCGCCGCATTCACGCGCGCCAGGGCGAAATTAAACTGCTGACGGACTTTCGTCTGCGTTGGCAGGGGCGTGACTGGGATATCGTCGGAAACCCGTGGATGATTGACAGCGGGGTAATGCTAAGACTGCGCCGAGCTGGAAAACATCGCTGCCAGCATCTCTGGCTGGCTGCTGACAGCATGGACATCAGTGAATGGCGAGATCTACGCCGCCTGCTGATGCAACAACAGGCGAGCGGAAGCGGGCAGGTTTAAGCGAAACGCTCGGCCATTTCGCCCAGGATTTGCTCACACCAGGTTTCAATACGTTCATCGCTCAGATCGTACTGATTGGTTTCATCCAGCGCCAGGCCAACAAACAACTGCCCGTCGGCAATGACCGGTTTTGGGCTGGTAAATTCATAGCCTTCCGTTGGCCAGTAGCCGATGAACTGTGCCCCGCGTGGTGCCAGTTTGTCGTGCAGCATGCCTAACGCATCCAGGAACCACTCACCGTAGCCAAGCTGGTCGCCCATACCGTAAAGCGCCACGAGTTTGCCTTCCAGGTTCAGTTCATCCAGCTGCGGCCAGACCGTTTCCCAGTCTTCCTGCAGTTCACCAAAATCCCAGGTTGGAATGCCAAGGATCAGAACGTCATACTGCTCCATCATGGCCGGGGCGTCGTCTTTCAGGTTGTGAAGCGTCACCAGTTCCGGGCCAATGATGTCGCGAATTTTTTCGGCCGCCATTTCGGTGTAGCAGGTGCTGGAGCCGTAAAAAAGACCAATGTTCATAGCAATAACAACTCATTTAAATCGCGTGCAGATGGCCAAGTGTACCAGATCCCGTTCGCCATCATGCATAATGGACACAATTCGCCAAATAAGGAGTGGAGCGTGGAGCAGGATAAAGCCCATATAGAACAGTTTCTGGATGCGCTGTGGCTGGAGAGAAATCTGGCCGAAAATACGCTCAGCTCTTATCGTCGCGATCTCACGATGGTGGCCGAGTGGCTACAGCGTCAGCAGCTCAGTTTTTTAACGGTTCAGGCTTCGGATCTCCAGTCGCTGCTTGCCGAGCGCGTTGAGGGCGGTTATAAAGCCACCAGTTCAGCGCGGTTGCTTAGCGCTATGCGGCGGTTATTTCAGTACCTGTATCGCGAAAAAATGCGGGAAGACGATCCTAGCACACTGCTTTCGTCCCCCAAGCTGCCCCAGCGTTTGCCGAAGGATTTAAGCGAGGCTCAGGTTGAGCGGCTGTTGCAATCTCCGTGTGTTGATCTGCCGATTGAGCTGCGCGATAAAGCCATGCTGGAAGTCTTGTATGCAACCGGGCTGCGTGTCTCGGAGCTGGTCGGGCTTACAATGAGCGATATCAGCCTGCGGCAGGGCGTCGTGCGGGTGATTGGTAAAGGTAACAAAGAGCGCCTGGTACCGTTGGGAGAAGAGGCCGTACACTGGATTGAAGAATACCTGAAGTATGCTCGCCCGGAACTGTTAAACGGGCAGTCTCTGGATGTGCTCTTCCCCAGCAACCGCGCACAGCAAATGACGCGACAAACCTTCTGGCACCGCATTAAGCACTATGCCGTGCTGGCGGGCATCGACAGCGAAAAACTGTCGCCGCATGTGTTGCGCCATGCTTTTGCCACGCACCTGCTGAACCATGGCGCGGATCTCCGTGTCGTACAGATGCTGCTGGGCCACAGTGATTTGTCCACCACACAAATTTATACACATGTAGCGACGGCGCGTTTACGCCAGCTGCATCAACAGCACCACCCTCGAGCGTGAGTGCCACAAGAGATAAAGGAATCCTCATGAAAAAAGGTTTTTGGCTGCTTTCGATGCTGGCCGCTTCTGTTTCCGGTTTTGCTCACGCGGATGACGCCGCCATTAAACAATCGCTGGCGAAGCTGGGCGTGCAGGGCGCGGAGATTCAGGCTGCACCGGTTGCCGGGATGAAAACCGTGCTGACCGACAGCGGCGTCCTCTACGTAACCGAAGACGGCAAACATGTTATTCAGGGGCCGCTTTATGATGTGAGCGGCGCTCAGCCGGTGAACGTAACTAACCAGTTGTTGATCGGCAAACTGAACGCGCTGGAAAAAGAGATGATCATCTACAAAGCGCCGAAGGAGCAGCATGTGATTACGGTGTTTACCGACATCACTTGCGGCTACTGCCACAAGCTGCACGAAGAGATGAGCGACTACAACGCGCTGGGGATCACCGTGCGGTATCTGGCATTCCCTCGCCAGGGGCTGCAAAGCCAGGCTGAGAGCGACATGAAGTCCATCTGGTGCGCGAAAGACCGCAATAAAGCGTTCGATGCCGCAATGAAAGGCGGAGATGTGGCACCGGCAAGTTGCGACATTAACCTGGCTAACCACTACAACCTGGGCGTGCAGTTTGGCGTGCAGGGGACGCCAGCGATCGTCCTGAGCAACGGCAGCATGATCCCGGGTTATCAGGGGCCTAAAGAAATGAAGCAAATGCTGGATGCCCACAAACAGCTGATGAAAGCGGGTGGTTAATTTCGGGTGAAACAGCAAACGCAACTCCGCCGCCGGGTCGTTGACAGCTCGGTGGCGCTTCCGGCTACGTTACCTCCTTTACTCCAGCGGCTTTATGCCAGCCGGGGCGTGCGTGGCGAACAAGAGCTGGAGCGCGGCGTAAAAGGGATGCTGCCGTGGCAGCAGCTCAGCGGCATCGATCGGGCCGTCGTCATGCTTTATGACGCCTTTCGCGAAGGTCTGCGCATCATCGTTGTCGGTGATTTTGATGCCGATGGGGCAACCAGTACCGCACTAAGCGTTTTGGCTCTGCGCAGCATGGGGGCGGAAAATATTGGCTACCTGGTGCCGAATCGTTTTGAGGATGGCTATGGGCTTAGCCCGGAAGTGGTCGATCAGGCTCACGCTCGCGGCGCGCAGGTGATAGTGACCGTCGACAACGGTATCTCATCCCATGCGGGCGTTGAACGCGCGCATGCGTTGGGGATCCCGGTGCTGGTGACCGATCACCATCTGCCAGGGGAAACACTTCCCGCTGCCGAAGCCATCATTAACCCGAATCTCGCAGACTGTGCGTTTCCGTCTAAATCTCTGGCCGGGGTTGGCGTCGCGTTTTATTTGATGCTGGCGCTGCGCACGCATCTGCGTGACAACGGCTGGTTCGAACAGCGTGGGCTGGCGATTCCGAACCTGGCTGAACTGCTCGATTTAGTTGCGCTGGGCACCGTGGCGGACGTGGTGCCGCTCGATGCCAACAACCGCATTCTGACCTGGCAGGGACTAAGCCGCATTCGCGCGGGTAAATGCCGCCCCGGTATTCGCGCGCTGCTTGAAGTGGCCAACCGCGAGCCGCAAAAAATTGCTGCCAGCGATTTGGGCTTTGCGCTGGGGCCACGTCTGAACGCTGCAGGCCGACTGGATGATATGTCAGTGGGCGTGGCGTTATTGCTCAGCGAAAGCATCGGCGAAGCACGTATGCTGGCTAACGAACTGGACGCGCTGAACCAAACACGTAAAGAAATTGAGCAAGGGATGCAGGTCGAAGCGCTGACCCTTTGCGAACAGTTGGAGCGCAGTAGCGAACAACTGCCGTACGGGCTGGCGATGTATCACCCGGAATGGCATCAGGGCGTGGTCGGCATTCTGGCCTCACGCATCAAAGAGCGTTTCCACCGCCCGGTCATCGCGTTTGCGCCTGCGGGAGACGGCACGCTTAAAGGCTCCGGCCGCTCGGTTCAGGGGCTTCACATGCGTGATGCCTTAGAGCGCCTGGACACGCTCTATCCGGGTATGATGCTGAAGTTCGGCGGGCACGCTATGGCTGCAGGGTTGTCGCTGGAAGAGGCTCGTTTTGAGGAGTTCCGCCAGCGCTTTGGCGACCTGGTCGGTGAGTGGCTGGACCCGGCGTTATTGCAGGGGGAAATCTGGTCCGATGGCCCGCTGTCTGCCCAGGAGATGACGCTGGAAGTGGCGGAGATGCTCAGAGACGCCGGGCCGTGGGGGCAAATGTTTCCGGAGCCGCTGTTTGACGGCAAGTTCCGCATCCTCCAGCAACGCCTGGTGGGCGAGCGCCACCTGAAGGTGATGGTGGAGCCTGTCGGCGGCGGCCCGCTGCTGGACGGTATCGCCTTCAACGTGGATACCACCCGCTGGCCGGACAACGGTGTGCGTGAAGTTGAGCTGGCCTACAAGCTGGACGTGAACGAGTTTCGCGGCAACCGAAGCGTGCAGCTTTTGATTGATCATCTTTGGCCGATCTAGCGTGTGTTCTTAACGCGGCAACAGCGTTAATTACTTGGCTATATGCCAGGGAGAATGCTACAAAATGCGGCGTAAATCCGGTAAACTTTCCGGTTTACGATCGCATTTCATCTTCTGAAATCAACATAAGAAATTACGCATGTTTGAAATTAATCCGGTAAAAAGCCGCATCCAGGACCTCACAGAGCGCAGCGACGTTCTTAGGGGGTATCTTTGACTACGATGCCAAGAAAGAGCGCCTCGAAGAAGTAAACGCCGAGCTGGAACAGCCCGATGTCTGGAACGAACCTGAGCGCGCACAGGCGCTGGGGAAAGAACGTTCCTCACTGGAAGCCATTGTCGACACGTTAGATCAGATGGCCCAGGGCCTGGAAGATGTTTCCGGCCTGCTCGAGCTGGCGGTAGAAGCCGACGACGAAGAGACCTTTAACGAGGCTGTTGCCGAGCTGGACGTGCTGGATGCCAAACTGGCGCAGCTTGAATTCCGCCGCATGTTCTCTGGCGAGTACGACAGCGCCGACTGCTACATCGATATTCAGGCAGGCTCCGGCGGTACGGAAGCGCAGGACTGGGCGAGCATGCTGGAGCGTATGTACCTGCGCTGGGCAGAAGCTCGCGGTTTCAAAACCGAAATTATTGAAGAGTCCGAAGGCGACGTGGCGGGCATCAAGTCCGTGACCATCCGCATTCAGGGCGATTATGCCTTTGGCTGGCTGCGTACCGAAACCGGCGTTCACCGTCTGGTGCGTAAGAGTCCGTTTGACTCCGGTGGCCGCCGCCATACCTCGTTCAGCTCCGCGTTTGTTTACCCGGAAGTGGATGACAACATTGATATCGACATCAACCCGGCGGACCTGCGCATTGACGTTTATCGTGCATCCGGTGCGGGCGGTCAGCACGTTAACCGTACGGAATCTGCGGTACGTATTACCCACGTTCCAACCGGTACTGTGACCCAGTGCCAGAATGACCGTTCTCAGCACAAGAACAAAGACCAGGCGATGAAGCAGATGAAGGCGAAGCTGTACGAGCTGGAAATGCAGAAAAAGAATGCTGAAAAGCAGGCGCTGGAAGACAACAAATCGGATATCGGCTGGGGCAGCCAGATTCGTTCTTACGTCCTCGACGACTCCCGCATTAAAGATCTGCGTACCGGGGTTGAAACCCGCAACACGCAGGCGGTGCTGGACGGCGATCTGGACAAATTTATCGAAGCAAGTTTGAAAGCAGGGTTATGAGGAACCAACATGTCTGAACAACAAGCACAGGGCGTTGACGCAGCAGCCGATCTTAACAATGAACTGAAAGCGCGCCGTGAGAAGCTGGTGGCTCTGCGTGAGCAGGGTATCCCATTCCCGAACGATTTCCGTCGTGACCACACCTCAGACCAACTGCACGCTGACTTCGATGCGAAAGAGAACGAAGAGCTGGAAGACCTCGGCGTTGAGGTAAGCGTGGCTGGCCGTATGATGACCCGCCGTATCATGGGCAAAGCGTCCTTCGTGACCTTACAAGACGTTGGCGGCCGTATTCAGCTGTATGTCTCCCGCGACGACCTGGCGGAAGGCATCTACAACGAGCAGTTCAAAAAATGGGACCTGGGCGATATCCTGGGCGCGCGCGGCAAGCTGTTCAAAACCAAAACCGGCGAGCTGTCCATTCACTGTACTGAACTGCGTTTGCTGACCAAAGCGCTGCGCCCGCTGCCGGACAAATTCCACGGCCTGGCCGATCAGGAAACCCGCTATCGCCAGCGTTATCTGGACCTGATCGCTAACGATGAGTCCCGCAACACCTTTAAAGTGCGCTCTAAAATCATGGCCGGCATCCGCCAGTTCATGGTTGGCCGCGACTTTATGGAAGTTGAAACGCCAATGATGCAGGTGATCCCTGGCGGCGCATCCGCGCGTCCGTTCATCACGCACCATAATGCGCTGGACATCGACATGTACCTGCGTATCGCACCAGAACTGTACCTGAAGCGCCTGGTGGTGGGTGGGTTCGACCGCGTCTTCGAAATCAACCGTAACTTCCGCAACGAAGGCATCTCTCCGCGCCATAACCCTGAGTTCACCATGATGGAACTCTATATGGCTTACGCGGACTACAAAGATCTGATTGAGCTGACCGAATCCCTGTTCCGTACGCTGGCTCAGGATGTGCTGGGCACCACCGAAGTGCAGTATGGCGAAGAAACCTTCGACTTCGGTAAACCGTTTGAAAAGCTCACCATGCGTGAGGCGATCAAAAAGCACCGTCCAGAAACCAACCTGGCCGATCTCGATGACATGGACAAAGCGGTAGCAATCGCGCAGTCCATCGGTATCAAAATCGAGAAAAGCTGGGGTCTGGGCCGCGTTGTGACAGAGATCTTCGAAGAAGTTGCAGAAAGCCACCTGATTCAGCCGACCTTCATCACTGAATACCCGGCTGAAGTCTCTCCGCTGGCGCGTCGTAACGACGAAAACCCGGAAATCACTGACCGCTTTGAATTCTTCATCGGCGGCCGTGAAATCGGGAATGGCTTCTCCGAGCTGAACGACGCGGAAGACCAGGCGCAGCGTTTCCAGGACCAGGTTGATGCGAAAGCGGCAGGCGACGACGAAGCCATGTTCTTCGACGAAGACTACGTCACCGCGCTGGAGCACGGCCTGCCGCCAACGGCGGGTCTGGGGATCGGTATCGACCGTATGGTTATGCTGTTCACCAACAGCCACACCATCCGCGACGTTATCCTGTTCCCGGCTCTTCGTCCGACTAAGTAACACCCTCATCCCTCTCCGTACGGAGAGGGATTTCCCTCAAGTTTATCAACGTTTCCGGGGCCTGGTTTGCGCAAGGAAAGCATTTTAAAACGCTGGCACATCACCGCTTTCATTATCATGACGAGCCTGATGCTGACGGCCTGCTCCTCCTCAAAATCAGCCAAAAGCACCCGAAACGAAGGCACGTTTAGCGGCGCGGTTTACACCGTGAAGCGCGGCGATACGCTCTCAAAAATTTCCAGAATGACCGGCAGCAGCGTGGGTGAGCTCGCCCGGCTGAACGGGATCCCTGCGCCTTATACTATCCAGGTGGGCCAGCGTATTCGGATCAAAGGCTCAGGCTCTGCAAACAGACCGAAAAACACCGCCACGGCCAAAAACACCCCTGCGCCTGCTCGTTCGCAAAACACGACCATAGCAAAGGTGGCACCGCCGCCGGTGGGAGCACGCTGCTGGCTGTGGCCGACGAAGGGCAACATTGTTGAACCGTTCTCCAGCAGCGACGGCGGCAATAAAGGCATTGATATTTCAGGTTCTCGTGGGCAGCCGATTTATGCTTCCGCCGCGGGAACGGTGGTTTATGTCGGTAACCAACTTCGCGGTTACGGCAATCTGGTGATGATCAAACACAGCGAAGAGTACATCACCGCTTATGCTCACAATGACACGATGCTGGTAAATACCGGGGAGAAAGTAACAGCTGGGCAGAAAATTGCCACGATGGGCAGCACTGGGGCAGATTCGGTGCGTTTGCACTTCCAGATTCGCTACCGGGCTACCGCGATTGATCCACAGCGCTACCTCAAACCCTCGTGTTAATCTAAAAAGTGCTTGAAAAACCATCACCTGGACACAAAGACACTTGCCAGCGCGAGCTGAAAGTCTATAATGCCTAACGCACCTCAAAGCGGGCGTAGTTCAATGGTAGAACGAGAGCTTCCCAAGCTCTATACGAGGGTTCGATTCCCTTCGCCCGCTCCAGATCTCTCCCCTTGTGGCAAAACATCGCCAGTTACTGGCTTAATGTATTTCGCTATCAACAACTTACTTAACATAAGTTGTCTATGATCGTTCTAGCATTGAACGACAATTTACCAACAAGAGGTACACTGTTAGTTGTCACGGATAGTTACTATGGAAGTAAGAGTATAACTATTCGGCGGCGGCAGTTACAGCCCTCACACCGCGATAGCACAACGTGAAGGAAAAGCCTGATCCGGGCATTGTCTCTTACAGCAGACTGATCACACGCATTCAAGCCCGATGTGCGGCTCTGTGAGCCATGTAAACATAACGTACCTACAAACGACATGTAGGCTCTATCAGCGTTTCAGCCACGCTCCCGCAAGGGTGCACGGTTATCCTGATAAGGTGTGATCCCTCTGACAATCTGATGAAGTCGCTACGCTCCGCTTGTTGCTGTATCACCAACGGGGTTTTATGGCTTCTATTGTCTAAAATCAGGGAAAAGGGGGAAGGCTGGGTCTCTCCAGCCTTTGGAGGTCATCTCACTTTCTTGAAGATAAGCAAGGCCAAAACAAGGCAAATGGCGCTCCCGACAAATGCAGTGATTACGAGGTTATCCATTGACCGCGATAAGTCCTCTATGATCGCTTCACATAAACGGGCTTCCATCTGGCCTGTTGACGGGGGGCCGTTGTATTTCCGGGTTAGCCCAAAATCAAGCACTGGTATCATCAAGGCGATAGAGTAGATGGCGAATACTAAAGCAATGCCTCCCCATCGAAGGATAGCCTTTGCTCTATTCGTCAATGTCATACGAACCACCTAAAACGCCGCTAATTGTGCCACCAGAATAACCCGAAGATGATCCAACCGCTGACGCACTGTTAGCAAGCCCTTCCTCCACTTGCCCTGTGAGGCTTTCAGAGCTTGGTTTGAAGTGTTCGATGTTCGGATACTGTTCTCTAAACGCGCTGGTTACCTCCAAAACGTTCATTGAGGACAGAGCGCCACTCTTCTCCGTCAAATAACGCTGTAAAGATACGGGAATAGTGAAATCTTCTTCATTTTCGATACGAAGTTGCGTTGTTGTTGATGTGTAACTGGTATCGAAGATTTTAGTCCCTGCCTCTCTGATCACTTGCACTGTGTGAGTTGTGCAGTTGCTGCCAGTCAGATCGTAAACGTCAATCACCTTTCCGCGTCGTTTAGTACGATCTCCCATCGCATCCGTGAAAACTGGTGTTTTACCGGAGTTCCATAGAGATTCAAAAATCCTGCGGGTTTCCTCAGGTGTGACGTCTTCGATCTGGAATACTCTCGCTTGGTATTTGTAGAGTTCTTCGCGGTAGTAAAGACGAGCATCATCGCCAGTTAGGAAGTTAAGAATCCCATCGCCCGTTAATGTAGCGGGGCCTTTCCTACCAAAGCGCCCGTAGGTGTATACGTAGATCGAGTTATTTTCATGCACTGAAACGAAAGCGTGTCCTGCATCGGTGATTTCTGTCCAGATGTAAACGCCGTTCAATAACTGGTTATCTTCTGGCTTGCAGGTGTCCGCAAAGCTGTTTTGCTTCTTCGCTGCCTGTGCGTGCTGCACTGGCTCTACAGGCGCTATCGCCCAAGAAGGGGTATTCACCTCAACTGTGCCAGGCGCGATAAGAAAATTAGTACCCTGTGGACAACCGCAGTGGATTTCTGCACCGTCCACCGCGACTGCGGCGCTATTTGAGCAGCGAGTATCACCGCTCACTATCATCCCCACTTCCCCGCATTTAGGGCAAGGGGTGGTCTTATCGCCGATATAGAGTTTCCACTTGCCCATGACAGACATACCGGGGCGGGCGGCAATACATTGTGCGCCTGTAGATGTTTTATCTCCGTGTAGACCAACGTTCTTACCGTGAACTGTGCAGCCTCTGTTAACCGATGCCATAGTGACCGCCTTATTTCAGAAAGTTTTCTGGCAACGATTCCCCTGCCCGGACTACTCTTCTTCCGGCATTTTGTGGGCAGCTAATAATTTCATCGCCGTTATCAAGCGAGCTACCAACAAGGGCGATAGATTCGACTGGTGTGTTTCCCGCACCATTGGTGATCTTCGCGGACGTTCCATCTGGATAACGCACTTCATCGCCAACACGAGACACGTTTAGCACTGTGCCGTCATCAAGTTTGATCTGCCGTCCGTTATATTCACTGAAAACTTTCCCACCATTACGTGTCAAGCTGCCCTCTGTAGCGATCAGATAAGCTGCTGTAACTGGATGAGCGAGATTGTAGGCGTTTTGTTTTTCGATGAGAGAACGGGCTTCATCGTTCATTCCGGCGAGTTGTTCGGCTGTAAATGGTGATTCGTCAAAAGCTGCTAGCATTTCTGGTGTAAGTTCGTTGGAGTACTGCTTCATAAGTCCCTCTACTTGATATGGAAATAATATCTGTGGCTATTTTACAAACAATGACCACATGAGCAACAAGTATTAGACCTAAGTGAAACTTCGTTTCATAACAGAAGGTTATCCGGTAAAGTTGTGGGAATTAGTCTTTAGTAAATTCCATATTTAACCTCATTATCAGGGAATATGATTTATCACTAACATTGAATTAAGCAGCGCACAATCATGATTTCCCTGGCTTGATTAACGCTTTGCCCTGCGATGTTCGATAAGCGTTAGCATCCCGCAAAGAATAAGCACAGCCGCAATACTCCTGCTGGTAAAACTGCTCGCGTTTGCAGATCTCAACCGCGCGCGCGGAACCACCTTGCTTACGCCAGTTGTGGGTCCAGTAAAATATTCCCGGATGACGCGCCGCTGCTCGCTGGCCGCATTCGCACACCTGCTGAAAATTCTTCCAGCGTGAAATCCCCAGCGAACTGCAAATCGCCCCGAAACCGTGCTCGGCCGCATACAGCGCGGTGCGCTCCAGGCGCATATCGAAACAGACCGTACAGCGCGCGCCGCGTTCGGGTTCCCACTCCATGCCTTTCACCCGTGCAAACCAGTTGTCTGCGTCATAATCCGCGTCGATGAAGGGCACGCCGTGTTGCTCGGCAAACCGCTTATTCTCCTCCTTACGGATGAGATACTCCTTTTGCGGATGGATATTGGGGTTGTAGAAAAAAATCGTAAAGTCGATGTCCGAGGCAAGCAAAGCTTCGATGACTTCAGAAGAGCAGGGCGCGCAGCAGGTATGCAGCAGCAGCTTGTTTGCACCGTCCGGCAGCGTGAGCTTCGGGCGCTTAAATTCGATGGTTGTCATGGTATGTTGGCGGAAAGAAGGAAAATGGTGAGGATTGTACCATTAAAATTGTGGGTAATGAGATTTGCCAGCTTAGGGTGAGGCGGGAGACGGCTTCTCCCGCCTTAGCTAACGGTCATTCCTGCCCTGATAAATGCATTCCAACATACCGCTCATAGCGGCTCTTTTTCAGGAAGGTTAAATCCACCAGCACCAGCCCATCGACGCAGTTGTTGAACGCGGGGTCGCTGCCGAAATCAATAAACTGTACGCCACCCGGTTCGCAGAGTTCCGAATACTGCTTGTACAGGGTCGGAATGCCGCAGCCCATATTACTGAGCAGGGATTTTAAACGCGTGAGATCTTCGCCGTAATCCTCACCTTTGAACTGCGCCAGCACGTCAGGGAGGCTTGCCGGATAAGGGCTGCGGGACGAGGCCAGCGGATGGCTCGCCGGGAACCACAGCCGGTAAAAGGCGACGAGAAGATCGCGCGCGTCCGGCGGCAGGCCTCCGGAAATAGAGACCGGGCCGAACAGGTAGCGATACTGCGGGTAACGGGCGAGATAAGCGCCAATCCCCGACCATAAATAGTCCAGGCCACGGCGGCCCCAGTAGCGGGGTTGAATAAAGCTGCGTCCCAGTTCGATGCCGTGCTGCAGCACATCGTCCATTTTCTCGTCGTAGTGGAACAGGCTGTAGCTGTACAGGCCGGTCACGCCACGTTTTTCAAGCTGCTGCGCCGTAGGCATGAAGCGGTACGCGCCGACAATCTCCAGATCCTGCTCGTCCCAGAGGATCAAATGCAGGTAATCGTCATCATACCTGTCGAGATCCCGGCGTTTACCGCTGCCTTCACCTACGGCGCGAAATGCTATCTCACGCAGTCGCCCAAGCTCGCGCAGCAGTGGAGCCTCTTCTTTTGAGTCGCTGCGTTGCCAAAGGTAAATCACTTTATCGTCGGCGGTGCGGCCCAGGCACTCCGCTTTTGCCAGTTCCCTACGCAGCGTGGCCCTGTCTTCCGCCCGGGCAATCGCGCTTTCCGTTGTGAATTTGCCCGAAAGCCCTTTGCCCAGCAGTTGAACGTGCTGGCGGCATTTCTTGGCCAGTTCACGCGGAACCTGCTGCGGGCTATGCCAGCTTTCCCACGGGATGCGCTGGCCTAAGGTCACCGGCAGGGTGGAATTGCGACGGCGGAACATCTGCTGCATCAGCAGTACCATCGGCAGCGCAGGGGAGACCATTGCGCTGGCATAAAAAAGCGCGCTGTTACGCGCGTGGATAAAGGCCGGTAGCAGCGGCACCCGATACTTCGCGGCAAGCTTAATAAAGCCGGTGTGCCAGTGCCCGTCGGCAATCCCTTCGCGGGAGAGACGAGACACCTCGCCCGCCGGGAAGAAAATCAGCACGCCGCCGTTTTGCAGCTGCTGTTCCATCTGCACAAGAGACGATTTAGGCGTACGCCCATTGATATTGTCGACCGGAATAAACAGCGAACTCAGCGGTTCGAGGTGATTCAGCAGGCGGTTAGTCACCACTTTGACATCACGGCGAACGCGGGAAACGGCGTACAGTAGCGCCAGCCCGTCAAGGGTGCCGGTGGGGTGGTTGGACATCATCACCACGGGGCCGTGTTCAGGGATATTTTCTAATTCACGGGGAGAGATGTTGCAGCGGATATGCAGGTGTTCCAGGACTTGTTCGATCATATCCAGCCCGCGCAGGTGCGGGTGATCTTCGGCAAAGGCCTGAAATTCTTCCTCGTGCAGCAGGCGTCTTAACAGGTTTTTTTGCCAGGGGGCAGGATTTGCCTGGGGCCAAAGGTCGTCAAGTACGTTATCGAGACTAAACATATTCGCTCCTCTTACCGTTCTGCGCCTGACGGTAGAAGATGAAGATGAACGCTGCGTGTCAGTGAGGTGACGTTTCAGGGATACGCGCAGAAGCTGTGCCGATTTTTTATTCCGCAGCGATACGTCTGCGGGCGGTTAACGCGATTTTTGGCTTAGGTAATGAGGTAAATCCGGATGAATTGTAGGTTAATGATGACTGTTTTGTGAAAGTGTGAGACTTTTATTTAATTAATTGTTTTTAATGACTTTTATTTTTTGGTGTTCGAGATTTTCTTGTCAAGATAAAAGCGCATTTAATGAGATTTTTATCATGAAAATTGAGAGTTAAGTCGATTTTTAATCTAAAAAACCTCTATTAAGCACTAAAGTTTCTCTTCGTCATGATGATTTTTCAACGATCTACGCTAAAGTAGCCGCCGCTGGCTAACGACCAGCCTATGATTAAAAATCAGCAACTGAACGCCGGGACCGGCGTTTTATCAACACCGCATCAAAAGAGATAACCTATGGGAGTTCACAGATGAGTCACTCTGCGACGAAAACAAAAACCTTTTTCGGGCATCCGTACCCGTTAAGTTCGCTCTTCCTCACCGAAATGTGGGAACGTTTTTCTTTCTACGGGGTTCGCCCGCTGCTCATTCTGTTTATGAGCGCCGCGCTGCTTCAGGGCGGGATGGGGCTGCCGATTGAGCAGGCGTCCGCCATTGTCGGGATCTTCGCCGGCGGCGTGTATATCACTTCTTTACCGGGCGGCTGGCTGGCCGATAACTGGCTCGGGCAGCGCCGCGCCGTTTGGTATGGCTCGCTGATTATCGCACTTGGTCATCTCTCGATTGCCCTGTCGGCATTCGTGGGCAACACCTTCTTCTTTGTCGGCCTGCTGCTGATCGTCCTGGGCACCGGGCTGTTCAAAACCTGTATTACCGTGATGGTCGGGACGCTGTATAAAAAAGAAGATACCCGCCGCGACGGGGGCTTCTCGCTGTTTTACATGGGCATCAACATGGGCTCGTTTATTGCCCCGCTGATTATCGGTCCGCTGCATGAAAAATATGGCTGGCACATGGGCTTTGGCCTGGGTGGCTTAGGGATGCTGGTTGCGCTGTTCATCTTCCGCTTCTACGCCATTCCGCAAATGCGTCGCTATGACAAAGAAGTCGGCCTGGATTCCACCTGGAACCGCCCGACGACCGAGCGTAAAAATGTCGGTAAATGGGTGACGCTTGCCATGGTGCTGCTTGCCGGGCTGGTGGTGTTGATTGCCAACGGCACGATCCCGTTTAACCCGACGGTAATTGCGAAAAGCTCCGCCTACATCATTTCTACCTGCGTGGGCCTCTACTTCCTGTTTATGTTCTTCTTCGCGGGCTTAACCAGCAGCGAGCGTTCACGCCTGCTGGCTTGCCTGATCCTGCTGATTGCGGCGGCATTCTTCTGGTCTGCCTTTGAGCAGAAGCCGACCTCCTTCAACATCTTTGCGCGTGATTACACCGACCGCCAGATGGGCAGCTTTGAAATCCCGACGATCTGGTTCCAGTCGATCAACGCGCTGTTTATTATCCTGTTAGCCCCTGTGTTCAGCTGGTTCTGGCCGTCGCTGGCTAAGCGTAATTTGAACCCGAGCAGCATGACGAAGTTCGTCATCGGCATTCTGTTTGCGGCGGCAGGCTTTGCGGTGATGATGGCGGCGGCAAACCAGGTGCTGGCGACGCAGAGCGGCGTGTCCCCGTTCTGGCTGGTGGGGAGCATTCTGCTGCTGACCCTGGGCGAGCTGTGCCTTAGCCCGATCGGCCTTGCGACCATGACGCTGCTGGCACCGCAGAAAATGCGTGGCCAGGTCATGGGGCTGTGGTTCTGCGCCAGCGCCTTGGGCAACCTGGCGGCAGGTATCATGGGGGGTCACATCAAAAAAGATCAGCTTAGTTCAATGCCGGAGCTGTTCTCCCACGTCTCTGTCGCCCTGGTTATCTGCGCCGTTGTGCTGGCCGCGCTGATTATTCCGGTCAGAAACATGCTGAGAAACGCGGACGCCAACGAAGTTAAATAACGGTTTTTAAGCACCTGGTCCGGTAGCCTTTATGGGGTACCGGGCCTTTTTATTTCGTGGGTCGCTACTGCACATCAGTCGAACGACTTACGGTTTCCCACACCTCAATATCTGCTTCCATTCGCTCAAGCTTCTCTTTGACGAAGGTAACCGCGTCGCTGCCCAGGAGCAGGGTTGCCGGTGGATGAGGGCTGTCGATAAGCGTCAAAATTGCTTTGGCGGCCTTAATCGGATCACCCGGCTGTTGCCCGCTGCGTTTCTGGCGCGCATCGCGAATCGGGCTGAAGCTCTGGTCATAATCGCTGATGCTGCGAGGGGTTCGCACCATAGATCGCCCGGCCCAGTCGGTTCTGAAGGAACCGGGCTGCACGGCGGTCACCGCGATATTAAAAGGCTGGAGCTCTTTGCTCAGCGTTTCGGAGATGCCCTGCAGGGCGAATTTGCTGCCGCAGTAGTAGCTGATACCGGGCATGGTGATAAAGCCGCCCATCGAAGTGATATTGATAATATGGCCCGTACGGCGAGTGCGGAACCCTGGTAAAAAGGCTTTTATCATCGCGACGGCGCCAAATACGTTGACGTTGAACTGGTGAATAAGTTCGCTCATCGGGGATTCTTCCATCACCCCCTCGTGCCCGTAGCCTGCGTTGTTGACCAGTACATCAATAGTGCCTATCTCCTGTTCCACCGAAGCCGCCAGCGGGGCTGCGGCATCAAAGTCAGTGACGTCCAGAATTCGGGCAAAACACTGGCCGGGCGCCAGCGCTTCAAAGGCTTCCTTCGCCTGCTGATTACGCACGGTGCCAACCACGCGGTGTCCGGCTTTCAGGGCTTCTTCTGCCAGCGAGCGGCCAAAGCCGCTGCTGACGCCGGTAATTAAAAATAACTTCGACTGGCTCATTATTATCTCCTCCGTAAGTGGGAGGTAAATCGTAGGGCCGGAAGGACTGAAGGAGTAGCCTGGATCCTCTCTGATGTTTGCCTGTTTCTATGAGGCGTCTGGACGAGGCGAGGCTTCGCTGCCAGACTCTGGCAACATTTCCCTTGCCAGGTGAACCGCTATGACAAACGCCAGCCTTCAGGCCAGTAAACAAATGGTTGAGCTTCTGGATCGGTTAACCCCGCATGAAGGCTACAATCTCACCGCTCTAAACGAAGTACGTTTCTTACGATCTAACCGCCCGCTGATGCGAACCCCCGTTCTTTATGAGCCCGGCATCGTGATTGTGGTGCAGGGGCGTAAACGGGGTTTTTTAGGCGAGGATGTCTATTTATATGATGCCCTGCATTACCTGATGGTCTCCGTGCCCGTCCCGTTCACGATGGAAACGGAGGCCAGCGCCGAAGAACCCATGCTGGCTATCTACATGAGGCTAGACTTCACGCTGGCGGCTGAAGTTATGCTGGCGCTGGATGGGCGAGGAGTTGAGCTGGCCTGCGAGCCACGCAGCATGATGTCCAGCCCGATGGACGAAGCGATGAGCGCTTCCGTGCTCCGTTTCCTGCAGGTGATGTCAACGCCACTGGATGCCGAAGTGTTGGGGCCGGCTATGATGCGGGAGATTTATTACCGGGTACTGACGGGGGCGCAGGGGCAGACGTTACGCAGCGCGCTGACGATGCAGGGGCAGTTTGGCAAAGTGGCGAAGGCGCTGCGCAAGCTTCATGCCGAATTTGATGCGCATCTGGACGTCGACACTCTGGCAAAAGAAGCGGGCATGAGTGTGCCCACTTTCCACTGCCACTTCAAAGCGGTAACCAACACTTCCCCCATGCAATATCTCAAATCCACAAGGTTGCATCAGGCGAGATTGTTGATGCTGAGAAACGATCTGACCGCTTCGGCGGCCAGCGCCCGTGTGGGATACGAAAGTGTGTCGCAGTTCAGCCGCGAATTTAAGCGTCTTTTTGGACTTACGCCGCTTAACGAGGTGGCGCGTATGCGGCAGCATTTCGCCATGCCGGCCCCGCGCGCAGAGCCGGCATTTATCTCTTCCCACTGAAGAGGTTAGTACCTGTATTTCTTATCCAGAACCCGGCAGGTGGTGTAAGCCCCTGCGGCGCAAAGCAGCGCGGGAGCAAAATAGCTATGATCCATATGGGTAAACTCCATCACCAGTGCCACGGCGGTGACCGGCATCTGCATCGAAGCGGCTAAAAACGCCGTGCCACCGACCAGCGCAAAGCTGCCCACGTCCCCGCCAGGGAAGACCAACTGCCAGACCATCGCCAGCAGCAGGCTCAGCAAAGCGCCCACCGTTAAGCCCGGTGTCAGCAGCCCACCCTCAGCGCCGCCTCGCAGGACGGCGAGGATCACCAGCATTTTCAGCGCCAGTAAAATCGCCGCGAAGTTAAAGTTCAGGCCGTTACTGATGGCGAGCTGCATCGGGCCTTTGCCGTTGCCCGGCAGCTGCGGGAACCACAGGCTAAGTGCGGCCAGCAGCGCAAAGGCCAGCAGGCAAAATACCGGCATCTGCCAGTTAGTTTTTACCTGCGTTCTCACGCTCGTTGTCGCCTTGCGGAACAGCCAGGCGGCATATCCCAGCAGCGGGCTGGCAACAATGGCCCAGCCGATAAATGCGTGGGGAAGCGCAAAAGAGGCAAAGTGATACTGCGACTCATCGCCCAGGCCAAGCGTTGCCACCCAGGCCGCCACTGCCGAAGTGATCACCGCCGCCAGCGCTTTCTCCCAGCTAAACGAGATCAGCAACACTTCCAGCGTGAACAGCGCTCCGGCGAGGGGCACGTTATACACCGCCGCCAGACCCGCGCCTGCGCCGCAGGCAATCAGCGTCCGGGTTTCATCCGGCTGCAGGCTGAATTTCCTGGCGAGAAGCCCGGCCGCCAGCGCACCCATTTCCCGAGGGGCAACTTCACGCCCGAGCGGAGAACCCAACGCAACGGTGATGATTTGCAGCAAAGCATGAAGAGTGGTGGTGCCTGTCGGCATTGGCACGGCGGGATTTGCCACGGCTGCAGCGATAGACACTCTTTTCTTGCCGTAGCGTGCGAGCAGCCACCAGCCAAACCCGGCGACGGCCCCGCCGCCAAGAATTGCCGCTATCCGTCGCAGATGCGTAGCGTCCGTCACGCCCTCAAGGAATGTCTCGCTGCCAACTAACTGGTCAATACTGTAGCCAAATGCCAGGTGCTGAATGGCGTGTAAAATCAGCGCGAGAAGCATCCCCGCGATGCCGGCAAGAATGCCGGTAAGTACGACCGCAATCAGGCGCACAAGGTAGTTTTTAGTGTCAGCCTGGTCAGCTTGCTGGGTCATATCGGGATCCTTAACGCGGGAAAATTTGATGATAAGGGAGAAGAATTAAACAGTTAGTATAAATGTAGCATTCATCCGGCCCGAATCCTTCTCACCTTTCCCCGTGCAGGTTCCCCTTGTTTAACTCGCTTTCTGGCAGGCGGCAATCAGCATACCCGCCACAGCAGCAGCGCCAAGCAGCCGGAAGGCCGTTGCCCACTGTGCTGTATCTGGAGCCTGCCCAAGGACGACAGACAGTACCGCCAGCATCATTGCCCCGGCCATATACTGGCTGGTGGCCATCAGGGCACTGGCGCGTCCTTGCTGGGCCAGTGGGGTGGATGACAGCCCCACGGCGAACATCGCCGGGAAGATGAGCCCGTGGCCAAGTCCGCTTAAGGCGATGCCGATGATGAAGACGGCAGACAGCGGGGACGCTAACCCAACGGACAGCAGCCATAGCCCCAGCGCCGAACAGGCAAACCCGGTGGCCAAAACCGTGGCGCTGGCGTAGCGGGCCGTCAGGCGGGTAAATAACGTATTGCCCGCGACGATTAACAGCGCGAGCGGCGTGAACATCAGCCCGGTGGTAACGGCATCCTGCTGCAGCGTCTGCTGCCAGAGCAGCGTCATGGCATAAAACTGGCTGCCCACGCTTGCCATATAGCAGGCGCTGCTGAGCCAGCCCGTCTGCAGGCCCGGCAGAGCGCGAAGTGAACGGGCCAGTAAAGGCTGCGGGGCGTAGCGTTCGTGCAGAAGGAACAGGACCCCCATGGCAACGGCGAAGCGATTGGCAACGTAGTCGGGCTGTCCGGTTTCGCCATAGCGCATCAGCGCCCAGACCAGCGTCCCGGCGGCGAAGCAGCCGACCAGTGACCCGATGCCCGTCTGCTGTTTTTCGCCCTGCGTGCTGAGCGGGAGATAATCCCGGCGGACCAGCCACAGCGCAAGAATTCCCGGCGGAATGTTTATAAAGAAAATGGTTCGCCAGTCCAGCGCGGCCAGGACGCCGCCCAGCATCACGCCAGCAACCAGGCCCAGCGCGCCGATGGCGCTCCATATTGCCAGCGCCCGCCGGTGCGCCTCGCCGTGAAATCGCTGCGCCATCAGCGCCAGCACCGCAGGCTGCAACAACGCCGCCGCCATCCCTTGCCCGCAGCGGGCGATCAGCAGCAGCGTGCCGCTCTGCGCCAGCCCGCCCGCCACCGATGAAAGCAAAAACAGCGCCATGCCCAGGCTGAACATCCGGCGTGCACCCAGCCGGTCACAGAGGCTGCCGCCCGCCAGCAAGAGGGCGGCAAACGTCAGGCCATAGAGAGAAACGACCCACTGCATCTCGCTGAGGGAAAGATTCAGATCCTGCGCCAGCGTGGGGAGCGCGACGTAGACAATAGCGTAGTCCAGCGCGATCAGCGCCTGCGCAATGCCGGGTGCGAATAAAGCGCGCCAGGCCCCGGCGGCGGGTATCGCATAAGTTTGTGTCATCGATGTTTCCTGCTATTTTCTTTATGATGAATCATTTTCATCATTTGATGAGCGTGAATAACAGGCTACGCCTTTATTTATGGTGCAATCAAAATCATATTATTCAGCAAGAGATGAGTTAAATTCATTCATGAAAAGTCGTCGACTCCCGCCACTCACGGCCATTCGGGCCTTTGACGCCGTGGCACGCCACGTCAGCTTTAAAGCGGCTGCGGAAGAAATTGGTGTGACGCCCACCGCCATCAGCCACCAAATACGCCTGCTGGAAGATTCACTGGAGCAGCGGTTATTCACCCGCTCCGCTCGTGGCGTAGCGCTGACTGCCGCGGGGGAGGTTCTGTTCCGCGCCTCCGGGAACATTTTCGCCACGCTACGCGAGGCTGTTGAGTCGATAGAAACGCTTTCCCACCCCGGCACGCTCACGCTCAGTACCACCTCGAACTTTTTGACTAACTGGCTGGTGCCGCGTTTACCGTCTTTACATCAGCGGCATCCCTCGCTGGAGCTGCGCTTTCACAGCGGCGTAGCCCTGGCCGATCTCCACGGCAAAATGGCGGACTGTGCAGTGCGTTACAGCATGCAGGCCGATGAAGCTCTCGACAGCACGCTGCTGCATAGCGACAGCTTTGTGCTGGTGGCAAGCCCGCAGCTAAAGCTCAGGAGCGTGAAGGATCTCCCGGGGATGACGCTTTTTCATATAGATAACCGGCATGTGCCCAGCCCCGAACCCAGCTGGCAGCACTGGAAATCGGTCTTTGGGCCGGAGAATTTAGACGTTCAGAGCGGTATTCATTTTGACGACGAAACCCATGCGATTCAGGCCGCGATAGCCGGGCAGGGGATCTTGCTGGCAAGCGAGCTGCTGATTCGCCGGGCGCTGCAGCAGGGTCTGTTGCATATTGCGCTGCCGGGCGCGTTGCCTGGGGCGAACTATTACTTTGTGAGCAGCCATGAAAAGGCCCGGAGAGAAGATGTGCGGCAGGTCAGGGCGTGGCTGCAGCAGGAGTTTGAGGCAGACGGGTGATGATTGCCCCTCACCCTCACCCTCACCCTCACCCTAACCCCGGAGGGGCTAGGGTTCTGTTATTCTCAGGATTCCCACCGCTTCAACAGCAGGCTGGCATTCACGCCGCCAAAACCAAAACCGTTCGACAGCGCATAACGCAGCGTCTGTGGCCGGGCGGTAAGTGCGACCAAATTCAGCCCGGCCGCCTCTTCATCGGGGTGATGCAAATTCAGCGTCGGCGGCACAACCTGGTCACGCAGTGCCTGAATGGTAAAGATAGCCTCAACGCCTCCTGCCGCGCCCAGCAAGTGGCCGGTGGCGGATTTTGTCGACGTCACCGCCACCGGATGCGTGCCGAAAAGCCCTTTAATTGCCGCCAGCTCGCCTTTGTCGCCAACCTGAGTCGACGTTGCGTGCGCGTTGATGTGGTCAATATCGGTGGCTGTAATACCGGCCTGGCGTAGGGCTGCCTCCATTGCTCGCCTTGCGCCGTTGCCGTCTTCCGGTCCGGCGGTCAGATGGTAAGCATCGGCGCTGGTGCCGTAGCCGACCAGCTCAGCCAGCGGCCTGGCGCCACGGGCGAGGGCGTGTTCCAGGGATTCAATCACGATAAGCCCGGCACCTTCGCCCATCACAAAGCCATCCCGGTCGCGGTCGAAAGGGCGTGAGGCGGCTTCCGGGTTGTCGTTGGAGGCGGTAGACAGCGCGCGCGCGGCGGCAAATCCGGCCATACTGACGCGGTGAATGGCCGCTTCTGCACCGCCACAAAGGGCAATATCAGCCTCGCCGCTGCGGATCAGGCGGGCGGCATCGCCAATCGCCTGCGCTCCGGCGGCGCAGGCGGTGACCGGGGCGCCAATTGGCCCGCGAAAGCCGTGGGCGATAGACACATGCCCGGCGGCGAGGTTGGCGAGGAAAGAGGGGATGGTAAACGGCGACAGGCGGCGTGGCCCGCGCTCGTCCGTGGTGTGCACGGCGTTGGCGATTTCGCCGAAGCCGCCGATCCCGGTGGCAATCACCGTTGCGGTACGGTCTTTCTCTTCCTGCGAAGCCGGAGACCAGCCCGCCTGTGCGAGCGCTTCATGGGCGGCAACCAGTGCAAACTCGATGAACCGATCCATCTTTTTACGTTCTTTGGCGGGGATCACTGCCAGCGGATCAAAGCCGTGCTGAGGATCCTGTTCAACAGACGGCACCTGGCCCGCCACTTTGCAGGGAATATCTTCCACGACTTTCTCATCCAGCGCCGAGATGCCGGATTTTCCCGCCAGTAGCGACTGCCAGACATGCTGCACGCCGCAGCCCAGGGGGCTGACGATGCCCATACCCGTAACCACAATGCGTTTAACTGAAACGCTCATCATTATTCTCCTGAAATATCAGTGTGGCTGCGGCTTCTTCATTAACGGAACCAGCATCGCAGCAATCAAAAAACCTATCATGATCAGGTAAAAAGCATCCGAAAATGCCTGCGTTCGTGCCTCGCGCAGCGCCAGAGAGGACAAGTTTTTTAGCGCTCCGCTGGTGGCGGCGTCCGGGGACAAACCCTGCGCAGTCAGACTGGCGGCGCTGCGCTGGACAAAGTCCGCCATCGCGAGATTAGCGGTATTGAGATGGTCGGCCAGGCGGCTGTAGTGCAGGTTGGTTCTGTCATTCAGCACGGTGCCGCACAGGGCAATGCCGATAGCGCCGCCGAGGTTACGCATTAAATTGAACAGGCCGGAGGCAAGCTTAAGCCGCGCGGGTGGCAGACTGCCCAGCGTTAACGTCACCGTTGGCGCGACGGCAAACTGCTGTGCAAGGCCACGAAACGCCTGCGGCAGCAGCAGCTGGTCCGCGCCCCAGTCGTGGGTAATCGGCACAAAGCTGTACATGGAAATGGCAAAGCCGATCAGCCCGGCCATCAGCAGCCAGCGGAGGTCCACGCGGTTCGCCAGCCAGGAATAAAAGGGAATCGACATCACCTGAAACAGGCCAGTGGAAAACACCGCCAGGCCGATTTCCAGGGCGCTAAAGCCACGCACGGTGCCGAGATACAGCGGCGTTAAATAAATCGTGGCGAAAATGCCCACCCCGGCCATAAACGAGAAATAACAGCCGAGGCTAAAGGTTCTGTCTTTCAGCGCCCGCAGATCCATCACCGGCTGGGCGTGGCGCAGCGTACGAATAATAAAGGCGATGCCGCACAGCAGCGCTATCCAGCCGGTAGTGGCGATGGTGTTGTCGTCAAACCAGCCCCAGCGAGGGCCTTCTTCCAGGGTGTATTCCAGGCAGCCGAGCGAGGCTGCCAGCAGCAAAATACTGAAATAGTCTGCGCCGCGAAGCAGCGAGAAGTCCGGGCTATCTACCTTCACCAGCAGCGGCACGGCGACGGCGATATATATCCCAGGGATGACGTTAATAAAGAACAGCCAGTGCCAGTTAAAGTTCTCGGTGATCCAGCCGCCGACGGTGGGACCAAGCGTCGGGGCCAGTGAGGCCAGGCCGCCGATAGTCGCGGCGGCAATAACGCGCTGTTTGCCCTGAAAGAAAGCGAAGGCGGTGGTAAACACCAGCGGGATCATGGAGCCGCCCGCCAGTCCCTGCAGGGCGCGGAAGGCAATCATACTCTGAATATTCCACGCCCAGCCGCACAGCAGGCTCATCAGGGTGAAGCCTGCCGCCGAGGCGGCAAACAGCCAGCGCGTGGACATCACCCGCGCCAGCCAGCCGGACAGCGGAATGATAATGATCTCGGCGATCAGGTAGCTGGTCTGCACCCAGACGGTTTCATCATCCCCCGCCGACAGGCCGCCGCCGATGTTCCGCAGTGACGCGGAGACGATTTGAATATCAATCAGCGCAATAAACATCCCCACGCACATGCTGGCAAAGGCGAAGATCTTTTTTGCCATTGGCATAGAGATGCCCTGCGGCATCGGTGCGGCCTGGGCGGTGCTCATCGCATGCTCTTTTGATCAACGGTGACGATGACCGACAGCCCTGGACGAAGCACATCCAGTTTTGCGCCGTCACCTTCCAGCGCGATCCGCACCGGAACTCGCTGAACGATTTTGGTGAAGTTCCCCGTGGCGTTTTCCGCCGGAAGAATGCTGAACCGGGAGCCGGTCGCCGGGGAGACGCTGGCAATGTGGCCTTTAAAGGTATGGTTCGGCAGCACGTCGGCAACCACGGTCACCGGTAAACCGGCCCGCATGTGTGCCAGCTGGTTTTCCTTAAAGTTGGCATCGACCCAAAGTCCCTGGGAAGGCACCAGCGAGAGCAACTGCGTGCCGCTGCTTACGAAGGAGCCTGTCCACGCGCGGCGGTTGCCGATCACGCCGTCGAACGGGGCGCGAATTTCGGTATAGCTGAGATTCAGCTTCGCCATCGCCAGGTTAGCCTGCGCCTGCTCCAGCGCGGCCTGGGTTTGTTTTTCACGGGCATCAAGTACCGCGAGCTGGCGCTGAGCCACGGCTTTGTCGGCCAGGGCTTTACTTTGTTCCGCTCGCGCCCGGCGATAATCCGCCGAGGCGTTGTCGCGTATCTGGGCTGAAATCGCGCTTGAGGCTTCCAGGGCGTTATAGCGGCGGTTGTCGTTGGCTGTTTTGTCCGTTGCCGCCGCCGCTGCCGCTAAAGAAGCGGCGGAACCTTCAATCGTCGCCTGCTGTAGCTGGCGTGTGGCGGCGATATCCGCCAAGGCAGCCTGCTGGGCGGCAACTTCGCCGAGGGCTTTGGCCAGCGCGGCCTGGTAATCACGATCGTCAATGCGGATCAGCAGATCGCCTTTTTTCACCGCCATGTTGTCCTGCACCGCAATCTGTTGAATGTAGCCGGAGACTTTGGTTGAAATGGCGCTGATATCCCCGCCGATGTAGGCGTCGTCGGTAGACTGAATAAAACGCCCGCTGTGCCACCACCATGCGCCATAGACCGAGGCCGCCAGTACTGCGGCACCAAGCACGGCCAGCGTAATCAATTTTTTCTTATGGGCGGCGTTCATCACTGAGGTTCTCTGTACGGTTCTGGCTGGAATTTAAGCCCGGCGTCGCCGGCGTGTTTACGCTGCAGGTAGTCGTGGCGGTATTTCATCATCGGTGAGGCCGCCGGACCCGGCACCATGGCGTATTTTCCGGGCACAATCGGCTCGCCGGTTTCTTTATCGGTGAGAATGGGCTCTACCGGGCGATGGGTTTCGCGTTCAACCAGCTGCATCTGCCGCCCTTCGGGCGCGAAGTGGCGGTTGCCCCATTCCGCCAGCGCCAGCAGCACCATCCGGAAATCGCGCCCGCGCTGGGTGAGGTGATATTCGTAGCGTGGCGGCGCGCTGCTGTAGCAAACCTTCTCCAGCAAACCGTCATCAACCAGCTCTTTCAGGCGGCGCGAAAGAATATTGGGCGCCACGTTGCTGCTCTTCTGGAACTCATCGAAGCGGGTAAAACCGGCCAGGGCATCCCGCAGGATCATGATGCTCCAGCTGTCGCCGATACGGCCGAGGCTGCGGGCAATGGGGCAAGAAGCGCTGCACAAAGGTTCGTTTTTCATGGATCGATCCGGTTACGGGTTATCGTCTGGCGACAAAGTGGCATAGTGACTTTCAAAATGCAAGTGACTTGCTGGGGCATGGAATAAAGTGACTTTGTCGTAACGTCACGGATATATTCAGAAAGACGTCGTTCTTAAACGAAAAGTGCGGATTTAAAAGCTTTTCAGTTGGCTTATGTCGGGATTAAACGCTGATTTATTTTATAAGATGGCTTTTACATAAATCCAGGTAATAAATAATATACCCGCCCAAGTCTCGCACAGGATTACCTATGCTTAAGAATGCCAGTGTTCGGAGCGTTATTGTCTATTTTTTGGCAATATCCTTTTTAGTTATAGATATCTTAGCATTCGCTTTATCAGCCAGCGTGCTTGTTTTAGCCATGCTTAATATTGCCTGGGTTGTCTTAATATTCTCCCTGTGGATGTATATGACGATATATCTTGTACGGCCCATTAATCACGTTAAGCGAAGCATTGACGAAATTAACTCAGGGAATTTATCGGTCCATATTCCTGAGTTTGGTAATAATTGCGCCGGACGATTAATTCCGGGCATCAATACGCTTTCCGCCGAGATTACTACCCTGGTAATGGATATTCGCAGGTCGTCCCAGTCGGCCAAAGCGCTCTCGGAGAGCCTGGCGCACCAAAGCGCCACGCTGTCGGTGAAAACCGAGCAGCAGTCGGCGATGTTGATTCAGACGGCATCCAGCATGGAACAGATTTCCGCCGGGACAAAAAACAATGCCGACAGTACCCGCGAGCTGAGCGACATTACCAGCGGCGCACACCGTTCGGCTAACCACGGCAGCGACCTGATGCAGAAGCTGACCAGCAACATGACTTCGATAACCGATTGTGCCAATAAGATGACGGAAATTATCACCATCATCGACAGCATTGCCTTCCAGACCAATATCCTGGCGTTGAACGCCGCGGTGGAAGCCGCTCGTGCCGGGGAACACGGCAAAGGCTTTGCGGTGGTGGCCGGTGAAGTCAGGAACCTGGCGCATAAAAGCTCGGAGTCGGCCAAGAACATTAAGTCGTTAATTGATATCACCAACCAAAATGTGCTGCAGGGCGCAAGCCTGGTCTCCGAAGCGGAAAAAAATATGAAGGATATAGTTTCCGGTTCAGAAAATATCGACACGCTGATGGGACATATTTTTATCTCCACCAACGAACAGGAAAAAGGTATTCAGCAAATTACCACGGCGCTCTCCGAGCTGGAGAAAGTCACCCAGGGGAACGTGGCGGTGGTGGAAGAACTGGCAGGATCTTCAGAAGTGCTGAATAAACAAGTGTTCGAGCTGGAAAAAAGGACCAGCAGCCTGCACCTGGGGGAAAACGATGAGGCCAGCGTCATATTATCGCCTCAGCTGGCACCGCGCAGGACGTTAAAAAGAGAAGAGGAACACTGGCAGGCGTTTTAATCTTTAACTTTAGAGCAAATAATAAAAGGCCCCTTCGCATGAATATGCCGGGGCTTTTTATTTTTTAATGACTTTTTCATTGTGATCCGGATCACATTAAAGCATTGCGTCGGGCCCAAATGCTGCTTTATCGACCGTTCCCCCCTGGTTTTTGCCTGCAGAAATAAGCGTGACCTCCGATATCGGTTAACAACGTGGTTACAAAACACGCCATTCCCTCGCGCCAGGCGTCGGGGGCACTCTGGGATGTGGTTTTCTAAGGAACGAGAATGAAACTAAGTAATTTGCGTGTAGGCGTAAGGCTGAGCGGCGGTTTTTTCCTGCTGTTATTTTTGATGATTCTGATGGGTATCGGCGCAAGCCTGTTCAGCCGGAACAATGTTCACGCCGTCGATGAGATGATTAACCAGCATTTGCTGAAGGAAAGGCTGGTCGAGGAATGGCTTGCTCAGGTCGACAAGAGCAGCGGGAACGCTATCGCGGCAATGGGGACTGAAAATGCGATGCTGCGTAAAAAACTGCTCGCCAGTATTGCCCAGAATTCGGCGGTAACCACCCGGGTCCAGTCGCAGCTCACGTCGCTGATTGCGTTGGAAACTGGCAAGCATCTGCTGGCGAATCTTGTGCCCGTGCGAGAAAAGTATCTGCAGGTTCGTTCCGAGGGGTTGGCCCGGGCTGAACGGAGCGAACATGAGGGCATGGATACCTATATCTCGGAACGTTTTATCCCGGTAAGCGAAGAATACCGCCAGACGCTACAGGCCCTGCTGGATTTCCAGAAGCAGCTTATCGACAATACGCATGCCAGTATTCAGAAAAACTCGCGTAATAATGAGCTGCTCATGTTGCTGCTAGTGGCGATTGGTGTGGCGCTGGGGGCGGCAACGGCCTGGTACATCACCCGCAGTATTACGCACCCGCTACAGCAGGCAGTTAACGTTGCCGGCAGGGTGGCGCAGGGCGATCTCACCGCTAAAGTGCATGTGCATGCTAAGGACGAGCTGGGGCAGCTCATGCACTCATTGAAGGAAATGATAACTTCACTTGGGAGTACGGTGAGGAACGTCAGCACCGGTGCGGAAAGTATTGCCCTGGCTGCGGATGAAATTGATGCCGGTAACCAGGATCTCGCCTCACGAACAGAGGAACAGGCGGCGAGCGTCGAGCAAACTGCCGCGACGCTAGAGCAGTTAACATCAACGATCAAGAGCACCGCCAGTAATGCCCATCGGGTGAATACGTTGTTTAATGAGTCCGGAGAAATGGTGAAGGCCAACAGCGAACGTATGCATGTGGTTGCCGATGCAATGGGCGAAATCCATGATGATGCAGGCAGAATGACCGATATCATCACGGCCATTGAAGGGATTGCTTTCCAGACGAACATCCTGGCATTAAATGCCGCCGTTGAGGCTGCCAGAGCCGGAGAGCAGGGGCGTGGTTTTGCTGTGGTAGCCGGGGAAGTGAGAACGCTGGCGCAGAGAAGTTCGGCTTCCGCAAAAGAGATTCGTGAAATCATTAGCGCGTCCGTGAACAAAATTACCGATGGTCGTAAGCTGGTCACGGAAGCGGATGAGGGTATGCAGGAAATCGTTGAAAACGTTGCCCGCGTTCAGCAACTGGTGGATGAAATTGCCCGCGCGAGTCATGAGCAAAGCGACGGCATCGCGCAAATCAATGCTGCGATGGGGCAGATTGATACCACCACTCAGCAAAACGCCTCCCTGGTTGAGCAGTCCTCCGCGGCCAGCGGTTCCCTGAAGGAGCAATCCGGGATACTGATTAACAGTATTCGTGTCTTTACGCTGCACGGCGCATAGTGCTTTGAGATTTGGGGCAGAAGATTGCCCCTTCTTCTCAAAAAAAATCCGATCCCAGCAAATTGATAAATCTGTCTTTTCTTCACATTCCCGTCTGACCGGGGAATAAATTTCCTTCCCGCGTATTGCAAATTAAATCGCCAGCTCTATAATTGAGTGAGTGGTCAGTCATTTAATGATTGACCGCAATACTTACCATAAAAAGCCGCCAGGCCACGCGCCGCGCTTATCAACCGAGGATACACAGATGACGTCTAAAACTGAAAAGTGGTTTATCACCGGGGCTTCCGGTGGTCTGGGCCTGGCACTGACCCGTCGCGTGCTGGAGGCGGGCAATACCGTCGTGGCCGCGGTGCGGAATCCTGCCGCTTTGGCCGGCCTACAGCAGCAGTATGCCGTGCAGCTTATTGTTGAAACGCTGGATGTGACCGACTTTGCAAGCCTGCCCGCTGTCGCCGAAAAGCACGGCGATAGCGATGTCGTCGTCAATAACGCCGGAGGGGCGATTATCGGCGCGATGGAAGAGTTCACCGGGCAGGAAATTGAACATCAGCTTGCCCTGAACCTGCTTTCGCCGGTGCATATCACTCGCGCATTCTTGCCCGCTTTTCGCGCCAAAAAACAAGGCCGCCTGATTTACATCACCAGCATGGGCGGCCGCGTCGCGTTCCCTGGCGGAGCGTTCTACCACGCGGCGAAGTACGGCCTGGAAGGGTTTGCTGAAAGCACCGCGCAGGAAGTGGCGGAGTTCGGCATTAAAGTGCAAATCATCGAGCCGGGTTCGATTAAAACTAACTTCCAGGCGAATGTACGCTGGACGGAAGAATCCGAAGCCTACAAAAACGGCACCGTGGGGCAGCTGCGCCGCTGGATTGCCGAGCACGGTGAAGAGAGCAACGCCGGTGACCCGCAGAAAATGGCCGACGCCATTTATAGCCTGAGCCAGCAGGCGGAGCCGCCGCTGAGAACCGCGCTGGGTGCGGATGCATTTCAGATCCTCAAGGGCAGCTATGAGAGGAACCTGCAGTCGCTGGAAGATCAAAAAGCGCTGTCTGCCTCGGTGGTGATCGAAGGTAAAACCGGGTTTATTCCCGAATAATGTGCGCTCCCGCCGCTCGCGGGAGCAAAGCTCAAACCCCGGTGGCTAAATCTATTACACTATCCGGATATTTTATTGACCCCGGAGACGCTGGAATGGCAAGACCCCTGAGCCCGCAAAAACAGGCGGCTCTTCTGGACGCCGCGGTGGCGATTATTGCGGAAAGTGGTTTATCGGCCACCACGGCCAGCATTGCGAAACGAGCGGAGGTGGCGGTAGGCACGCTGTTTACCTACTTCCCGACGAAAGATCAGTTGCTAAACGAGGTCTATTTAAAGCTGAAGCAGGATATGTCCGATCTGCTGGTGGCCGGTTATCCAAAGGAGGCCGACTTCCGTACGCAGATCCTGCATATCTGGCGTGGCTACACGGAATGGGCGCTAAAGAATCCTGAAGGAAAGCAGGTTCTCAGGCTGCTGACGATGTCGGATCTGCTGACCCCGGAAACGCTCGCCAGCACGCCGGAGGCGCTGAATCAGGCGGATAAGATGTTTGATGAGGCCATTAAACAATCGCTGTTTGTCACCGACAGCAAAACGTTTATCTACGCCATTATTCAAAATATTTCTGATGCCACCAGCGAACAAATCGTCAGGCATCCGGTGGACAAAGAGAAGTTGCTGCAGCTTGGTTTTACTATGATGTGGCGGGCTATTACCGTCTGAAGTTAAAGCTTTTATTCGGCCATTAAATATAACTGAAAGAGTTGGTGATTTATTTATCACCTGCTCTTTGCTACACCCTTTTAAAAATTTCAGAGTAATTAAATATGAAGATTAAAACGCAATTTAATTTTAATAGTACCGCCAATGATATTATCAAAGGCCAGAGTCTTAGCGCTAAGCGGGCGGTAGTCACCGGGGCTGCTTCGGGCATTGGCCTGGAGACTGCCAGGGCGCTGGCCAGCGCTGGTGCGGAGGTAACGCTCGCGGTAAGAAATATGGATGCAGGTAAACAGGCCGCAGAAGATATTATTCAAAGTACCGGGAATAAAAATATTTATGTTGCCTATTTAGATTTGACCAACAGAGACTCTATTGCCGACTTTATTTCTTCATGGTCCGGTGCGCTGCATATTTTAATTAATAATGCAGGCGTAATGGCAATGCCGGAAACCCGCACCTCCGAGGATTGGGAGACGCAGTTTGCGACCAATTATCTGGGGCATTTCGCATTAACCACGGGGCTGCATGGGGCGCTGAAAAAAGCGGGCGGCGCAAGGGTTGTGGTGGTTAGCTCCAGCGCACATCATTTTAGTCCCGTCGTGTTCGACGATATTCATTACCACATTCGCCCTTACGATCCGTGGACGGCTTACGCACAGTCGAAAACGGCGCTGGTGCTGTTCGCCGTTGAAGCTTCCCGGCGCTGGCTTGAGGATAGCATTTTTGTTAATGCGGTCATGCCTGGCGCGATTAAATCTAACCTGCAGCGCCACTCCGGTGAGCTGCCGGTCCCGGAGCATTTGTGGAAAAGCGCTCAGCAAGGGGCCGCCACATCAATCATGGTCGCCACGCTACCTGAACTGGAAGGTATTGGCGGGCGTTATTTTGCCGACTGCAACGAGGCTGAGTTGATTACCCGCACCAGCGGGGATCGTATGGCCGAGTTTTCCGTGGTTGCCGGTTGGGCGCTGGATAAAGCCAACGCCATGCGTCTGTGGGATCTGACGGAAGATCTACTAAATTGATACCAGAGCGGCCACCAAAAAGGTGGCCGACAAATGAAGCATTGGCCAGAGAGGGCGCATGAAAATTGTGATTGTAGGCTCCGGCGGCATGGTCGGGCAGGGCGTCCTGCTGGCGAGCCTGGCGGCAAAAGACGTGACCGACATTATTCTGCTCGTTAGGAAGCCGCCTGCGGGCGAGCACGATCCCCGGATTCGTTACGTGGTGAACGGTGATTTGCTGGCGTTTGACGCGGCCGATCCGCTATTTAGCGATGTGGATGCCTGTTTCTTCTGCGCCGGGATCAGCTCATCCGGCGTCAGTGAAGCTAAGTATCGGCAGATAACTTACGACATGACGCTGCGGGTGGCGGCACAGCTCAAAGCTCACAGCCCGCAGATGAAGTTTGTCTATGTCTCTGGCGCGGGGGCAGACAGCAGCGGGAAAAGCTCGCAGATGTGGGCTCGCGTGCGGGGCGAAGTAGAAAACGCATTGCTGGCGCTGTTCCCGGGCAATGCCGCTATCTTCCGCCCGGCGTTTATTTTGCCGACGCCGGAAGTGCAGTCCCGAACTCCGGCATACCGGCTGTTATATACCGTGATTGCCCCGCTCATGCGCCTTATCAGCGCCACCACCGGCAAACGCTTTTTATCGATTACCGACATCGGCAACGCCATGCTGAATATCACGCGTTTTGGCGTGGACAAAACCATCCTGGCGAAGCCCGATATCGTGGCCTGCGCTGACCGCCGGCGCTAGGCTGGATCTTGCGCTGCCTGTCTGCCGCGGGTGCTGAACAACACCAGCGGCACGGCAATGGCGTACACCACAATCACCGACAGCCAGATAGCGCCGGGCCACGAGTCCTGCACCACAAAATAGAAGCTTGAGAAACCCAGCGGGGCAATGATAGACGCGAGGCTGACCGCCGAGGCCAGAATCCCCTGCAGCTGGCCCTGGCTCGCTTCATCCACCCTGCGGGTGGCCAACGCCTGCAGGGCCGGGGTACCAACGCCGCCTAGCCCGAACAGCGGCATAATCAGAAATACCTGCCAGCCTGCTTGCACAAAGGCCAGCATCGTCAGCGCAAGACACGAACTCACAATGCCAAAAAGCACTGCGCCGCGCTCCCCCAGCCAGCGGGTTATCGGGCCGGGAAGCAGCGCCTGGGTGAGCGTCTGGCAGATGCCGTAGGCTCCCAGAGAGAGTCCAATCCACAGCCCGTTCCAGCCGAAAGTATCTGTCCCCCAAAGCGCCCAGCAGGTGCCGTACACTTCGCCGGTTGCGCTCAGAATGAAAAAGACCATCGCAATCGGGATAAGCCCTTTCAGGGTAAAAATGCGACGCAAAGGCTGCAGGGGATTGAGTACGGCAAAACTGAACCGCTGGCGGGCGGGTTCGCGTGATTCCGGCAGCATAAACAGCGCCATCAGCAGGTTAACGGTGTTTAGACCGGCAGCCGCAATAAACGGCAGCCGCACCCAGGCATCCCCCAGCAGGCCGCCAAGCACCGGGCCGATGATAAACCCGGCCCCAAACATGGCATTGAACAGCCCGAAGCGACGGGCGCGTTTATCTGCCGGGGTGACGTCGGTGATGTAAGCCATCGCCACCGAGACGTTAGCGCTGGTCAACCCGGCGATAGCGCGGCCCAGCAGCAGCATCCAGAGGTGCGGCGCGAAGGCCATGATTAAATAATTCACGGCGGCCCCGACAAGGGAAACGAGCAGCACGGGGCGGCGGCCATAGTTGTCGCTCAGTGCCCCCAGCAGCGGGGCGAAAACAAACTGCATCAGGGCATACAGCGCGGTCATGACGCCGATCCAGTGGGCGATATCCGGGGTGTGCGTCACCTCTTCCAGCAGGCGCGGCAGAATCGGAAAGATCAGGCCGATGCCGACGGCGTCCAGGCAAATGGTGGAGAAAATAACAACCAGCGCTTTGTTCATGTTTACCTGTACCAGGTACCAATATATACTCAGTACATAATTATCCATTCCGCAGGATCCTGTCAATGTCCGTCGATCGCCGAACCCTTAACCGACTCGCCACCCGCCAGAAAATTTCTAACGTTGCCACCCGGCTTTTCCTGGAAAAGGGGTTTGAACAGGTGACGATTGATGAAATCGCCACGGCGGCAGAGGTGGGGAGAATGACGGTGTTCAACCACTTCCCACGTAAAGAGGAGATGTTCTTCGACCGCGAAGAAGAGGGGCTGGAGATGCTGCGTCGTGCGCTGAGTCAGCGGGATAAAAACACGGGGCCGCTGGAAGCGCTGCGCCGCTTTGCTCACCATCTGGTGGAGCAAAATAGCCCGGTGGTGGCTTTCTCCGTGGCGGGGCAGGGGTTTGTCTCGACGATTGAGAACAGCCCGGCGCTGAAAGCGAGAGCCAGGGAGATACGGGATGAATTTACTCAGGCACTGGCCCATGAGCTGGCAGCCGGGGCTGGCCTTGAAAAAAGCGGCCCGCAAACTCAGCTGGCGGCGGGCCTGGTGCTGGCCACGTGGAGCGCGGCGCTGATTCAGGCTCACCGGACGTTTAACCAGACGCTGAGCAACGCCGCCGCCGCCGCCGTGTTTCTTGACCTGATCGACAGGGGAACAGCGGGTGTTATCGCGGCGATGACGGGGACAGTTTACGGCGAAAAATAACGATATCAGGGCATTGTCGGTTGAGCTGAATTTCAGTAGATTTATCGTTTTCGGAGTTAGAAAATGTCCGTCACCGATGCGCTTCTTGCTTTCACGCTAGCCGCCACCCTGCTCACGCTTACCCCCGGTCTTGATACCGCGCTTATCCTGCGAACCGCCGCCGCCGAAGGGGGCAAAAAGGCCTTTCATGCCGCACTGGGCATCGACGTAGGCTGTTTTGTCTGGGGGGCGCTGGTTGCCTTCGGGCTTGGCGCCCTGCTGGCGGTGTCTGAATTTGCCTACACTTTGCTGAAGTGGAGCGGCGCCGCGTATTTATGCTGGCTGGGTATTCAGCTGCTGTTGCGTCCTCGCCAGAGTTTTAGCCTCGCCTCCGCAGAGTCAAGCCGAGCCAGTAACTGGTTTTTGCGCGGCATGTTAGGTAACGTGCTTAACCCGAAAATGGGCGTGTTCTACGTCTCTTTCCTGCCGCAGTTTATCCCCTCCGGCCACTCCCCGATCTTCTGGACTTTCCTGCTGGTTTCTATTCATGTGGTGCTCGGTACACTGTGGTCCCTGACGCTGATTCTTGCCACGCGCTACGCTGCCGGCGTGCTCCGAAAACCCGGGGTCGTAAAGTGGATGGATCGCCTCACCGGCTGCGTGTTCCTGTTGTTTGCCGCAAAGCTGGCCATCAGCCGGCGTTAAGTCTGTCTCGACGTCAGCATGCCCGGCGTCTGGCCGGTCATGCTGCGGTAAAAGTAGATAAAGGCGCTGTCGCTGGAAAAACCGAGTTCTCCGGCAACAACGGTGACTCGCGCGTGGCTGGCCAGCATTTCCACCGCTTTCATTAAACGCCACTGCTGCCGCCATGGCTGGTAGGAGAGGCCGGTTTCCCGGAGGAAAATACGGCCAATGGTGCGTTCACTTGCGCCGGTTACGGTGGCCAGTTCGTTGAGCGGTGGTGGCAGCGTGTCGCCCGTCAGGTGGCGCAGCCGTTTATCCTGCGGGAAGCGCAGCGTCATCGGTACTTCTTTTGCGGCATTCAGTTCCGCTACACACAGGGCAGCCATGTGCATCGGGGCGCCTTGTCCCCAGTCCGTTTCCCAGGAGCTGGCTGACATCCTCTCCAGCAGTTCATTGAGCAACGGCGTGACGTTGAGCACCAGCACGGTGGCGGGCAGCGTGGGGTAACGCTTCATATCAAACCAGATTGAGCGGTAGGCCACACTACTTTTCATTTCGGCCCGATGGCTGACGCCGCCGGGGAGCCAGGCGACTTTACCCGGCGGCAGCAAAGAGAGCACCCGGCCTTCATCCAGCGTGAGCTTCACGCAGCCTTCCCGGGTAAACAGCAGCTGCCCCATCCGGTGCCGATGTAGCCCGGAATCATGATCCCCAAGTTCAGCCTGCACGCCAATCACGCCGTTATGCAGCGCGTCAGGGTTAAATTCTGCATCCGCACTTAGCCAGCTCATGATGTCTGATTTCCGATATTAAATGTCCTGATGTTTATAATGATTCATCTGACGTTCTCCTACAATAGCGCCTCTTTTTGAGGAGGACGTATTGTGAAAACACATCGCGGTATGGCGCTCTTAACGGCGCTACTGATGTTTCCGCAGATTGTGGAAACCTTTTATAGCCCGGCACTGACCGATATTGCCGGGTATTTCGCGGTCAGCGCGCAGGATGCATCCTGGACGCTGTCCATTTATTTCCCGGGCTTTGCCCTCGGTGTTCTGGTCTGGGGGCGGGTATGCGATCTGGCTGGCCGTAAGCCAGCGCTGTTGCTGGGCCTGGCATGCTACGCATTAGGGTCGGTACTTGCGCTGCTGGCGCACGATTTCAGGCTGCTGCTCGCGGCACGCGTTATCGCGGCCTTTGGTGCGGCGGCCGGGTCGGTTGTCACCCAGACGATACTCCGGGACCGCTTTAGCGGGCTGACGCTGGCAAAGATCTTCGCTTTTATGGGCATTGCGCTGGCGGTAAGCCCGGCGATAGGCCTGTGGGCGGGCGGGATGCTTGTTTCCTGGGGCGGATTCCGGGGCGTGTTTGATGCCCTCGTGGCGCTTGCCCTGTTGCTCTTTATCTGGAGCGCCTGGCGGCTGGAAGAAACTCGCCCTGTGCAGCATCAGAGTCAGTCTGTCGCCAGCGTCGCAGTGCGAATGCTGAAAGATATGCAGATCTGGCGTGCTACGGCGCTGGTCGCGCTGTTTAACGTGAGCCTGTTCAGCTATTACGGCCTGGCGCCGTTTATGTTTGAGCGGTTTGGCATGGAGCCCGGCACATTTGGATTGAGCGGTGTCCTGCTGGCGCTTGGCTCTTTGGCTGGCGCGCAGCTTAACCATCAACTCATCCAGCGCGGCACGAGTTCAGCCACGCTTTTACGCCTCGCCTGTATCTGGGCCCTGATCGGGAGCCTGGGCGTTGGCCTGCTGTCGGCCAGCCCGTGGTTCCTGGCACCGATGTTTATGGTGATGCTGGCTTTTTCGATGGCAATTCCGGTGGTGCTTGGCACTGCGCTTAGCGCCTACATGGATTGCCGGGGGACGGCAGGCGCACTTTTCGGCCTGGTTTATTACGTGCTGATTGGTGCCGGGCTTTTCGCCGCCGGCTGGGGACAACGGCTGGACATGACGCTGATCGTTTGTGCTGTGGGCATTACGCTTGTCGGTTGGAAATATTTACGGAGATAATACGATGTGCCCTCTCCTCGTGGTGAGGGCACATCGCTATGGCAACAGTTACAGCAGCCCACCCAGATTTACATACTTGGTTTCCAGGTACTCTTCCAGTCCACAGTCGGCGCCTTCGCGGCCGAGGCCGGACTCCTTCACGCCACCGAAAGGCGCGACTTCCGTGGAAATTATGCCTTCGTTAACGCCAACCATGCCGCTTTCCAACTGCTGGGTGACGCGGAAGGCGCGAGCCAGATCGCGAGTGTAGAGATAGGCGGCCAGGCCAAACGGTGTGGCGTTGGCGCGCTCAATCGCCTCCAGTTCATCGCTGAAGCGGAAGCAGGCTGCCAGCGGGCCGAAGGTCTCCTCGCGGGCCAGCAGCATGGCTTCGGTCGCGTCGGCCAGCACGGTAGGCTGGTAGAACGATGCGCCGAGGGCGTGACGCTCGCCACCGCACAGCAGGCGGGCGCCGTGCTCAAGGGCGTCCTTCACGTGGGCTTCCACTTTCTCAACCGCTTTCTGGTGAATCAGCGGCCCTTGCTGAGCACCCGGCGTCAGGCCAGGGGCAACTTTCAGCGCCCGCGCGGCGGCGGCGAGCTTCTCCACAAACTGCTCATACACGCCGGCCTGGATGTAGAAACGGTTAACGCACACGCAGGTCTGGCCGCTGTTGCGGAATTTGGCGGCCATCGCGCCCTCCACGGCGGCGTCAATGTCCGCATCGTCAAAGACGATAAACGGCGCGTTACCGCCCAGCTCCAGCGACAGTTTTTTCACGGTATCCGCCGCCTGGCGCATCAGCAGCTTGCCGGTTGGCGTGGAGCCGGTGAAGGAGATTTTACGCACCGTTGGGCTTGCCATCAGCGTGCTGCCGATTGCCACGGTGTCACCGGTGACGGCGTTAATCACGCCCGCCGGGACGCCTGCCTGTTCGGCGAGCACGATAAGCGCGAAGGCCGAAAGCGGCGTTTCGTTCGCCGGTTTAATCACGGCGGTGCAGCCCGCCGCCAGCGCAGGGCCGAGTTTGCGGGTCAACATCGCCAGCGGGAAGTTCCATGGGGTAATCGCTGCGACCACGCCAACCGGCTCCTTGAAGGTGAGGATTTGGTTACCCGCTTTTGTGGAAGGAATGGTTTTGCCGTTGGCGCGTTTGGCTTCCTCGGCAAACCATTCGATAAAGCTGGCGGCGTAGGTCACTTCGCCTTTGGCTTCCGCCAGCACTTTGCCCTGTTCGGTGACCATCAGTTCCGCCAGTTCGGCCTGATGCTCCATGATTAGCGCGAACCAGCGCTGGAGGATCTGTGAACGGGCTTTGGCGGTTAATGCTCGCCAGGCGGGTAGGGCGGAATGGGCTGCGGCAATCGCCGCCTCGGTTTCTTTTGCTCCGGCGTTGGCTACCTGAGCCACCACTTCATCGGTTGCCGGGTTTAATACGGCATAGCGTTCGTCGGCGTCCCGCCATTCACCGTTGCAGTACCAGCCGGTACGAACCAGTGCGTCAAAGCTGCTCATGCGATGTTCCTTGTGGTTACGTTGTCGATAAACAGGCCTCGAGCGGCGCGGCTCTCACGCGCAATACGTTTACCTGCGGTGTAGTCGTTGATGACGTCGCACGGCGTGTAGTTGCGCTCCAGTTCGTAACGTTCATCTTCATCCAGCGGTGTACCTAGCGCGGCAACTGCGCTGTCAATTTGCTGGACGGAATCCGCGCCAACCAGCATACAGTCCACGCCCGGATGGTTCAGGACCCACGCCTGAGCAATTTGCGCCGGAGGCAGGCCGCGCAGCTGAGCTACATGGCTGACGGATTGCGCGACGTTGCGGGAGGTGATGTCCGCATACATCTCCTGGGTGAAGAAGTCGGTCTGGTTGCGCACGGAGGTAAAGTCGCAGCTCAGCAGGCCGCGAGCGAGCGGGCTAAAGACTGACACGCCTAACCCCTGGTCGCGGCAGAAGGGGATCATTTCCCGCTCTTCTTCGCGGTAGGCGCAGTTCAGCTGTAGCTGCATGTTGATGGGTTTCGCGTAGCCGTAGCGCTCGCAGCACCAAAGGATTTTCGCCAGTTGCCAGGTGTACATGGTGGAAACGCCGACGTAGCGCGCTTTGCCGCTGCGCACGATGTCGTTCATCGCCGCCCAGGTCTCTTCGACAGGCGTATTCACATCGAAGTAGTGCAGCATGTAGATATCGACGTAGTCGGTGCCGAGGCGCTTCAGGCTGCCGTCGATGCTTTCCATGATGTGCTTGCGTGAATGGCCCTGGTTGTTAAAGCCGGTGCCGATGGGGTAGCCGACTTTGGTGGTGAGGACCAGGTCATCGCGGCGGGCAATGCGTTTTAACACGTTGCCGACCACTTCTTCCCCCGCGCCGCTGGAGTAGAAGTCCGCGAGGTCGATAAAGTTAATGCCGGACTCCAGCGCGTGGCGGATCAGCGGCTCGCTTTGCGACTCGTCAAAAATCCACGGTTTCCACTGTTTGCTGCCCATGTTCATGGTGCCGAGGCACAGGCGAGAGACTTTCAGGCCGCTGTGGCCCAGATTGACGTATTCCATTTCGCCTCCTCAGGCTTTTGGGGTGTAGAAAGGGTTGCCGAGCTGCGGCAGGGCGTCAGCAATCTGGCTGCGCTGCGGCAATTTGCCCATCGCCGCGCGGATGGCCTGACGGCAGGCGCGGTAGTTGTTGTGGTACACCTCATCGATATCGTTGCAACCGGGGTTCACCCAGTTGGCGGTGACGATGCACCAGTTGTCTTCCGCTTCCGGTGGTAGCGTGCCGTCCAGCAGCGCTTCGGTGACCGCTTTGGCAATGGCGGCCTGAGAAGCCCCCCAGGTAGCGTTGCCGTGCAGCTCGCCGCTGATTTCCGCTTTGTTGACGTACAGCGTCATCGGTTTGGCCGGAACGTTAGGCTTGATCACCACCATAAACGGGCAGTGACCCTGACTTGGCGACGCGAGGCTGCTGGAAAACGCCTGGCCAACCACGCCGCTGCGTGGGCCAATCATGATGTTGATGTGCGAGGCGTTAACGCCGTTACCTTCAAACCCTTCTCCGATATACATTTCCACGAGACTTCTCCTGTTAAACGTGAGCGTTATTTAGCCGGTTCAGCGGCGGCATTGCCGTGGCGCTGGGCCGGATCGTGAGCGGCATCGACCAGGGTTAACCCTTTGGTTTCAGGCGCCCAGGCGAGAGAGACAACGGCACCGATGACAAGGATCAGCGCCAGCATGGCGGTGGTGGCCTGCATGCCGTAATTCAGAATGGCCAGCGGCAGTAAACCGGTACCGATGGCAGAGCCGAGGCGGCTCATGGCGGTGGCAAAACCGACGCCCATCGAGCGCACTTCCGTCGGGAAGCTTTCTGCCGGGAAGACGCCCACCAGATTGCTGACCGCTGACATCACCAGCGTGAATGCGGCAAAGAACAGAATTAGCCAGCCGGACTGGCTGACCGGAATGATGCTGAGCATCACCAGGCAGGCGGCGAGGAAGACAAATGAACCGATCAGGAAGCCACGACGTGAGCAAACGACGGTCAGCAGGATCCCCACGAGGGCGCCGACGATCAGCAGGGCGTTCAGCAGCAGGTCGGTGGTGAAGTTATTGTTCAGCCCCATCACCTGCAGAATCGACGGCAGGAAGGTGTAGATGGCGAAATACGGGATCACCAGGCAGACAAAAAACAGACTGTTGAAGGCGGTGCGGCGGCGGTATTTCGGCCCGAACAGAGACATAAAGCGCTGTTTTGAGGCGACGGGGGCTTCATCCACCAGCAGCACGTTAGGGCCGAAGTGTTTATGGACAATCAGCATCGCTTGTTCTCGTCGCCCCTTGCCCATCAGCCAGCGTGGGGATTCCGGCGTGCCGATGCGCATCAGCAGGATAATCAGCGCGGGCAGGGCGGAAGAAGAGAGCAGCCAGCGCCAGGCGTCCGGGCCAAGCGCCGTTAAGAAGTGTCCGGCAAAGCCTGCGGCCACGTAGCCAAAGGTCCAGATCACACTGAATGAACCGAGCAGCACTCCGCGGTGTTTACGGGGGGAAAACTCCGCCAGCATGGTGTGGCCGACGGAGAAGTCGCCGCCGAGGCCGATGCCGACCATTACCCGCAAGAAGAACAACTGTTCTGGCGTTGTCGCGAAAAACTGCAGCGCCGAAGCGAGCGTGATCACCACGAAGCTGAAGCAGAAGATCTTCTGACGGCCAACGTAATCGGAGATCCAGCCCAACACCAGGCTGCCGAGAAACAGGCCGATCAGCGCCGAGCTGCCGAGCATTCCTTCCCAGAAGGGGGTTAACCCCATTTGAGGTTTGATCTGGGCCAGCGCGAAGCCGATGACGCCGAGCACGTAGCCGTCGGTAAAGTGTGCGCCGAAGGTCAGGCCGGCGATTTTGATATGGAAACGGTTTAACGGCACGTCATCCATACGGGTGTACTGTTGTGTCAGGTGGGACATGATGCCTCCTCCTGTGAGGTGGTTTTGTAGGGTATTTGTATTTTTTATGTTTCAAGTACGTTAACAATGTGGCAGCAAAGCGCCTCAGCAGGCGAGTGCGTTTTAGTCATACCCCCAGGCAAAAAACGCATGTGATCCTCCTCCTGTTTTGCAGAAATAGGTGCGGTGGGGGATGGTGTTTCAGGGCAGGTTAGAAACATATTATTAACATGACTGGCGCTTGCCCGCGGATAATGACAATAATGAGAAAACTCCCGTCACTCAGTATGTTAAGGGTCTTTGAAGAGACTTGCCGGACGCTTAGCTTTAGCAAAGCGGCGCAGGCCTTGTGCATTACCCAGAGCGCGGCCAGTCGGCAAATCAAACAGCTCGAAGCGTTTCTGGGCAAGCTGCTGTTCGTGCGTACCCACAGCGGGCTGGAGTTGACCCAGGACGCGATGCTGCTGCTGCCGGTGGTGCGTCAGTCGCTGGATATTCTTGAAGAGGGCGTGTGCCACGTTCAGCTACGCAACCCACTGCAGCACCTGCGTCTCCAGGTTGCCCCGACTTTTGCCACGCGCTGGCTGGCTCCGCGGCTGGTGGCGCTTCGCCAGCGTAACGGGCAGCTACAAATTGCCCTTATCAGTGAAACCCGGCAGAAATACAGTGATTTTGACTGCGCGATCCGTTTTGGCACCCGCCAGGAAAGCGAAGGACGGGGACAGTGGCTGTGCCATGAAAAACTGCTGCTGGTTGCCAGCCCATTGCTGATGATCGACGGGGTTTTCCCACCGCTGGCCTCACAGCCGCAGTTGCATATTCTGAATGGCGAGATTCGGCTGGATAACTGGTCGCGCTGGCTGGAGGCGACGGGAGAAAACGACAGCCTGCTTTCCGGCGGGCTTGAGTTCAGCACCGAGGATCAGGTGATCAACGCCTGCGTGACCGGGGCGGGTTACGCGGTGCTAGACAGGATGATGATTCGCAATGAGCTACGTGGCGGGTTATTGGTGCCGCTGGCGGAGCTGGAGCTTGAAAGCGGGAACGGCTACTGGCTGGAAGTCCCCCAGGGCAAGCGGGAGCTGCCGCGTGTCGGTTATTTTAGCGACTGGGTTCAGGCCGAAATTGCCCGGTTCTGGGGGGAAGAAGAACTGGTATTATCGTAAGCAGCTGCTTTGTAGTTTGTAGGAAAAGACTTATCACCCCCTCGGTGTGTTTCAATAAATATATAATACCTCTACGCTACGCCTCTGGTTTATTTATTTTTCGGCGAATCAGAGGTTTTTATTTCTTAATCAATTCGCTTTCAGAATTATATCGCCCTATATATTGATATTAATGATGTTTCCACGGAGGAAAATTTATAATTACTCCTTTTTCATTTGTGGTGACATCGATTTACTCAGAGTAATAAATTCAATGTTAAATTTAAGTGCTTAAATTGTTGTAATTGTCCTTTTTTTAAATTGTGTTTTCTAGCCAGAGCTTTTGTCTGGCACTTATATATGATTTGGTTTACATGTCTGAACTTAGATTGAAAGGTACTACCAGGGATGATCCCCGTCTGTTTCCTCTGGAGGCTGAGTCACACCAGGAAATCGATCTTATCGAGCTACTGGGGATGCTATACGCGGCCAAAAAGACGATTATGTCTATCACCTTGTCTGCCGTGTTGGCTGGTTTGTGCGGCAGCTTTCTGATGCCCCAGAAATGGTCGAGTCAGGCCGTGATTACTCCACCAGAAGCGTCACAGCTGATTGAACTTCAGCGTGCAACGGTCCAACTGACCGTACTGGACGTTGCTGTCAATAATGGTGCTGAGCATATTTATCAAAATTTCCTGAAAGATTTTGATTCCTTGGCATTGCGTGAAGAGTATTTAGCTAACTCTAATTATGTCAAACAGCTTGTCGATACACAAAATGCGAATGATAAAGCTAAATTGCATCGTGTCATTCAGGGGGCTGCTGTTAAATTTAAAGCAGTAAATAATGCAGATCCCAAGCTCGCAAATGCGACATCGTATTCTTCATGGACGTTAAGCTTCACCGGACCGAATGCTGAAGAATCCCGGAATGTGCTTAGCGGCTACATTGATTTTATTACCCGGCGTGTCAATCAGGATACGGTTCAAAATTTACGTTATGCTGTTGAGTTGAAAAATGCAGTAGAGAAAGACAGGCTGCAACTGGATAAGATAAATCTTGCGAATCAGCATAAAGTGAATATCCAGCGGTTGGGTTACTCTTTGGAAGTGGCCAACGCTGCCGGTATTAAAAAACCGGTATACAGTCATGGGCAGGCGGTTAAGGACGATCCTGACTATTCGGTTGCCCTGGGCGCTGACGGTCTGGCTGAAAAATTGAAAATCGAGTCATCGCTTAAAGATGCGGCAGAGCTCAATGCCAGCGTTCAAAACCGTGAGCACTATTTGACTAAGCTGGCGAAGGTCGAATTTAGCGACGTACACTTCCAGCCTTTTCGTTACCAAATGGCTCCTTCTCTACCGCTGAGGAAAGAGGGGCCAGGTAAAACTCTTATTGTCGTTTTGGCTACGCTAGTGGGCTTTATAGGCGGCAGCGGCTTCGTGTTATTGCGCAATATCGTGTCGGATCATAAGAAAAATTCGGGTGTTGTTTAGCCCCCTCAATCGTTTTCAGCCTCTCTCTTCTGAGACTTTTTTCTTGCCGGAATAAGGGTTATAACCGGAGGTAAATAGCAAACAGGGGATAAGAATGAAAACGATTGGGCTGCTGGGCGGCATGAGCTGGGAATCCACCATTCCTTACTACCGGTTAATTAACGAAGGGATCAAGCAACGTCTGGGCGGGCTGCATTCGGCCAAAATTGTGCTGCACAGCGTCGATTTTCACGAGATTGAGGCCTGCCAGTCTGCGGGGGAGTGGGACAAGGCCGGTGAGATGCTGGCCGACGCAGCGCTGGGGCTGCAAAAGGCCGGGGCTGAAGGCATTGTGCTGTGTACGAACACCATGCACAAAGTCGCGGAGCATATTGAATCCCGCTGCTCGCTGCCGTTTCTGCATATCGCCGACGCCACCGGGCGGGTGATTGCGGCGCACGGCGTAAGCCAGGTGGCCTTGCTGGGCACGCGCTACACCATGGAGCAGGATTTTTATCGTGGCCGCCTGCAGGCGCAGTTCGGGATCCGCTCGATTATTCCTGATGACTCTCAGCGCCAGCGTATCAACCAGATAATCTTCGATGAGCTGTGCCTCGGGGTGATCAACCCTGAGTCGAAACGCTATTACCAGCAGGTGATTCAGGCGCTGCAGGCGCAGGGGGCGGAAGGGGTTATTTTCGGCTGTACCGAAATTGGCTTGCTGCTCAGCCAGCAGGACTGCCCACTGCCGGTGTTTGATACCGCCGCGATCCACGCCGCCGATGCAGTTCGCTTTATGTGCGGTGAAGAGTAAGAGTTTATCCTTCTATATCAATTAAATAATTGAAAATACCGTTTTTCCCCCACGACGAGCCGGGTCATGCCCGGCCGCTAATGTGTTATAAATTTGTTATGTAGCGCACATTATTCCAAAAAGCTGCTCCTCTGAAATCCTCACTTTGCAGACCGTTGCATTTCGCAATGGCCTTTCATCATGTTCGTAACCGGGAGTTATACAATGCCTGTTTCCTTACTGGCGCTGGCGATGAGTGCGTTCGCCATCGGCACGACGGAGTTCGTGATTATGGGACTGCTGCCCGAAGTGGCAGGGGATCTCCATGTCTCCATTCCCGTCGCCGGCTGGCTTATCAGCGGCTACGCGCTGGGGGTTGCCATTGGCGCGCCCATCATGGCGCTGCTGACCGCCCGACTGCCGCGCAAGCTGTCGTTAATTTTGCTGATGGTGATTTTCATCGTCGGCAATCTGCTGTGCGCTCTCGCGCTGAGCTACAACTTCCTGATGCTGGCGCGCGTTATTACGGCGCTGTGCCATGGCGCGTTCTTCGGGATTGGCGCTGTCGTAGCGGCAAGCCTTGTACCTGCCGGGCGCAAAGCTTCGGCGGTGGCACTGATGTTTACCGGTTTGACGCTGGCTAACGTGCTGGGCGTGCCGATTGGCACCTGGTTCGGGCAGCTTTACGGCTGGCGGGCCACTTTCTGGGGCGTGGCCGTTATCGGGGTGATTGCCTTTCTCGCGCTGGTGGTTAGTCTGCCGTCGCAAAAAGATGAAGAGGCCACTGACTTAAAAAGTGAAATCAAAGCGCTGGCGCACGGCAAGCTGTGGTTGTCCCTCAGCATGACGGTGTTCTTCTCTGCGGCGATGTTCGCGCTGTTCAGCTATGTTGCGCCGATGCTGTTGCAGGTGACGGGCATTACGCCAGAGGGCGTGAGCTGGACGCTGTTCCTGATTGGCGCAGGGCTGACGGTGGGGAATATTCTGGGCGGGCGCCTGGCGGACTGGCGGGTCTCGTTCAGCCTGATCCTTAGCTTTAGCCTGATTGCCGTCTTCTCGTTACTGTTCAGCTGGACCAGCCACGCCGCATGGCTGGCGGAAATTACGCTGTTCCTGTGGGCGATGGCGGCGTTTGCTACCGTACCGGCGCTGCAAATCAATGTGGTGCTGCACGGCAAGGAAGCGCCTAATCTGGTGTCCACGCTGAATATTGCGGCCTTTAACGTGGGCAATGCGCTCGGTGCCTGGGTCGGCGGCACGGTCATTGACCGTGGCTTCGGCCTGACTGCTGTGCCGGTCGCCGCTGCCGCGCTGGCAGTGGTAGGCCTGATACTTTGCCTGATTAACTTTAGCAACGGCACGGGGCATCAGCAGCCGGTGACCGGACAGTAAGCTAGCGGTTGAGCAGCGCGTTGAGCGGGTCGCTATACAGATGCATGTTGTGCTGTAGGTGGTCGCTGAACGCGCTGACCAGCGCTGATGCCGGGCGGTGCAGGGGCCGAATCAGGCTGACGGTAAAAGGCACCGCCACGCTGAACCGACGTACGACAACACCTCGCTCGTGGTAATCCAGCGCGGTTAACGGGTTAACGATTGACACGCCAGCTCCCGCCTGAATCATCGCGCAGACGGACGCCGCGCTGTGGGTTTCCACCACCATTCTTCGCTTGACGTCATGTTCCTGAAACAGCGAGTCCAGCAGCTGGCGATAGCTGTCGGTCCGTGACAGGCTGATGTAATTTTCCCCGGCAAAATCCTGCGGCGTAAGTTCTGCTTTTGCGGCGAGCTTGTGCCCGGCGGGCAGCACGCAAACCTCATTTAGCGTGAGCAAGGTCTGGCGCTCCGTTCCGGCGGGCGTGGTGACGTTTTCCGTCAGGCCAAGGTCATGGCGCTGGGCTGACAGCCATTCTTCCAGCAGCGGGGATTCCTGCGGCACGATGTTCAGGCTGAGATCCGGGTAGCGGGCCAGAAACGGCTGCATCAGGCGCGGTAAAAAGGACTGGGAAAATACCGGCAGGCAGGCGATGGAAAGTTCGCCCTGGCGGAACTCACGCAGGCTTTCGGCGGCATTAATAATACGATCCAGCCCGTACCAGGAGCGTTGAACCTCTTCAAACAGCCGCAGCCCCTGAACGGTGGGGTAAAGGCGGCCCCGGCTGCGCTCGAACAGCTGCAGGCCGATGAGCTTTTCAAAGCGTGCCAGTTCCCGGCTGACCGTAGGCTGGGAGGTGTGCAGCAGGCCTGCGGCTTCGGTGAGGTTGCCGGCCGTCATCACGGCGTGGAAGATTTCGATGTGGCGCAGGTTGATGGCTGGCATGGTTTTGTTCCGCTGATGTTGTTTACCCTCACCCCGGCCCTCTCCCTGAAAGGGCGAGGGGGAAAAACTAGTTTGCTCGAGGCCGGGAGTGATCTCTTTCATTCTGGCTCTCTCCCTGGAAGGACGAGGGGGAAACAGAAATTGCTTCGGGACTATTTACTGTCCCCCCTCCCCTCTGGGGAGAGGGTTAGGGTGAGGGGTATTCTCTAAACCATATCATATTTGAATAGACTCGCTAGAAAACGATATTTTTTATCCCTCACTCTCTGTGGCGTAATAAAGAAAATGACGTTTACCCGGAGTTCACCATGCCACGCTCGCTGCACGACACCACCACCGCGCTGAACGCGCAAAACTTGCTGACCCTGCCCGCCGAATTTGGCTGTCCGGTTTGGGTATATGACGCGGAGATCATTCGCCAGCAAATTTCCCAGCTGCGCCAGTTCGATGTGATTCGTTTTGCCCAAAAGGCGTGCTCGAATATCCACATCCTGAAACTGATGCGTGAGCAGGGCGTGAAGGTGGATTCTGTGTCGCAGGGTGAAATCGAGCGCGCGCTGGCGGCAGGCTACAAGCCGCTGGAAAACCCGGATGATATCGTCTTTACCGCCGACGTAATTGATAACGCTACGCTGGCGCTGGTGGCCGAGCAGAAAATTCCGGTCAACATCGGGTCTGTGGATATGCTGCACCAGCTCGGCGAAGTCTCGCCGGGGCACCGTGTCTGGCTGCGTATTAACCCGGGCTTTGGGCACGGGCATAGCCAGAAAACCAACACCGGCGGCGAGAACAGCAAGCACGGCATTTGGCTGAGCGATATGCCAAAAGCGCTGGAAGCTATGCAGCGTTACGGGATCCATCTGGTCGGTATTCATATGCACATTGGTTCCGGCGTGGATTATGGCCATCTGGAGCAGGTTTGTGGCGCGATGGTGCAGCAGGTGATCGATTTCGGCCAGGATCTTGAGGCGATTTCGGCCGGTGGCGGGCTGTCTATTCCTTACCGCGAAGGGGAGGAAACGATCAATACCGATCATTATTACGGGCTGTGGAATACCGCGCGTGAAAAAATTGCCGCTCATCTGGGGCATCCGGTTAAGCTGGAGATCGAGCCGGGGCGTTTCCTGGTGGCGGAAGCAGGGGTACTGGTTTCGCAGGTGCGTGCGGTGAAAGATATGGGATCTCGTCACTTTGTGCTGATCGACGCCGGTTTTAACGATCTGATGCGTCCGTCTATGTACGGCAGCTATCACCATATTTCTGCGCTGGCGGGCGACGGGCGGGATCTGTCTGTTCTGCAGCCGAAAGAAACGGTTGTGGCGGGGCCGCTGTGCGAGTCCGGGGATGTATTTACCCAGCAGGAAGGCGGCAAGGTAGAAACCCGCCTGCTGCCGCCGGTAAAACCGGGTGACTACCTGGTGCTGCACGATACCGGCGCATACGGGGCTTCGATGTCATCTAACTACAATAGCCGCCCGCTGCTGCCGGAAGTGCTGTTTGATAACGGCAGCGCGCGCCTGATTCGCCGCCGCCAGACGATTCAGGAGTTGCTGGCGCTCGAGCTACTTTGAGACTTTGCGTCCGGCTTCGAAAAAGGGGCCGGGCGCAACGGAGTCCCTCAGTACCAGCGTGCCTACAAATGGCGGGATTGGAGCTAACGGTTCGCCGCTCGCCAGCTTAATGGCCTGATCGATGGCGGTAATGATCATGTTGTCGATGGGCAAATAGACGGATGACAGCGCTGGCTCCAGCCACTGGGCACTCGGCGCGTCGTCAAAGCCGAACAGCGAAATATCCTGCGGAATACGGATCCCGGCCTGGTGCAGCGCTTTCGAGGCACCCAGCGCCATATCATCGTTGCAGGAAAACAGCGCGCTGAAGGTCACGCCGCTGGTCAGCAGCTCCTGGCACAGGTGGTGCCCTTCGGTCATACTGGAATCTCCGTATTTCACCCGGTTCTCATCCCACGCAATGCCATGTTTTTGCAGTGCCTTCCGGTAACCCATCAGGCGCGCCTTGCCGGTTGGTGTGGTAATCGGCACGGTAATGCAGGCAATTTCCCGGTGACCTTGCTGGATCAGGTATTCGGTAGCCTGAAAGGCGGCATCCTGCTGTTCGAAAAAGACGCAACGTTCTCGGGCCTGGGGAACGTCCCGGTTAATGACGACCAGCGGCACCTGAATGGCATCCATCAACGACATTAACGCCCGCTCGCTCATAAAACGCGTGTACAGCACAATGGCATCACAGTGCCGGTCCGCCAGCATTTGGACAGCGTCCAGCTCTTTTTCCGGCGTGTCATGCCCGTCGGTGACGATCAGCTGTTTACCGTAGAATTCCGTGCGGCGTGAAGCCTGCTGCAGCAGACGACCGAAGTAGAAACCATCAAAGGTAGAGACAACCAGCCCGATGCTGTTGCTGCTCCGGTTTGCCAGCGATCGTGCCAGAAAATTAGGCTTATAGCCCAGCTCTTCCATGGCCTTAAACACCTGTTCGCGGGTGCTTGCTTTAACCTGTCCGGTGCCGTTTAACACGCGAGATACCGTCGCTTTGGAAACCCCTGCGCGTAACGAGACATCTAACATTGTTACCATTGTTTCCTTCCCGATCTGGACGCTGTCGCGATTTTCCAGCAGTTTATCACAGGAGTTTCGCTCACAAGCGGCCTTGCCGTTTCGCCGTGCAAATTGTCGTACCAGATCACGCTTTCAGAATTTGGTGTGGTTTTTTAGGAGTATATCGTTGTGAAAATTGTCCCGTTGTACCAGGCCCCTCAACATGCAGAACAAGTGACGGAGTGGCTTTGGCAGGCGTTTGGCAGTCAGGAAAGCCGAGACTTTTTTGCCTCTATTGTTGCCACCAGCCAACGGGAAGGCGAAATGCCCCTGACGTTTATTGCGCTGGAGGGAGAAAAGATGGTGGGGACCGTGGGGCTGTGGCGCTGCGATTTGATCAGTCGGCAGGATCTCTGGCCCTGGCTGGCGGCGCTGTATATTGATGAAAGCCAGCGAGGAAAGAGGCTGGGCGAGCTTTTACAGCGGCACGTCGTAGAATATGCCCGTGGGCTGGGTTTTGAGTCTTTGTATCTCTATTCGGCCTGTAAGGCCTATTATGAGCGGTTTGGCTGGCGCTACATTGGCGATGGGCTGGATTACCCCGACCAGCCCGTACATCTTTATCAACTCACGCTTTAACTGTTGTCGCCTGGAGAAGCCACCGAGTGGCGGCGAACCAGCGTCGGGCTGAACATATGGGTGATTTCCGGCAGCGGCAGGTTTTCGGCCAGCGCCAGCGCGAGCTCTGCTGCCTGAGTCGCCATAGTCACAATCGGATAGCGAACCGTGGTCAGCTTTGGCCGCACGTAGCGTGAAATTAATACGTCATCAAAGCCAATCAGCGAAATCTCACCGGGAACATCAATGCCGTTGTCGTTCAGCACGCCCATCGCCCCGGCGGCCATTGAGTCGTTGTAGCAGGCTACTGCGGTGAAGTTTTTGCCGCGCCCCAGCAGCTCCGTCAGAGCCTGCTCGCCGCCGCTTTCATCGGGTTCACCAAAGGTGACCAGGCGCTCGTTGATGGGAATATTGTGCTCGCGCAGTGCGTCGTAGTAACCCTGGAGGCGGTCTTCTGCGTCCGATATCTGGTGGTTGGAACAGATGTAGCCGATACGGGTGTGCCCCTGCTGGATCAAATGGCGCGTAGCAAGCCAGGCGCCGTAGCGGTCATCCAGCGCAACACAGCGCTGCTCAAACCCTGGCACAATGCGGTTGATGAGCACCATGCCGGGGATTTGCTTCATCAGCGAAATCAGCTCGTCGTCAGGAAGCTTTTTGGCGTGAACGACCAGCGCTGCGCTGCGGTGGCGAATAAGCTGTTCGATGGCCTGGCGCTCTTTTTGTTCGCTGTGGTAGCCGTTGCCGATAAGTAAGAAGTTGCCGGTGCGGTAGGCAACCTGCTCCACGGCTTTGACCATTGCGCCAAAGAAGGGATCGGAAACGTCGCCCACGATCAGACCAATGGTTTCAGTGGCCTGTTGGGCAAGCGCCCGTGCATTAGCGTTGGGATGATAGTTCAGCGCTTCCATAGCGCTATTCACCGCCTGCTTTGAGGCATCGCTGGCTTTTGGGGAGTGGTTGATGACGCGCGAAACCGTGGCGACAGACACACCAGCCAGCCGAGCCACATCCTTAATTGTCGCCATGAAAAGCCTTCCTGTTAGGGGTAATCGTTTACACTGCGTTTAGTTTTACGGAAATCCCTGATGACTGCAAGGCAACAACTGATGGGTGTATCGCAAAGTAGAACAAAATCAAGGCGAAAGCGTGTAACGGTTACACTCGCCTCACTCAGTTGCCTCTTTTTAGTGCATGTCGCGGATTTTTAAACGTTTCCGCTCAAATCTTTGCTTACATTTTGCAGTCGGCTGTTGCGATTTCAGCGTAGCTTAATAGAAGACGCCGCTGCTACATTTGTGGTCCCAGAGGTATTGATAGGTGAAGTCAGCGATTATTTGCTGATCCTATGAATTACACCAACCTGCGCGGATGCGCAGGTTTTTTTTTGCCTGAATCCCGCCGCCTGTAACAAGAATCGAGAATTTAAACACCTGGTTGCACTTGGGCTCATTCCTTTGCTTTTTGCCGCTGGTTTCGCCGCTGGCGGCACGAGACAATTCAGATCCCAGAGGTATTGATTGGTGAGAATTCCTGGTACTCTGCTGAGTACAATTCTTTTGCACCAACCTGCGCAGATGCGCAGGTTTTTTTTTGCCATTTTTTGAGCCCCCTCCCGCACTTAACGCAACTGGTGTACTCTGCGACTCTACACTTAATGCTGACCGACAGACGACAAAGAGAGTCGCTATGCTTTTTGCTTTTTTCCGCGCGCTATTTCGCATTCTGTTCCGGGTAACGCTTTCCGGCGATCCGCAGGTGCTTCAAGGACAGCGGGTGCTGATTGTGCCGAACCACGTCTCGTTTCTGGATGGGATCCTGGTTGCACTCTTCTTGCCGGTGCGCCCGGTATTCGCGGTCTACTCCTCAATTAGCCAGCAGTGGTTTATGCGCTGGCTTAAGCCGCTGATTGATTTTGTCCCGCTGGACCCGACCAAGCCGATGTCTATCAAGCATCTGGTACGTCTGGTGGAGCAGGGGCGTCCGGTGGTGATTTTCCCGGAAGGGCGCATCAGCGTGACCGGGTCGTTGATGAAAATCTACGATGGCGCCGGGTTTGTGGCAGCTAAAGCACAGGCCACGGTTGTGCCTTTGCGCATCGACGGCGCGGAGCTGACTTTCTTTAGCCGCCTGAAAGGACTGGTAAAACGCCGGGCTTTCCCACGCATTAGTCTGCATCTTTTACCTCCAACCTCCATTGCAATGCCGGAAGCCCCACGGGCCCGGGATCGCCGTAAAATGGCCGGCGAGATGCTGCACCAAATCATGATGGAAGCGCGTATGGCCGTGCGCCCGCGTGAGACACTTTTTGAGGCGCTACTGGCGGCGAAGGATCGTTACGGTTCGCGTAAAAACTGTATTGAAGACATTAACTTCAAGCCAGATACCTACAGCTCGCTGCTGAAAAAAACGCTATTTGTAGGCCGAATTCTCGATAAATACAGCAAACAGGGTGAAACCATTGGTTTGATGCTGCCGAACGCAGCGATCAGCGCGGCGGTAATTTTTGGCGCTTCTTCACGCGGCCGCATTCCGGCAATGATGAACTACACGGCCGGCGTAAAAGGGCTGACCAGCGCGATTACTGCGGCGCAAATCAAGACGGTCTTTACCTCCCGACAGTTCCTGGAAAAGGGCAAGCTGTGGCACCTGCCGGAACAGCTGACGCAGGTGCGGTGGGTTTATCTGGAAGATTTAAGGTCGACCATCACTCTGCAGGATAAAGTGTGGATCTTTGCTCATCTGCTTGCGCCTCGCCTGGCCCAGGTGAAGCAGCAGCCGGAAGACGCGGCGATGGTGCTGTTTACCTCCGGCTCGGAAGGCAACCCAAAAGGCGTGGTGCACAGCCATAAAAGCCTGCTGGCCAACGTAGAGCAGATTCGCACTATCGCGGATTTCACCGCCGATGACCGGTTTATGTCCGCGCTGCCGCTCTTCCACTCTTTTGGTCTGACGGTGGGGCTGTTCACGCCTTTGCTGACCGGGGCGGAAGTGTTCCTTTATCCAAGCCCGCTGCATTACCGTGTGGTACCGGAGCTCATTTACGACCGCAATTGTACGGTGGTGTTTGGTACTTCGACGTTCCTCGGTAACTATGCCCGTTTTGCTAATCCGTATGATTTCTTCCGCCTGCGCTATGTGGTTGCCGGGGCAGAAAAGCTGCAGGAAAGCACTAAGCAGCTGTGGCAGGACAAGTTTGGCCTGCGCATTCTGGAAGGCTACGGCGTGACCGAGTGCGCGCCGGTGGTGTCTATCAACGTGCCGATGGCGGCGAAGCCGGGCACAGTGGGCCGTATTCTCCCGGCAATGGATGCTCGCCTGCTGGCGGTGCCAGGCATTGAGCAGGGCGGAAGGCTGCAGCTGAAAGGGCCAAACATCATGAACGGCTATCTGCGTGTGGAAAATCCGGGCGTGCTGGAGAAGCCTGAAGCTGAAAACGGCCTCGGCGAAATGGAACCCGGCTGGTACGACACCGGCGATATCGTGACCTTTGACGAGCAGGGCTATTGCGTGATCCAGGGGCGTGCGAAGCGCTTTGCCAAAATCGCCGGGGAGATGGTGTCGCTCGAGATGGTTGAACAGATGGCTATCGGCATTTCGCCTGACAAGCTGCATGCCACGGTGGTGAAGCACGACGCCGCCAAAGGCGAAGCCTTGGTGATGTTTACCACCGACAGCGAGCTTAACCGCGAAAAACTTCTGCATTATGCGCGCGAGCACGGTGTGCCTGAGCTGGCGGTGCCGCGCGATATTCGCTTCCTCAAGCAACTGCCGGTGTTAGGCAGCGGAAAACCAGATTTTGTCACCCTGAAAGCACAGGTTGATGAAGCGGAGAAAGCCCATGGCTGAACAGGCTGGCAATAGCGGTTCTTTGTGGTCTCGCGGCATGATGGCGGTGACCGCGGCGCAGTTTTTATCGGCTTTTGGTGATAACGCGCTGCTATTCGCCACGCTCGCGGTGCTCAAGCAGCAGTTCTACCCGGACTGGAGCCAGCCGGTGCTGCAAATGGTGTTTGTCGGTGCGTATATCCTCTTTGCGCCGTTTGTAGGGCAGGTAGCCGACAGCTTCGCCAAAGGGCGAGTGATGATGCTGGCGAACAGTATGAAACTTGTTGGTGCGGCGGTTATCGCGCTGGGGCTAAATCCGTTTGTCGGCTATACGCTGGTGGGCATCGGCGCGGCGGCCTATTCACCGGCTAAATACGGCATTCTTGGCGAGCTGACCACGGGCGATCGGTTGGTGAAGGCCAACGGCCTGATGGAGTCCTCTACCATTGCGGCGATCCTGCTGGGATCCGTTGCCGGCGGCGTGCTGGCAGACTGGAACCTGACGGCGGCGCTGGTCGTGTGCGCGCTGGTATACGGTGGGGCGGTGGTTGCCAACGTCTTTATCCCTAAACTTGCCGCCGCGCGCCCCGGTCAGTCATGGCGTTTCAAGCCGATGACGCACAGCTTCTTTTCCGCCTGCCGCAGCCTTTGGCGCAGCGGAGAAACGCGCTTCTCGCTGGTAGGCACCAGCCTGTTCTGGGGAGCGGGCGTGACGCTGCGCTTCCTGCTGGTGCTGTGGGTGCCGGTGGCGTTAGGGATCACGGATAACGCGACGCCGACTTACCTTAACGCGATGGTTGCCGTTGGGATTGTGGTAGGGGCCGGGGCAGCCGCGAAACTGGTGACGCTGGAAACCGTCGCCCGCTGCATGCCTGCCGGGATTTTAATTGGCGTTGGTGTACTGATTTTTGCTCTCCAGCATTCTCTGCTGCCTTCTTACGCTTTGCTGGTGTTGATTGGCCTGTTGGGTGGTTTCTTCGTGGTGCCGCTCAACGCGCTGCTGCAGGAGCGCGGCAAGCACACGGTCGGGGCCGGTAACGCCATTGCTGTGCAAAACCTGGGTGAAAACACGGCCATGCTTTTGATGCTGGGTCTGTTCTCACTGGCGGTGAAAACCGGGGCGTCCATCGTTGGCATTGGCATTGGATTTGGGGCGGTGTTCGCGCTAGCGATTAGCGCGCTCTGGCTGTGGCAAATCAAACAGAAATAACAAAAAGGCCCTCTTTTCGAGGGCCTTAATTTTTTATGGTGCAGGGTAAGTATAGATGCGATGCACCGCTTCAATCTCCTCAATCACCTCTTCGCTTAGCGTCAAATGCAGGCTTTCAAGGTTAGTTTTCAGCTGGTCCAGCGTCGTGGCACCGAGCAGCGTGCTGGCCACAAACGGCTGGCGGCGAACGAAGGCCAGCGCCATTTGCGCCGGGTCGAGGTTATGGTGTTTAGCTATCTCCACGTAGGCCGCCACGGCTTTTTGCGACTGCTCGCCGCTGTAGCGCGTAAAGCGGCTAAACAGCGTGTTGCGAGCGCCCGCCGGTTTGGCCCCGTTAAGGTATTTACCCGACAGTACGCCGAAGGCGAGGCAGGAATAAGCCAGCAGCTCAACGCCTTCGTGCTGGCTGATTTCAGACAGGCCCACTTCAAAGCTGCGGTTTAACAGACTGTAGGGGTTTTGAATGGTCACAATGCGCGGCAGATCGTGTTTTTCCGCAAGCTGCAGATAGCGCATTACGCCCCACGGCGTTTCGTTCGAGACGCCGATATAGCGAATTTTCCCGGCACGCTGGCACTCAGTCAGCGCTTCAAGAGTTTCCAGCAGCGTTACCGGTAGCGAGGTCGTGTCGCTCCAGGTGTAGCCAAGTTTGCCAAACATGTTGGTCTGGCGCTGCGGCCAGTGAACCTGGTAGAGGTCGAGGTAATCGGTTTGCAGGCGCTTGAGGCTGGCATCCAACGCTTCGCGGATGTTTTTCCGGTCGAGGATCTGGTTTGGGCGGATGCCCGCATCGTTGTTGCGTGTTGGGCCAGTGACTTTGGAAGCAACAACCAACTTTTCGCGGTTGCCGCGAGCTTTAAGCCAGCTGCCGACATAGCTCTCGGTTAAGCCCTGAGTTTCCGGGCGCGGCGGTACCGGGTACATTTCCGCGACATCAATCAGATTCACGCCCTGACTGACTGCGTAATCGAGCTGTTGGTGGGCATCGGCCTCGCTGTTTTGTTCACCAAAGGTCATGGTTCCCAGCCCCAGCGTGCTGACTTCAAGTGAACTGTGGGGGATACGGTGATAGTGCATAGCCGGCTTCCTGTTGTTCTTTTGACTCGTCAGGCATCGTTACCCGACAAAAGGTCTATAAACATGGCAGAGGCCGGAGCAAAGCGGAAGAGGGGAAAAGAAGAAAAATCATCAGGCCAGCCGAGGGGCTGACCCTGGGAGATTAGCGCTCAATAATCTGGGAGACGTCGTTGCGGTTGATCTGCATTTCATTACCTTGCTGGTCACGGTAGCTTACCAGGCCGGTATCTTCATCGACCTTCGGCTTGCCTTCGGTCAAAATCATTCGTCCATCTTTGGTGGCCATTACGTAGTCACTGCTGCAGCCTGAAACGGCAAAGGCAAGACCAATGGCGGAGATTGCTACTGCCCATTTAGTCATCGTTAGGTTCCTCGTCAGGAAGGGATCTCGTTAATAAGTCTAGTAATAACCTGATGAACAGGGGAAGGAAAGCAGCAAATTCTTAATAGGCTAAGGGAAATGTAACATTCTCCGGCACTTGCTGACAGAAACCTGGATTCGCTTTCTCATTGCTTGTTTTAAAGCGTAAAGTGCCGTGCGAGCAAGGCGGCGGTGAAATTCTTCTTTAAGTAGAAGCCGCGAGGTAGCGTGAGAATAGGTGAGCCGTCAGCACCAATGGCCTCTGTTAACGCCCGACTGTTGGCGGCTTTTGGCCGCAGCTGCAGTACTTCGCCGTGACGGGCGGTAATGCGCTCGACCTGGCCCAGCACGATCAGATCCATCAGTTCTTCCCAGTCCAGGCGCAGCTGCTGCTCTTCTTCTTCTGAAGGACTCCATAACAATGGAGAACCGACGTGTCGCTCGGCAAGCGGGATCTGCCTTTCTCCCTCAACCGGGATCCACAGCACGCGCTTGAGCTTATGCCGTACATGGCTGGTTTCCCAAATGACGCCGCTATTACCGGTTAACGGCGCGACGCAGACGAACGTGGTTTCCAGCGGGCGGCCAAGGCTATCCACCGGGATCGTTTTCAGTTCGATCCCGAGAGCGGCAAAGTCTTGTTCGGGTTTACTGCCCGCGCTGGCACCCAGCCACAGCTCCAGCAGCACGCCAATCCAGCCTTTATCTCTCTTCAGGTCTTTCGGCGTCTTTATGCCGGCGCAGGCCGCCAGTTCGCCAAGGGTGTAACCTGCGACGCTTTGCGCCTGCTGGAGCAGCTCGGCTTCACTGCGTGGGGGCGTGATGAGCGGACGTATTGGTTGCATAACTCATTGATGTTTTTTGGTTAAAAAATGAACGCACTTTGTGCACAGCGAAAGCTTAGTTTAGTCGTCTGAGGATAAGATTAACAATATTCTGATTTATAATGAGTTTTTAAAGGCAGCCGTTTCGTTGCAGCAACATTAAAAAGGCTTTTCCAAATCTGGTCACTGACAATGAACAGGATCTTACACCATGTTATCCACAGAAAAGTGGGATAACTGGGAAAAAGCATGACTACTGGTTCCATTTACAGCCTTGACGGGGCGCTAAAATACAATTTATCACCGATTTGTGACTAACTTGTTGGCACAATCTGTGGATAAAAACGACATTGCTCGATCTTTCATCAGTAGGCGATCTTCATATGTGACGATCATCACATTATGAAATTCATGTGTCATTTTTATAGTATTATAATTATGAAATATAAAGACTTTAATGTGTGTTAGGATTGCTCCTGATTTTACTTGTCCCGAGTTGTCCCGATGTAATTCGGTAGTTCTTCACAGTTATATCCACAGAAAAAGTGAATAAAACCGCCGGTTTTGACCAGTCCCTGTTTATAACCCGGCTATCTTTTGTGAGTTATTCAAATGTTATTCCATGCAAACGCCGCCGAGAGAGTGGTTTACCGCCTGACACTTGTATGAAACAATCGATGCAATCTAAGTTTGTTTTGAGGTAGTCCGGTGATCGATGATGATGGCTACCGCCCCAACGTTGGGATCGTAATATGTAATCGGCAGGGACAGGTGATGTGGGCGCGACGCTTTGGTCAACATTCCTGGCAATTTCCTCAGGGGGGCATTAATCCTGGCGAGTCCGCTGAACAGGCAATGTACCGGGAGCTTTTCGAAGAAGTCGGCCTACAAAGAAAAGATGTTCGCATTCTTGCCTCGACCCGAAACTGGTTGCGTTACAAATTACCTAAACGTTTGGTGCGTTGGGACACAAAGCCGGTTTGTATCGGCCAAAAACAAAAATGGTTTCTTTTGCAGTTGCTGAGCAGCGACGGTGAGATCAACATGCAAACCAGCAGCACGCCGGAATTTGATGGCTGGCGCTGGGTCAGTTATTGGTATCCGGTCCGTCAGGTTGTTTCATTCAAGCGCGATGTCTATCGCCGCGTGATGAAAGAGTTTGCCAGCGTGGTGATGCCACTGCAGGAAGTTACGCCACCACGCAATAACTCGCCTGCATGGCGACGTAAAAGAGGTTAAGTCACGCGAAAAATGCTCACCCGTCTGCGAGAAATAGTCGAAAAAGTCGCTAGTGCCCCGCGTCTCAATGAGGCGCTGGACATTTTGGTGACTGACATCTGCCTTGCGATGGATACCGAGGTTTGCTCGGTTTATCTCGCCGATCACGAGCGCCGCTGTTTTTACCTTATGGCGACGCGTGGATTAAAGAAACCTCGCGGCCGAACCGTCACGCTTGCCTTTGACGAAGGTATTGTTGGCCTGGTTGGGAGGCTCGCGGAGCCGATTAACCTTGCCGATGCGCAAAAACACCCCAGCTTTAAATATGTGCCCGCGGTAAAAGAGGAGCGTTTTCGCGCTTTCCTCGGGGTGCCTATTATCCAGCGCCGTCAGCTTCTGGGCGTGTTGGTTGTCCAGCAAAGAGAGCACCGGCAGTACGATGAGAGCGAAGAGTCTTTCCTCGTTACGCTGGCAACGCAGATGGCCGGGATATTATCCCAGTCTCAGCTAGCGGCTCTGTTTGGGCAATATCGTCAGACGCGTATTCGCGCGCTGCCTGCATCACCTGGGGTGGCCATTGCCGAAGGCTGGATGGACACTACCGTCCCGCTGATGGAGCAAGTGTTTGAGGCGTCGACTCTCGATACTGCACTTGAGCGCGAGCGTTTGACCGCCGCGCTCGAAGAGGCTTCCGGGGAGTTCCGCCGCTACAGCAAGCGTTTTGCCGCCGGGGCTCAGAAAGAGACTGCGGCAATCTTCGATTTATATTCTCACCTGCTGACCGACGCACGCCTTCGCCGCGAGCTTTTTGCCGAAGTGGATAAAGGCCTTGTGGCGGAGTGGGCGGTGAAAACGGTGGTGGAGAAATTCGCTGAACAATTTGCCAGCCTTTCAGACAGCTACCTGAAAGAGCGGGCGGGTGACCTCAGGGCGCTGGGGCAACGCCTGTTGTTCCACCTCGACGACACGATTCAAAGCCCGAATACCTGGCCTGAACGCTTTGTGCTGGTGGCCGACGAGCTTTCAGCCACCACGCTTGCCGAACTGCCGCAAAACCGTCTGGCGGGCGTTGTCGTACGCGATGGTGCGGCAAACTCTCATGCTGCCATTATGGTCCGCGCGCTGGGTATCCCAACCGTCATGGGGGCCGATATTCAGCCATCGGCGCTGCATCGCCGTATGCTGATCGTGGACGGCTATCGCGGTGAGTTGCTGGTGGATCCTGAGCCGGTTCTGCTGCAGGAATACCAGCGCCTGGTGACCGAGGAGAACGAACTTAGTCGCCTGGCGGAAGATGATGTGGAACAGCCCGCGGCGTTAAAAAGCGGCGAGCGGGTGCAGGTGATGCTGAATGCCGGGCTTAGTCCTGAGCATGAAGAACAGCTTGGCAGCCGTATCGACGGCATCGGGCTGTACCGCACCGAAATTCCGTTTATGCTGCAAAGCGGTTTCCCGTCTGAAGAAGAGCAGGTTGCGCAGTATCAGGGCATGTTGCAGATGTTTAACGACAAACCTGTGACGCTGCGAACGCTGGACGTTGGGGCGGATAAACAGCTTCCGTATATGCCCATCAGCGAAGAGAATCCTTGTCTCGGCTGGCGAGGTATCCGTATTACGCTGGATCAGCCAGAGATCTTTCTGATCCAGGTCCGCGCAATGCTGCGGGCGAATGCGGCCACGGGGAATTTGAGTATCCTGCTGCCGATGATCACCAGCATTGATGAGATCGATGATGCGCGCAGACTTATCGATCGTGCGGGCCGGGAAGTCGAAGAGGAATTAGGCTATCAGCTGCCTAAGCTGAGGCTTGGGGTAATGGTTGAAGTGCCGTCCATGGTGTTCATGTTGGGGCATCTGGCTGGGCGTATTGATTTTATTTCCGTTGGCACAAACGACCTTACGCAGTATTTGCTTGCGGTTGACCGTAACAACACCCGAGTGGCTAACCTTTACGATAGCCTGCATCCGGCGATGCTTCGCACGCTGAACCTGATTGCGCGTGAAGCGGAGCGTTATGACATCGACCTGTGCCTGTGCGGTGAAATGGCCGGTGACCCGATGTGCGTCGCGATTCTGGTTGGGATGGGCTACCGTCATCTCTCAATGAACGGCCGTTCCGTCGCACGTATTAAATACCTGCTGCGCCATATCCAGCTTGAAGAGGCCGAGGTGCTCGCTCAGCGTACACTTGAGGCTCAAATGGCGACGGAAGTGCGCCATCAGGTTGCGGCCTTTATGGAGCGGCGTGGCATGGGTGGCCTGATTCGCGGCGGGCGTTGATCCGTTCGCAATGTCCCGGTATCGCCGGGACATTACACATCTTTTACAACTTCCATAATCAATCACTCCGGCCGTTTGTGCTATGATCCGCTGCTTTCGGAGCGCATCGAGAGCGGTGCGTACTTGCCACTCACCTTCTATTTTGGGTGAGGTAACAATAGCTTGTGGTGACAGATGAATAGTGGCTATCTGCGTTTCCCTGAATTTGACCCGGTGCTTTTCTCCATCGGGCCGGTTTCCCTGCACTGGTACGGGCTCATGTACCTGGTTGGGTTCGTGTTTGCCATGTGGCTTGCCGGGCGCCGCGCCAGCCGCCCAGGCAGCGGCTGGACGAAAAATGAAGTAGAGAATCTGCTGTATGCAGGGTTCCTTGGCGTGTTCCTGGGAGGACGTCTGGGCTATGTCTTCTTCTACAATCTGCCGGTCTTCCTTGCCGATCCTCTCTACCTGTTCAAAGTCTGGGACGGCGGTATGTCCTTCCACGGCGGCCTGATCGGTGTTATCTGCGTGATGATTTGGTTCGCGCGTCGCACCAAACGTACTTTCTTCCAGGTCTCTGATTTTATTGCGCCGCTGATCCCGTTTGGTTTGGGGGCTGGCCGTCTCGGCAACTTCATCAACGGCGAACTGTGGGGCCGCGTTGACCCGAACTTCCGCTTCGCCATGCTGTTCCCAGGCTCGCGCAGTGAAGACGTTGGCCTGCTGGCTACGCACCCGGAATGGCAGTCGCTGTTCAACACCTACGGTGTTCTGCCTCGCCATCCATCGCAGCTTTATGAGCTGGCGCTGGAAGGGGTTGTGCTGTTCATCATCCTGAACCTGTTTATTCGTAAGCCTCGCCCGATGGGCTCGGTCTCTGGTCTGTTCCTGATTGGCTACGGCGCGTTCCGCATCATCGTGGAATTCTTCCGCCAACCTGATGCACAGTTCACCGGCACATGGGTGCAGTACATCAGCATGGGGCAGATCCTGTCGATTCCGATGATTGTTGCCGGTATCATTATGATGGTCTGGGCTTACCGCCGTCCGCAGCAGCAACTTTCGTGAGGTGACATGAAACAGTATCTTGATTTGATGAAAAAAGTGCTCGAAGAGGGCACACCAAAAGCGGACCGTACCGGTACCGGCACGTTGTCGATTTTTGGGCATCAAATGCGCTTTAACCTGCAGGAAGGCTTCCCGCTGGTTACCACCAAAAAATGTCACCTGCGTTCGATCATTCATGAGCTGCTTTGGTTCCTCAATGGCGATACCAATATCGCGTACCTGAAAGAAAACAAGGTGACGATTTGGGACGAATGGGCGGATGAAAACGGCGATCTTGGCCCGGTTTACGGTAAGCAGTGGCGCTCCTGGGCAACCCCTGATGGGCGTTATATTGATCAGCTAACTACCGTTTTGAAGCAACTGAAAGACGACCCCGATTCCCGGCGCATTATTGTCTCTGCGTGGAACGTGGGCGAGCTGGATAAAATGGCGCTGGCCCCATGCCACGCGTTTTTCCAGTTCTATGTGGCAGATGGCAAACTCTCTTGCCAGCTCTACCAGCGCTCTTGCGACATCTTCCTTGGTTTGCCGTTCAACATCGCCAGTTATGCGCTGTTGGTGCATATGATGGCGCAGCAGTGCGAGCTGGAAGTGGGCGATTTTGTCTGGACCGGGGGGGATACACATCTGTACAGCAACCACCTGGAACAGACCCGCCTGCAGCTAACCCGTGAGCCGCGCGCGCTGCCGAAGCTGGTTATCAAGCGCAAGCCGGAGTCATTGTTTGACTACCGTTTCGAAGACTTCGAGATTGAAGGCTACGATCCACATCCGGCGATCAAAGCGCCTGTCGCCATTTAACTTGTCGACAGCGTGACAGAACCGGTGCCTGAGTGCGCCGGTTTTTTTTGCCCTGGTTTTGCTTCTTCGGCATTGATTCCAGAGCGTATGCAACTCTCCGTAACGTCTTAATTTTCTTCCGGCATGTGTCGAATCATTCGATTTGCGAGCTGGCTCATTGAGCCTCTGTTGCCCACACTCACCCCCATGAAAATCAACCAACGTGGTTTTAGCGTTATTGAGGTGATGGTGGTGATGGCCATTGTTGCCGTACTCAGCGCAGGGGGGCTTCACGGCTGGCAAGAGTGGCAGCAGAGAGTGCAGTTGCGGCAAACGGCTCAGCAGCTGAGTCACTTTCTCTCGCGGCTAAGAAATGACGCTAACTGGAACAACCAAACCCATCTTTTGGCGCTGCACCGATTTGGCAAAAGCTGGTGTCTGGCAAGCCGTGCCGCTGAAGAAAACTGTTCGGAAAACCCAAGGCTGGCGTTTACCTCCGAGTTTGACGATATCGCCGTGGAAGAGATGACTGCCGGGTTAGGTTTCTACGGTATTCGCAATACGACCTGGCCTGGGCACCTTATTTTGAAAAGTAAGGCCGGTCGCTGGAAAGTGACGATATCGGTTTGGGGGCGAATCCGGTTGTGCGAAATGTCTGGTGACAAGTCATGTTAAACGCTCAGAGAGGGTTTACGTTACTCGAAACGCTTATTGCGATGGCACTGAGCAGCGCGTTGTTGCTTGGTACCTCAAGGCTTTTCCCCGCTTTGCAGGGGGAGATTTTACGCCAGTACAGTTACGTTGCCCAGCAGGAAGCTCTCTGGCAAATGGCGTTCACCGTTGGAAAAAATTTACAGCGCGCGGGTTATTGTCGCGGCCAGTGTCAGGGGGAGGCTGTAAAGCTTATGAACAACGGAAGCTGCGTGGTATTGCAGTGGGATGCCAACGGTAATGGCCGCTGGGACACGGCCCCCGGTAGTCAAAATGAACAGACGGGCTATCGCTTGCGTGACGGCAGTCTGGAGACCCAAAAGGGCGTAGATCATTGTGAAGGCACCGGCTGGGAAAGAATGTCTGACCCGACGCAATTGGTGGTGCAACATTTTTCCTTGATTCGCCAGAAACGCAAAACCGGCAGGCCTTTATTACTCGTTAGTCTTGCCGCGTATCTGAAGCAAGGTGGACGTCCTGTGGAGCTTAGCTACACGGTGAGTGGAGAGAATTTATGAGCAGCAAGCAAGAGAAAGGGAGTACCTCTTTGCTGATGGTGTTGATGCTGCTCGCGGTTGGTTCTCTGATGCTGAGTGGGCTTTCCCGGCAACTTAGCGCCCAGCGCTTTGAGGTTGCCGCCGAGATTCAGTTTATTAAAAATCAGACGGCTGCAAGATCTGCGCTGGCATGGGGGGAAAAACAAAGCTGGCAGCCGCAGAGAACCTGGCAATGTCAGTTTGAGTCACGTAATCAGTGGCACGCCTGTCTGCACTTAACCAATAAAGGTGAGGCCTTACTGGCTGCTTCCGGTTCTGCTGCAGGGCCCACGTTACCGTTTACATTGTGGCGCTGGGGTGTACTTCAGGGGAATAAATTAGTGGCTTCCGCGCAGGGCTGGCTGGATTTTTGCCCTTTACTGGACGATGACTTATGCAAACTGCCTCGATAGTCTCCCGGCAGGGTGGGTTCAGCCTCCCGGAGGTGCTATGTGCCCTGGCGCTGTTTGCGATTGTGATGACGGCATTACTGGGGTACCACCGCGTATTGCAGCAGGGTTTCACCAGCCAATGGCAGCTAAGGCAGTTGTGGCGGGTCGCGCGTGAGCAGACAGAGCCAGAAGTTCGTCCACTTTCAGATGCATGGAATGTGCATCAACAGCAGACATCGTCTTTGGGATGTGTCAGCATCGACGTTACTGTAACAAGTCCAGAGGGCCGGATAGCGCAGCTTTCGAGGCTCGAGTGCCCACGGTCAGAACAACGTCAGGAGTAGCGATTTTATGTTGCGTGTCTACCATTCCAACCGCCTTGATGTGCTGGAAGCTATCATGGAGTTCATTGTGGAGCGGCAGCCGCTGCCGGATCCTTTTGAGCCGGAAGTGGTACTGGTGCAAAGCACCGGGATGGCACAGTGGCTGCAAATGACGCTGGCGCAGAAGTTTGGCATTGCAGCGAACATCGAGTTTCCGCTGCCCGCCAGTTTTATCTGGGACATGTTCGTGAGGGTATTGCCCGACATCCCAAAAGAAAGTGCTTTCAACAAGCAGAGCATGAGCTGGAAGCTGATGACGCTTATCCCCAATATGCTCCACAAACCTGAGTTCACACTACTTGGCCACTATCTGCAGGAAGACGACAGCAGCCGTAAGCTGTTTCAACTTTCTTCCCGGATTGCCGACCTTTATGACCAGTATCTGGTCTATCGCCCCGGCTGGTTAAGCCGTTGGGAGAAGGGCGAGCTTGTCGAAGGTGTGGGAGAGTCTCAGCTCTGGCAGGCCCCGCTTTGGGCCGAACTGGTGCGCTACACCGCCGAGCTGGGGCAACCTGAATGGCATCGTGCCAATCTCTACCAGCGTTTTATTAGCGCTCTTGAGAAAAGCGAGGTTTGCCCGGCAGGTCTCCCGCCTCGCGTCTTTATTTGTGGGATATCCGCTCTGCCACCGGTGTACCTTCAGGCTCTGCAGGCGCTGGGTAAGCATATCGATGTCCATGTGCTGTTTACCAACCCCTGCCGCTACTACTGGGGTGATATTAAAGATCCGGCGTTTCTTGCTCGTCTTGTTAGCCGCCGCCGCCGTTTGCACCAGGCCGACCGGGAACTGACCTTGTTTAAGGACAACGACAATGCCTCTTCGCTGTTTAATGAACTTGGTGAGCAGGACGTAGGGAATTCCTTGCTAGCCTCTTGGGGGAAATTAGGGCGCGACTACGCCTTTTTGCTTTCTGAGCTGGAGCGTTTTGAAGAGATCGATGTTTTTGTCGATTTAGAACCCGGTAACCTTCTCCACGGGCTGCAGCATGATCTGCTGGAGCTGAAGGATTCGCAGGTACTGGGGCTGACGGCTAAGGAGTATGAACGCAGTGACGGCAAACGGGGGCTGGATCTTAACGATCGTTCTGTGACATTCCATGAATGCCACAGCCCGCAGCGTGAAGTTGAAGTGTTGCACGATCAACTGCTGGCGATGCTGGAGGCTGATCCGGAACTTACGCCGCGCGATATTATCGTGATGGTTGCCGATATTGATAGCTACAGCCCGTTTATTCAGGCGGTATTTGGTCGCGCGAAGGATGAACGTTGGTTGCCGTTTGCCATTTCTGACCGGCGTGCTCGCCAGGCTCACCCGGCGCTGCAGGCGTTCATTTTACTGCTTGGCTTGCCGGAAAGCCGTTTTGCGGCAGAGGATGTACTGGCGCTGCTGGAAGTGCCTGCGCTGGCGGCGCGTTTCTCTATTGATGAAGAAGGGCTGCGCTACCTGCGTAAATGGGTGAATGAGTCTGGAATTCGCTGGGGTATTGATGATGACAACGTTCGCGAGCTGGCGCTGCCTGCTACCGGGCAGCACACCTGGCGTTTTGGCCTCACCCGTATGCTGCTGGGTTATGCGATGGAAAGCCAGGCGGGAGTTTGGGATTCAGTCCTGCCCTATGATGAATCCAGCGGCCTGATTGCCGAACTGGTGGGGCAGCTTGCGGAGTTACTGATGCAGCTGAACCGCTGGCGTCAGCTGTTAACTCAGGAGCGCCCTTTAGACGAATGGTTACCGCTATGCAGGGAGATGCTGAACAGCTTCTTCTTGCCGGATAGTGAAACAGAAGCCGCGCTGGCGCTCATTGAGCAACAGTGGCAGGAGATGATTGAAAAAGGCACTGATGCTGCCTATCAGCAACCCGTGCCATTAACCTTACTGCGCGATGAACTGGCTCAGCGTCTTGACCAGGAGCGCATCAGCCAGCGTTTCCTCGCCGGACCGGTAAACTTCTGTACCCTGATGCCAATGCGCGCCATTCCCTTTAAGGTCGTTTGTTTGCTGGGCATGAATGACGGTGTCTATCCGCGAACGCTTGCGCCATTGGGCTTTGACCTGATGAGCCAGCACCCGCAGCGTGGGGACCGCAGCCGCCGGGACGACGACCGCTACCTATTCCTTGAAGCGCTTATTTCGGCCCAGCAGCGGCTGTACATCAGCTATATCGGCCGTTCGATTCAGGACAACAGCAGACGTTACCCGTCGGTGCTGGTGGAAGAACTGCTGGACTATGTCGCTCGCAGTCACTACCTCCCCGGGGATGCGGCAAGTAATGCCGATGACAGCAGCGAACATGTGAGAAAGCACCTGGTCATGCTTCATGCCCGAACGCCTTTCGACAGCACCAACTACCTTGCTGGTGGCGATCAACAAAGCTTTGCTCAGGAGTGGCTACCCGCAGCCAGCGGCACCGGTGAGGAGCATGCTCACTTTATTCAACCTCTGGCCGTTGAGCCCTGCGCCGAAATAACCCTTGAGCAGCTCCAGCGCTTTTGGCGGCACCCGGTGCGGGCATTTTTCCAAATGCGTCTGGGTATTAACTTCCGCCTTGAAGAGACCGAATTGCCGGATGAGGAGCCTTTCACCCTTGATGTGCTCGATCGCTTTCAGTTGAATCAGCACCTGCTTAATACGCTGGTTCAACAAGACGATCCGCATCAACTGTTTGTGCGCTATCGGGCTGCTGGCGTTTTACCGTACGGGGCTTTCGGTGAAATCTTGTGGGAAAACCAGCGCAATGAAATGCAAACGCTGGCTGAAACAGTGCTGGCCGAACGGCAAAAAGGGGAAAGCTGTGAAGTTGATCTTCACATCGACGGAACCAGAGTAACGGGCTGGCTGTCGGACGTACAGGCTGATGGCTTGCTGCGCTGGCGTCCTTCGGTACTGAATGTGGCTCACGGTATGCAGCTATGGATTGAACACCTGGTCTACTGCGCCAGCGGCTACCTGGGTGAGAGTCGAATGTACGGGCGCAAAGATTCACAGTGGCGTTTCCCTCATATGGCGCAGGACGAAGCGAAGGCATGGCTTTCGCAACTGGTTGAGGGTTATAAAGAAGGTCTCCGTCAGCCATTACTGCTGCTGCATAACAGCGGCGGCGCGTGGATAAAAACCTGTTATGACCCACAAAATAATGCCATTTTATGGGATGAGGAGACGCAGCAGAAAGCCCGCACTAAGCTGCTGGCTGCCTGGGAAGGAAACCATATGGTAGAAGGGGAAGGGGCTGATATCTGGCTGCAACGTTTGTACCGTACCCTTAATGCCGAGTATTACGAAGCGATTATCTCAGAGGCCCAGCGCTACCTGTTGCCTTTGTTCCGATTCAACCAATCCTGAATAAGGGTTGTATAAAAATTGCACAGCCCGGTGAGTTCCATTATGATGCGATTTCTTGCTCAGGGCTGGCGAAGTATAACAACGGCGTTCGACGGATTGCTTCGAAAAGTTGTTAATGATGAGTAAGTTAGTGAAGACGAGGTTTGTGAATGCCTAAATGCAGCACCTGGTTTACCGCGCTTTTCTTGTTCGTTGCTCTTTGGGCACCCTGCAGTCAGGCAGATAACGGATGGCAACCGATTCAGGACACCATTCGTAAAAGTGAAAAAGATCCTCGTCAGTATCAGGCTATTCGTTTAGATAACGGTATGACCGTGCTGCTGGTTTCCGACCCGCAGGCGGTGAAGTCGCTGTCAGCGCTGGTGGTGCCAGTTGGCTCACTGGAAGATCCAGATGCTCACCTCGGGCTTGCCCATTTTCTGGAACATATGACGCTGATGGGTTCCAAAAAATACCCGGACCCGGATAGCCTGTCTGAATTCCTCAAAAAACATGGCGGCAGCCACAATGCCAGTACCGCCACCTATCGAACTGCATTTTATCTTGAAGTGGAAAACGATGCCCTCGACGGCGCCGTAGACCGCCTGGCCGACGCCATTGCTGAACCTAACCTCGCGGCGCAATATGCCGAGCGTGAACGTAACGCGGTCAACGCCGAGCTGACGATGGCCCGCGCGCGTGACGGGATGCGCATGGCGCAGGTTAGCGCTGAAACAATCAACCCGTTGCACCCAGCGGCGCGTTTCTCCGGAGGCAACCTTGAAACCCTGCGCGATAAACCCGGCAGCAAGCTGCTCGATGCGCTGGTGGCATTCAGAGATAAGTACTACTCCGCAAACCTGATGAAAGCGGTTATCTACAGCAACAAGCCTTTGCCTGAACTGGCGAAGATTGCCGCTGAAACCTACGGCCGGGTGCCAAACAAAAATATCGAAAAGCCGGTTATCGACGTACCGGTGGTGACTGATGCGCAAAAAGGTATCTTCATCCACTACGTGCCGGTCATGCCGCGCAAGGTGGTTCGCGTTGAGTTCCGCATCGATAACAATAGCGATAAATTCCGCAGCAAAACCGATGAGCTGATTGGTTACCTGATAGGTAACCGCAGCCACGATACGCTGTCGGATTGGCTGCAAAAGCAGGGGCTTGCGGAAAGCGTACGCGCAGATTCTGACCCGATGGTGGCCGGCAACAGCGGTGTTTTCGCCATCTCCGTCTCTCTGACTGATAAAGGCCTGGCCAATCGTGACCAGGTGGTTGCAGCAATATTCAGCTATCTCGATCAGTTGCGCGCCAAAGGTATCGATAAACGTTACTTTGACGAACTTGCGCACGTGCTGGATCTCGACTTCCGCTACCCGTCCATCACCCGTGATATGGACTACATTGAATGGCTGGCAGATACCATGCTGCGCGTTCCGGTCAGCCATACGCTGGATTCCGCGAACATTGCTGACCAGTACGATCCTAATGCGATTAAAGCGCGTCTGGATATGATGACGCCGCAGAATGCCCGTGTGTGGTACATCAGCCCGCAGGAGCCACACAATAAAACGGCCTATTTCGTTGATGCGCCTTACGAAGTTGACAAAATCCCTGCGCAGACTTTTGCCGACTGGCAGCAGAAGGCAGATGCCATCAAGCTTGAGCTGCCTCAGCTGAACCCTTACATTCCCGATGACTTCACGCTTTATAAACCGCAGAAGGAATACCAGCATCCTGAGCTGCTGATCCACGAACCGGATCTGCGCGTGGTATATATGCCGAGCCGCTATTTTGGCAACGAGCCAAAAGCGGACGTGACGCTTGTGCTGCGTAATCCACAGGTGATGAACAGCGCGAAGAATCAGGTGCTGTTTGCCATCAATGATTACCTTGCGGGCATTGCGCTGGATGAACTCAGCAATCAGGCATCGGTTGGCGGCATCAGTTTCTCATCTAACGCGAATAGCGGGCTGATGATTAACGCCAACGGCTATACGCAGCGGCTGCCGCAGCTGTTCGAAGCGCTGTTGAAGGGCTATTTCAGCTATACCCCAACGCAGGAACAGCTGGATCAGGCTAAGTCCTGGTATGCGCAGATGATGGACTCGGCGGAAAAAGGTAAAGCCTTTGAGCAGGCGATTGCGCCGGTGCAGATGGTTTCGCAGGTGCCTTATTATGAGCGTAGTACCCGCCGGGCGCTGCTGCCGGAGCTGACGCTTAAGGACGTGCTGGATTACCGTGAACGGCTGAAAACCAATTCCCGACCTGAGTTTATGGTCATTGGTAATATGTCTCCGGAGCAGACCAAACAATTGACGGAAAACGTCAAAACGCAGCTGGCGCCGAAGGGCAGCGAATGGTGCCGTAATGACGATGTGCTGATCAATAAGCGGCATCTGGCGATGTTTGAAAAGGCCGGAAGCAGCACCGACTCAGCGCTGGCGGCAGTTTATGTACCAAAAGGCTATAGCGAAGCCACCAGCACGGCTTACGGTTCAATGCTGGGTCAAATCGTTCAGCCCTGGTTCTATAATCAGTTGCGGACACAAGAGCAGCTTGGCTATGCGGTGTTTGCTTTCCCTATGTCTATTGGTCGCCAGTGGGGCGTGGGCTTCCTGCTGCAAAGCAGTGATAAGCAGCCTGCTTACCTGTACGAGCGGTTTAAAGCGTTTTACCCGGTTATCGAGAAAAAACTGCGCGGCATGAGCGACGCCGAATTTGCCCAAATCCAGCAGGGGATGATTGCCCAGATGCAGCAGGCGCCTCAAACGCTTGCGGAAGAGGCGGCGCAGCTTAGCAAAGATTTCGATCGCCGAAACATGGCGTTTGATTCCCGTGATAAAGTGATAGCTGAAATTAAGAAATTAACGCCACAGAAGCTGGCTGATTTCTTCCATCAGGCGGTGATAGCTCCCCAGGGGATGGCGGTGCTGTCACAGATTTCCGGCAGCCATAACGGCAAAGCAGAGTATGCGGCTCCAAAAGGGTGGAAAACCTGGGAGGGGGCACGCAGTCTGCAGCAGACGTTACCACTAGTAAGCGAGAAATAATGACCGATGTAACCGCGCAGCCCCTTGATCCTTTAAGTTTGCCGCTGTTCGGCGAACGGTTGATAGAAGCTTCCGCGGGGACCGGTAAGACCTTTACCATTGCCGCGCTTTATTTGCGGTTGTTATTGGGCTTAGGGGGAGAGAATGCTTTCCCCCGCCCGCTAGGTGTTGAAGAACTGCTGGTGGTGACCTTCACCGAAGCGGCCACCGAAGAACTGCGTGGTCGTATTCGGGCAAATATCCACGAATTGCGCATCGCCTGTATTCGTAACCGCACCAAAAACCCACTTCTGCAAAACCTGCTTGCCCAGATAGCGGACAAGCAGCTTGCTGCCCGTACCTTGCTGTTAGCCGAACAGCAGATGGATGAGGCCGCTATCTTCACGATCCACGGCTTTTGCCAGCGAATGCTCAGCCTCAACGCTTTTGAGTCCGGAATGCTGTTCGAGCAACAGCTCCTTGAGGATGAATCCGTGCTGCGCCGCCACGCGTGTGCTGATTTCTGGCGGCGTCACTGCTACCCGTTGCCAAAACCAGTCGCTCAAGCGATGAGTGAAGAGTGGTCTGGCCCGGAAGCGCTTTTAAAAGACATCAATAGCTGGCTTCAGGGGGAACAGCCCCGGTTGAAACAGCCCCCGGCGGATGACGAAACGCTGCTGGCTCGCCATGAAAAAATAATCTCCGCTATCGACGGGGTCAAAGCTCAGTGGAGAGCAGCCGCGGGTGAGCTGGCAAGCCTGATTAGCGATTCTGGCGTGGATAAACGTAGCTACAGCAGTAAACATTTGCCGAACTGGCTGGAGATTGTTGGGCAGTGGGCGCAGCTGGAAACCACCAGCTATCAGCTCCCTGACGCGCTGGCGAAGTTTGCGCAAAGCACGCTTGAAGAGAAAACCAAAAAAGGTGAAGTGCCCCGGCATAGCTTGTTCACTGCCATAGATGCATTGCTTGCAGAGCCGCTAACGCTGCGCGACCTGGTGATAGCCAGAGCGATGGCGGAAATTCGTTATATTGTTCAGCAAGAGAAGCGCCGCCGCGGCGAACTGGGCTTTGACGATATGCTGAGCCGGCTCGATGAGTCTCTGCATCAGCCCGGCGGCGACGCCTTAGCGACGGCGATCCGTAGCCGTTTCCCGGTGGCGATGATCGATGAATTCCAGGATACCGACCCGCAGCAGTACCGTATTTTCCGCCGGCTGTACATCAAGCAGCAGGGTACCGCGCTACTGTTGATTGGTGACCCCAAGCAGGCTATTTACGCTTTCCGCGGCGCCGATATTTTTACCTACATGAAGGCGCGTCAGGAAGTTAGCGCCCACTACACGCTGGATACTAACTGGCGCTCGTCTCCCTCGATGATCCACGGCGTAAACACGCTGTTCCAGCAGGTTGATAATCCGTTCTTATTCCGCCAGATTCCATTCCTGCCGGTCAAATCAGCGCCCGGTAACGGTGGGCTACGGTTTACCATCCGGGGTGAAAGCCAGGCGGCGGTGAAAATGTGGCTCCAGCCGGGCGATGGCGTCGGTGTGAGTGATTACCAACAAGCGATGGCAATACAGTGCGCCCGGCAAATTCGCGACTGGCTCACCGCCGGGCAGCGCGGGGATGCGCTGCTTTGGCATGGGGATGAGCCCCAGCCGCTCAGGGCATCAGACATGACGATTCTGGTCCGTAGCCGTGGAGAAGCGGCCATTGTGCGCGATGCGCTAAGCGCGCTGAATATTCCATCGGTATATCTCTCTAACCGTGATTCTGTGTTCGCTACGGTTGAGGCGCGTGAGTTGCTGTGGGTATTACAGGCCGTGCTGACGCCTGAAATTGAAACCGCCATGCGCAGCGCCATTGCGACGAGCATGCTAGGACTGGATGCCCAGGCTATTGAGTCTCTGAACAAAGACGAACTGACCTGGGATAACCTGGTTGAAGAATTCTTTGGCTACCGCGAACAGTGGCTTAAGCGGGGCGTGATGCCCATGTTGAGGGCCTTAATCGGGGCGAGAAATATAGCTGAAAACCTGCTGGCCACGCCGGGCGGGGAACGCAGGCTGACGGATATTCTGCATATCAGCGAGCTGTTGCAGGAGGCCTCAGCAGAAATGGAGAGCGAGCATGCGCTGGTGCGCTGGCTGGCGCAGCGCATTGCCGAGCCGGACAGCAACGCTTCCAGTCAGCAGTTGAGGCTCGAAAGTGATAAACATTTGGTGCAGGTGGTGACCATTCACAAATCCAAAGGGCTGGAGTATCCGCTGGTCTGGCTGCCGTTCGTGGCCAACTATCGCCCGCAGAGCAGCGGCCTGTATCACGACCGGACCACCTTTACCTCGCTTCTGGATTTGAGCAACGACGCGGAAAGCCTGGGGCTGGCCGAAGAAGAACGTCTGGCGGAAGACTTGCGTTTGCTGTATGTGGCATTAACGCGTTCCGTCTGGCACTGCAGCCTGGGCGTGGCGCCGTTGTTCCGGGGTTCGAGAGCCAAAAAAGGCAGCAGCGATCTGCATCTCAGTGCGCTGGGCTATTTGCTACAGAAAGGAGAAGCTCTTGATGCCGAAGGGCTGCGCCAGGCGCTGGAAGGCCTGAAAAGCGAGGCTATCGATGTCGAAACATTATCTCCCGGGGATGATACTCCGTGGCAGCCTGTATCCGATGCGTTGCCCGAGCTTGCCGCCCGTCAGCTCAAGCGTCGAATCACCGATAACTGGCGCGTGACCAGTTATTCCGGTCTGCAGCAGCACGGCAGCAGTCGGGTTCTGGATTTAGTGCCACGCCTGGACGTTGACGCCGTAGGGGAAGCCCCCGAACAAAGTGAGCCGTTACTTACGCCGCATACTTTCCCGCGCGGTGCTTCGCCAGGTACCTTCTTGCATAGCCTTTTCGAAGAGGTTGATTTTACGCAGCCAGTACAGCCTGAAGAGATAGAAAAACACTTGCTTGCCAATGGGTTTGGCGGCGAGTGGGGGCCGGTGGTGAGCCGCTGGCTGGAAGCGGTGCTTGCTGCGCCGCTCAATGACGCCGGCGTTGCCCTGAACCTGCTTTCTGCGAAGGAAAGACAGGTGGAGCTGGAATTTTATTTACCTATCGACAATGAACTACAGGCACCGGCGTTAGACGCGCTGATTCGCCATTACGACCCGCTGTCTGCTGGCTGCCCGCCTTTGGACTTCCGTCAGGTGAAGGGGATGCTGAAAGGGTTTATTGACCTGGTGTTCCGCTGGCAGGGGCGCTACTACCTGCTGGACTATAAATCTAACTGGCTAGGTGAAGACAGCAGCGCTTACACCCAGGAGGCGATGGCGGTGGCGATGCAATCCCATCGCTACGATTTGCAATATCAGCTCTACACGCTGGCGCTGCATCGCTACCTGCGCCACCGTATGGCCGGGTATGACTACCAGCAGCATTTTGGTGGGGTTATCTATTTGTTCCTGCGCGGCGTGGAGCAAGGTAAGCCCGAGCAGGGTATTTTTTCTACGCGACCGGACGTCAGGCTGGTTGAAGCCATGGATGCGCTGTTCGCCGGGGCAGCAGAGGAGATCCCACTGTGAGTATGTCTCAGCTACTCAATCAGGCGGTGGCGCTGAAAGCCCTCAGGCCGCTGGATTCACAGTTTGCCATGATGGTGGCTAACGATCAGCAGCCCGCCGTCATGCTGGCCGCAGCGCTACTGAGCCGTGAATCAGGCGAAGGGCATGTCTGCCTGCCGCTTGAGCGCATCCGGCCCGAATATGCCTTTGCTGGCAAACATCCTGAACTTGTGGCTCAGCTTTTTGCCGAGGCGGAGCCCGCATCAGGCTGGCACAGCGCGTTACTGGCTTCCCATTCAGTGAGCTCGGGCGACGAACCTACGCCGCTGAAACTCATTGATAACCGCCTCTACCTCAATCGTATGTGGAGTAACGAGCAGCGGGTGGCGGCCTTTTTCGGTGAACATAACCAGCCTGTTGCGGTGGATGAGACCCGGCTTCGCGAAATCCTCGATGCACTGTTTGGTAGCAGCCCACAGACGGACTGGCAGAAAGTGGCCGCAGCAGTGGCGCTGACCCGCCGTATTTCAGTTATTTCCGGCGGGCCGGGGACCGGTAAAACCACAACGGTGGCAAAACTGCTGGGCGCGCTGGTTCAGCTTTCCGATGGCCAGCCCGTACGTATTCAGCTTGCAGCGCCCACGGGTAAGGCAGCCGCACGCTTAACGGAATCGTTGGGAAGTGCGCTGCGCCAGCTGCCGCTCAGCGATGAGCAGAAAAAACGCCTGCCTGAAGAGGCTTCGACACTGCACCGGCTTTTAGGCGCGCAGCCGAACAGCCAGCGTCTGCGTCACCATGCCGGGAATCCTCTACACCTGGATGTGCTGGTGGTGGATGAGGCGTCGATGGTAGACCTGCCGATGATGTCCAGGCTTATCGAGGCTCTGCCGGAGCGGGCAAGGGTCATTTTCCTCGGGGACAGAGATCAACTGGCTTCCGTTGAAGCGGGCGCGGTACTGGGCGATATCTGCCATTACGTGAATGATGGTTATTCGGTGCAGCGTGCGGAGCAATTACAGCGGCTCACGGGCTGTGAGGTTCCCGTAGGCGATAGTGACCGGGCAAGCGCGCTACGAGACGGGCTTTGCCTGCTGCGTAAAAGCTACCGATTCGACAGCCAGTCCGGCATCGGGCAACTGGCGTTTGCGGTGAATGCCAGCGATAGCCGGCAGGTGAAAGCCGCATTTGGACAGGGATTTACGGACATCTCGCTGCAGCCGCTGCTGGAGCCTGAAGATTATACGGCGATGATTGCCGACGTGGTCAGCGGCTACGGTGAGTATTTGCAGCTGGTGCGCCAGAAAGCCGGCCCTGCGGAGATCATTAATGCTTTTGGCCGTTATCAGCTGCTGTGTGCCTTACGTGAAGGCCCCTTCGGCGTGAGTGGCCTGAATGAGCGTATTGAGCAGGCGCTTGTACAGGCGCGTTTGATTCAGCGACCTTCGCAGGCGTTGTCCCGTTGGTACAACGGGCGTCCGGTGATGATTGCCCGCAATGACAGCTCTCTTGGCTTGTTTAACGGCGATATCGGGATTGCTCTGCAGCGTGAGGAAGGGCTTCGTGTCTGGTTTTCGATGCCGGATGGCTCGGTGAAATCCGTTCAGCCAAGCCGCCTGCCTGCACACGATACGGCCTTCGCCATGACCGTGCATAAATCTCAGGGGTCTGAGTTTGACCACGCCGCGCTGGTATTGCCGAATCAGTTTGTGCCGGTGGTGACGCGTGAACTGGTGTACACCGCGATCACGCGCGCTCGTAAGCAGCTGTCGCTGTATGCCGATGAACGCGTTTTGAATAAAGCGATAGCCACGCGTACGGAGCGCCGCAGCGGGCTTATGGCGATTTTCTCTGGAGAATAAAAGATAAGGGAAGGCACACTTTATGCCTTCCCTTTTTTCAGGTCAGGTCAGCCATCAGCACTTTTGATTTGCGCTGATAGTTGTACATCTCTTTTTTGCTCGCCGGCAGCAGCTCAACGTCCACCGGCAGGAAGCCCCGTTCCTGGAACCAGTGAATGCTGCGGGTGGTCAGCACGAACAGCTTGCTCAGCCCCATTTGCCGCGCCTGGTTGGCGACGCGGTTCAGTAGCTCTTCGCCCCGGGACGAACTGCGATAGTCCGGATGCACCGCGACGCAGGCCATTTCACCGATGCTTTCTTCCGGGAATGGATAGAGCGCGGCGCAGGCGATGGTCAGGTTATCCCGCTGAATTATGGTGAACTTGTCGATCTCCATTTCCAACTGCTCACGGGAGCGGCGGACCAGGATCCCTTGCTGTTCCAGCGGGCGGATCAGCTCAAGAATACCGCCGATGTCGTTGATGGTGGCGCGGCGGATCTGCTCGGCGCTTTCCATCACAATCTGCGTACCGATCCCGTCGCGGGAGAACAGTTCCTGCAGCAGGGCACCATCTTCCTGATAGCTGAGCAGGTGGCTGCGGCGCACGCCGCTGCGGCAGGCCTTCACCGCTCCACGCAGGAAGCGTACGGTACCGGAATGATAGTCGCCGCTGTTTTCCAGGGCTTCAATGCGCTGCTGGGCCTCGTTCGGGAACAGTTCGGAAATCACGTTTCCCTGGTCGTCGGTCACGCCCTGAGCGGAGCAGAACCCAATCATTTTCTCTGCCTTCAACTTAACCGCTAGCTGGGTGGCGACTTCTTCGGAGGTGAGGTTAAAGCTTTCCCCCGTGACGGAGACCGCAACCGGCCCCATCAGCACAATCGCGCCGCTGTCCAGCTGGCGGTGAATGGCTTCTTCATCGATCCGGCGGACGCGACCGCTATGGCAATAGTCCACGCCATCGTCCACGCCCAGAGGCTGCGCGATAATGAAATTACCGCTGACCACGTTGATATGGGCGCCCTGAAGCGGCGTATTACCCAGACTCATGGAAAGCCGCGCGGTGATGTCGAGCTGAAGTAGCCCTGCCGCCTGCTTTACCAGTTCGAGGGTTTTTGCGTCGGTGACTCGGGTATGTTTATGGTAAACCGGCTCATGGTGGTGCTCAGCCAGGTTTTCGTCAATCTGCGGGCGTGCGCCGTACACCACGACCAGGCGAATGCCCAGACTGTGAAGCAGGCCGATATCGTTGACGATGCTGGAAAAGTTTTCATGTTCAATGGCTTCGCCGCCGAGCATGATGACAAACGTTTTTCCCCGGTGGGCATTAATATAGGGAACAGAATGGCGAAATCCCTGGACCAGTTCAGTTCTGCGTTCCTTTACCACGGCACACCCTCATTGCATGATTATTCGTAATTTGTGTATTTTTATTCTTTTATGGTGTCTGGTGCAAGTGCCAATTTTCATCCAGGATAAAATTCCTTCCGCCTGACTTTTGGTGACCTTTTCTGAACGTTTACCCTTTTATAGATGACAGTAACCGCGTGTTTCGCTAAAGTTTTTGGCTCAAATAAATAAATTCATCCATTTAGTGATTATCGCTCAGGGGAGCCATGCCAGATTCCAGTTCGTTAATGAGTCGCCGCCGTTTACTTCAGGGTGCAGGAGCCATGTGGTTGTTGAGCGTCAGCAAGGTCGGTTTTGCTGCCTCAAGCCAGGTGATCGCCGTGCGCGTCTGGCCGGCCTCGTCTTATACCCGTGTGACGCTGGAATCTAACCATCAGCTGAAGTATCGCCAGTTTGCGCTCAGCAACCCGGAGCGGGTGGTCGTAGATATTGAAGGGGCGCATTTAAATTCAGTTTTAAAAGGCATCGGCAGCCAGGTTCGCGGCGACGATCCCTTTATTAAATCCGCTCGCGTGGGGCAGTTCGATCCCAGGACCGTGCGCATGGTTTTTGAATTGAAGCAAAACGTGACCCCGCATTTGTTTGCGCTGGCCCCGGTCGCCGAATTTAAAGAGCGTCTGGTGATGGATCTGTATCCTGCCAATATGAATAGCGAACAAGATCCGCTGCTGGCATTACTGGAAGATTACAACAACGGCCAGCTAGACAAGAAAATGCCGGCGGAAAAAGGGCCGCAGCCGGGTAAAGCCGGGCGGGACAGGCCGATTGTCATCATGCTTGACCCGGGGCACGGCGGTGAAGACCCCGGCGCGATTGGCCCGAACAAGACCCGTGAAAAAGATATTGTGCTCAGCATTGCGCGCAGACTGAAGGCCTTGCTCGATAAAGAGGGCAATATGAAAGCCTACATGACGCGTAATGAAGATGTGTTTATCCCGCTGAAAGTGCGCGTTGCCAAAGCACAAAAACAGCGAGCCGATCTGTTTGTTTCTATTCATGCAGATGCATTTACGACCGCCGCCGCACGCGGATCGTCAGTCTTTGCATTGTCCACCAAAGGGGCGACCAGTACGGCAGCGAAATATCTGGCGCAAACGCAGAACGCCTCGGATTTAATTGGCGGCGTGGGTAAAAGCGGGGATCGCTATCTCGACCACACGATGTTCGACATGGTGCAGTCGCTGACCATTAACGACAGCCTGAAGTTTGGGAAAGAGGTGCTTAACCGGCTGGGGAAAGTGAACAAACTGCATAAAAACAGCGTCGATCAGGCCGGGTTTGCAGTGCTAAAAGCGCCGGATATTCCCTCTATTCTGGTGGAGACCGCGTTCCTGAGTAATCCAGAAGAAGAGCGCAAGCTGCGTACGGCCAGGTTCCAGCAGGAGGTTGCGGAGTCAATTCTGGCGGGGATCAAGGCGTACTTCTCGGACAGCTCGCGGCTGGCAAGACGAGGCTAAAATATCTGATAAGGGCGGGGGAAAACCTGCCTTATTTTTTTATCAACGGCAGAAACAAAAAAACACCCGTAAGGGTGTTCTCAATGTTGGTTGCGGGGGCCGGATTTGAACCGACGACCTTCGGGTTATGAGCCCGACGAGCTACCAGGCTGCTCCACCCCGCGTCCGTCATACTACTCTTTTTAATGATTTTTCATCATTGCGCTGTTAAATCAGCGACTTTTAATTGGTTGCGGGGGCCGGATTTGAACCGACGACCTTCGGGTTATGAGCCCGACGAGCTACCAGGCTGCTCCACCCCGCGTCCGTCATACTTCTTAATGATTATTCATCATTGCGCCGTTGAATCCGCGACTTTTTAGTTGGTTGCGGGGGCCGGATTTGAACCGACGACCTTCGGGTTATGAGCCCGACGAGCTACCAGGCTGCTCCACCCCGCGTCCGTGGATGCGCACTATACTCTGCTCGCTTTTTGTTGCAACCCTTTTTTGCCAGAAATGCCTGAATTTCCCATTGGTTGTTGAATTTACCCGCACAATGGCACTAAACAGACGTTTTTGCTACGCAGGCCGTTCAACACGTTTAATTCTCGCGGCGCGTTTGCTATCTTCGGCGAGGCATACAGAGGCAACGAGCAGGGCGAAAGGTAAATGAAAGGACGTTGGATTAAGTACATAGCAGCGGGAGCCATGTTAACCATGCTGGCTGCCTGTTCATCAAAACCGACCGATCGCGGTCAGCAATATAAAGACGGGAAATTCTCCCAGCCTTTCTCACTGGTGAATCAGCCTGATGCGGTTGGCGCGCCCATCAACGGCGGCGACTATGCCGAGCAGGTTAACCAGATTCGTTCTGCTTCTCCCCGCCTCTATAACAGCGGCAGCGATATTTATAATGCCGTGCAGCAGTGGCTGCGTGCCGGGGGAGATACCCGCCAGCTGAAACAGTTCGGCCTTGATGCCTGGCAAATGGAAGGGGCTGACAACTACGGTAATGTGCAGTTTACCGGCTACTACACCCCGGTGATTCAGGCTCGCCATACCCGTCAGGGCGAATTCCAGTACCCTATTTACCGCATGCCACCCAAACGTGGGCGTCTGCCGTCCCGCGCGGAAATCTACAGCGGCGGGCTGAGCGACAGCTACGTGCTGGCTTACAGCAACTCCCTGATGGATAACTTCATCATGGATGTGCAGGGCAGCGGCTACATTGATTTTGGCGATGGTCAGCCTTTGACCTTCTTCGGCTATGCCGGTAAAAATGGCCACGCTTACCGCAGCATCGGTAAAGTGCTGATCGACCGCGGCGAAGTGAAGAAAGAAGACATGTCGATGCAGGCGATTCGCCACTGGGGAGAAACCCACAGCGAAGCGGCAGTGCGGGAGCTGCTTGAGCAGAATCCTTCTTTTGTCTTCTTTAAGCCGGCAAGCTATGCGCCGGTGAAAGGTGCGAGCGCGGTACCTTTGATTGGGCGTGCTTCCGTGGCGTCTGACCGCTCCATCATTCCTGCGGGTACCACGCTGCTGACCGAAGTCCCGTTGCTGGACAACAATGGTAAATTCACCGGCCAGTATGAGCTGCGCGTGATGGTGGCACTCGATGTGGGTGGCGCGATTAAAGGCCAGCACTTCGATATCTATCAGGGCATTGGCCCGGATGCCGGGCACCGCGCGGGTTGGTACAACCATTACGGGCGCGTCTGGGTGCTGAAAGCGGCCCCTGGCACGGGCAGCGTTTTTAACGGTTAATGCTGCAACGTTTCCACCCTGAACAACGGGCTGTATAATCAGCCCGTTTTTTATTTCTGAGGATTTCCCCGATGTCTGTCGTTCTCTCTGATGCCTGGCTGCAACGCTTTGGCGGCACCGCTCGTCTGTATGGCCAGGCGGCGCTACAGCTTTTTGCTGAGGCTCACGTTTGCGTGATTGGCATCGGTGGGGTGGGCTCGTGGGCGGCAGAGGCGCTGGCGCGAACCGGCATTGGGGCAATTACGCTTATCGACATGGATGATGTTTGTGTCACCAACACCAACCGGCAAATCCATGCCCTGAAAGGCAGCGTCGGTCAGGCCAAAACGGAAGTGATGGCGGCGCGTATCAAAGAGATCAATCCGGAGTGCCGGGTTACGGTGGTGGATGATTTTATTACCGCTGACAACGCCGCTGAGCTGCTTAACCAGGGGTTCAGCTATGTCATTGATGCCATTGACAGCGTGCGCCCAAAAGCAGCGCTGATAGCCTATTGCCGTCGCTATAAGATCCCGCTGGTGACCACGGGGGGAGCCGGCGGGCAAATCGATCCGACGCAGATCCAGGTCAGCGATCTGGCCAAAACCATTCAGGATCCGCTGGCGGCCAAACTGCGCGAGCGCCTGAAAAGTGACTTTGGCGTGGTGAAAAACAGCAAAGGGAAGCTGGGCGTAGACTGCGTATTTTCCACGGAAGCGCTGGTGTATCCGCAGGCTGACGGGTCGGTTTGTGCCATGAAAAGTACCGCCGAAGGCCCAAAACGAATGGACTGCGCCTCGGGTTTTGGCGCGGCGACCATGGTAACCGCCAGCTTTGGTTTTGTAGCGGTGTCTCATGTGCTGACGAAGATGATGGCGAAGGCGGCGCGAACCGCCTCCTGATTAATCCTTTTGCGCGGCCTGTTGAACGGCCGCAGCCAGAGCCGTGAGTCCGCTGCTGCGGGAAGCGCTGAGCTGATGGCGCAGCCCCAGATCGTCAAACAGGCTGAGCGGATCGTTGTCCAACAGCTGCTGGGCGGTTTTCCCTTCTACTGCCGTTAACAGCACCGCCAATAATCCGCGAACGATGCGTCCTTCGCTGTCGCCATAGAAGTGCAGCGTGCCGTCCGGCAGGCATTCGTGGCCCAGCCAGACGCGGTTTTCGCAGCCGCTGATTTCAATACGCTCGGTTTTTAATGCCTCCGGCAGCGCCGGCAGCTTCTTGCCCAATAAAATCAGCTGGCGGTATTTCTCTTCCCACTGCCGCTGCGCCCCAAACGTGGTACGCAGCATCTCTGTGTTAATCTCTGTCCCGAAAGGATGATCAGTCTGCATTCAGTCCACCAGAATATCGAGGGCGCGATCGACTGCGGCGAGCAGTTCGTGCACATCCTGCTGTGTGTTGTAAGGGGCGAAAGAGGCGCGCAGTGTTCCGCTAACCCCTAATGCGGCCATCAAGGGTTGTGCGCAGTGCTGGCCCGCCCGCAGCGCAATGCCTGATTCGGCCAGCAGCGTGACCATATCGCTATGGTGAACATCAGCAAAATCAAACGCCAGCAGGCTGGAGTCCTGACAGCGGAAGCTGCGGAAACCCGGGCGCGTCGCCAGCTCTGACTCGGCGAGCGTGGCCAGGCTACGGCTCCAGTTTTCCGCCTGCTGTAAATCGACAGTTTCAAGCCATTCCAGCGCAGCGCTGAGGCCAATGACGCCCGCGACGTTTGGCGTCCCGGCTTCAAAACGATAAGGCACTGGCTGAGTTTTAAAACCGTCGAACGAGACATGGGTAATCATTTTACCGCCGCCGAGCCACGGTGACATTTGCTCGAGGAGCTGAGCTTTGCCATAGAGCGCGCCGATGCCGGTTGGGCCATACAGCTTATGGGCTGAGAAGGCGTAAAAGTCGATATCCAGCGCTTGCACGTCCGGCGGGCAGTGAACAATGCCCTGTGCGCCATCGACCATCACGATAGCCCCCGCTTCGTGAGCAAGCTCGATGGCTTTCGCAAGGTCGGGGCAGCCCCCGGTGACATTAGACATCTGTCCAATCGCCAGGATACGTGTGCGGTCATTCAGCAATGCCGGGAGCTGGTGAAGATCGGGCAGAGCCTGATCATTCAGAGGCAGTTTCACCACTTTCGCACCGGTTTGTTCAGCCACCATCAGCCACGGTACAAAATTGGCGTGATGTTCTGCTTCACTCACAATGATTTCATCCCCGGCCCTGAGGCGAGGGCGGGCATAGCATTGCGCGACCATATTGATGGCTTCTGTTGTGCCACGGGTCCAGACCACGGCTGTACTGCTTTCGGCGTTGATCCATCGTGCTACCTGGTCGCGAGCTGCTTCGTAACGCGCGGTCAGACGCTGCGCTTCGGGAAACTGGCTGCGGTGCACGTTCCCGGCGCTCAGGCTGTAAAACTGCTGGGTCGCGTCGATCACGGCCTGGGGTTTTAACGCCGTGGCCGCGCTGTCGAGATAGACGCCTGCATCTGCCAGCGCGGGAAACTGCGCGCGAAAATGGGCGGGGTTAAATGCTGTCATGGGGATCCTCGGTTCAATGCACAGATCGTCGCGCAAAACTGACGTTGGCACAAGGTTTCCGTCTTTCTCGGAATCGTCTGTTTCTCCTGGCAGAATCCGAGAAGCAGGTTATGCTAATTATTGTTGTACTAATATTTAAGCATGTTAGTAGAAGAGATTTAAGTAGCATTAAACTCTATCCACAAGGAGAAGAATAATGAACAAAGCCACCGCTATCGTTTCTGCCTGTATGATGACCTTTGCACTTGCAGCTTGTTCCAGCCCGAACTACATCATGCATACCAATGATGGACGCGCGATCGTCTCCGAAGGTAAACCGAAGACCGATGACGAAACCGGGATGATCAAGTACAAAGATGCCAACGGAAATATGCAGCAGATTAACCGCTCGGACGTGAAAGAGATGGTTGAGCTGAAGAAGTAATACGCCAGGCAAAAAAAAGCACCGCATTCGGCGGTGCTACATTAATCACTATGGACAGACAGGGTAAATGTACAGGAAGTGAAAAGGGGTAGCTTCGCTACCGTGGTCCGAAATGTCAGACCAATTGCAAACACAACAACACAACATCACAACCGTAAGCCAAAAGCCCTCCAGAACACGCATTCCAGACAACTTTTCGTTCCGACTCAGGAAGTGCCGCCACTATAGGTATTTGCTGGTGCATCCTCAACGGACAATTTATAATGGCTCAGATAAAAAAAACTAATAGGTAAACAAACGCTATCTGTTTGTTAACTATTATTAACACTTAAGCCAAATAACCCTATGTCTAAGCGATTACCCCCTCTGAATGCGCTGCGCGTTTTTGACGCTGCGGCTCGTCACTTGAGTTTTACTAAAGCGGCTGAGGAACTGTTTGTTACCCAGGCTGCGGTAAGCCACCAGATCAAGTCCCTGGAGGATTTTCTTGGCCTGAAGCTGTTCCGCCGCCGCAACCGTTCGCTGCTGCTGACGGAAGAGGGGCAGAGTTATTATCAGGATATTAAAGAGATTTTTTCCCAGCTGACGGAAGCCACCCGCAAATTGCAGGCACGCAGTGCAAAAGGCGCGTTAACGGTGAGTTTATTGCCGAGTTTCGCGATTCACTGGCTGGTGCCTCGTTTAACAAGCTTTAACTCAGCTTATCCGGGCATCGACGTGCGAATTCAGGCGGTGGACCGCCAGGAAGACAAGTTGTCCGACGATGTGGACGTGGCGATATTCTATGGGCGCGGCAACTGGCCAGGGCTAAGGGTTGAGAAACTTTATGCTGAGTATTTGCTGCCGGTGTGCTCGCCTATGCTATTAACCGGCGACAAACCGATTAAAACGCCGGAAGATTTGGCAAAGCACACTTTATTGCATGACGCTTCGCGCCGCGACTGGCAGACTTATACCCGCCAGCTTGGCGTGAGCCATATTAATGTCCAGCAAGGGCCTATTTTCAGCCACAGCGCAATGGTACTCCAGGCCGCGATTCACGGGCAGGGGATTGCGCTGGCCAATAACGTCATGGCCCAAACGGAAATCGAAGCGGGCCGTCTGGTATGCCCGTTCAATGATGTGCTGGTAAGTAAAAACGCCTTTTATCTGGTTTGTCATGACAGCCAGGCAGAACTGGGTAAAATAGCCGCGTTTCGACAGTGGATCCTGGCAAAGGCGGCCAGTGAGCAAGAAAAATTCCGTTTTCGCTACGAACAATAAGCAACCTTCGCGTGGCGCCGCCACGCCTTACTTTAGGGTTACACCATGACCAGCCGATTCATGCTGATTTTTGCCGCCATCAGCGGTTTTGTTTTTGTTGCCCTGGGCGCCTTTGGGGCGCACGTATTGAGCAAATCTCTGGGTGTTGCAGAGATGGGATGGATCCAGACCGGGCTTGAGTATCAGGCGTTTCACACGCTCGCGATTTTTGGCCTTGCGGTAGCGATGCAGCGTCGGATCAGCATTTGGTTCTACTGGAGCAGCGTCTTTATGGCGCTAGGCACCGTATTGTTTAGCGGCAGTCTTTACTGCCTGGCTCTGTCGCACCTGCGGCTGTGGGCGTTTGTTACCCCGGTGGGCGGCGTCAGCTTCTTGGCCGGCTGGATATTGATGTTAATTGGTGCTGTGCGCCTGAAACGTAAGGGCGTAAGCCATGAATAAAGTGATTTTGTACTGCCGCCAGGGATTTGAGAAAGAGTGCGCGGCAGAGATAACCGACAAAGCGGGTCAGCGTGGTGTCTATGGCTTTGCCCGCGTCAAAGAGCAGAGCGGCTATGTCGTTTTTGAATGCTACCAGCCGGAAGAAGCGGATAAGCTGGCGCGCGAGCTGCCGTTCAGCGACCTGATTTTTGCCCGCCAGATGTTTGTTGCCGGGGAACTGCTAAAAGATTTACCGCCGGAGGATCGCATCACGCCTGTTGTCGGCATGCTGCAGGGCGTGGTGGAGAAGGGCGGCGACCTGCGGGTTGAAGTGGCCGACACCAACGAAAGCAAAGAGCTGATGAAGTTCTGCCGCAAGTTTACCGTGCCGCTGCGTGCCAGCCTGCGCGAAGCCGGAGTGTTGACCAACTACGAAACGCCGAAGCGCCCGGTTGTGCATGTGTTCTTTATCGCGCCAGGCTGCTGCTACACGGGTTACTCCTACACCACCAACAATTCGCCGTTCTATATGGGCATCCCGCGCCTCAAGTTCCCGGCGGATGCGCCAAGTCGCTCCACGCTGAAGCTGGAAGAGGCGTTTCACGTCTTTATTCCCGCCGATGAATGGGACGAGCGTCTGGCCAACGGCATGTATGCTGTGGATTTGGGTGCCTGCCCGGGCGGCTGGACCTATCAGTTGGTGAAACGCAATATGTGGGTTTCTTCCGTTGATAACGGCCCGATGGCGCAGAGCCTGATGGACACCGGGCAGGTGACCTGGCTGCGCGAAGACGGCTTCAAATACCGCCCAACCCGCACCAACATCTCCTGGATGGTCTGCGACATGGTAGAGAAACCGGCAAAAGTGGCCCATTTAATGGCGACCTGGCTGGTGAACGGCTGGTGCCGTGAGACTATCTTTAACCTCAAGTTACCGATGAAAAAGCGCTACGAAGAGGTGTCGCAAAACCTGGCGCAGATCCGCGAAATCCTTGAGAGCAACGGGATTAATGCTGAGATCAAAGCCCGCCAGCTTTACCACGATCGTGAAGAAGTGACCGTTCACATTCGCCGCTGGTGGGCGGCCGTGGGTGGCCGTCGCGACGAACGTTAATGACTAACCCCTTGCTCATTTGGGCAAGGGGAATTCTTTTCCGTTACGCAGAAGGCAATGCACCAGGCAGCCTTAACTGCTGTAAATTCCCGTCGAGTTGTAAATCCGTTTCAAGCCTTGCCACCTGGCGGCTGATAAACGCACTTTCTCTGTGCTGCTCCAGCTTCTTACGCCATTTTTCCGGGACTTCATCCAGCCGCTGATACAGCGTTTCCAGGTCAGAAAACTGGTTAATGAGCTGCGTGGCGCTTTTGGGGCCAATACCGGGCACACCAGGAATTTTGCTGCTGCTGATGCCTGCCAGCCCCCAGAAGTCCCCCAGTTGTTCCGGCTGAACGCCATATTCCTGAGCAATGAAAGGCGCATCCAGCCAACGTTTTTGGAAGTAGTCGCGAATTTGCAGCGTTGGGGCCAGCAGCTGGCAATAGCCTTTGTCGGTGGACACAATGGTTGCCCAATGGCCGCTGGAAGCGACTTTCACCGCCAGCGTGGCCGCAAGATCGTCCGCTTCGCTGCCTTTTGAATGCCAGCACTGGACGCCACGGCGGGTAAACGCCTCCCGCAGGGCGGGCATTTCGGCATGCAGATCGTCTGGCATCGGCGAACGACCTGCTTTGTAGTCGGGCAGAACCTGATGCCGCCAGCCTTCGCGGCGTTCTTCGTCATCAAACACCGCCACCGCATGCGTGGGCTGGCTGTGGCCGATAAGCTGGTCTAGCGCATGCAGACATGTATCGACACAGGGCGAACCCTGCACCGCATGTATACGGCGAATCAGGTTCAGGGCATCGACGATAAGTAAATGAATAGCCATAAGAAATTAACTCGTCACTCTGATGGGCCTACCCTAACACTTCCCGGCATGATGAGCTATTCTCATCGCAGTATTCAGGAATGCCTCTCGCAAAACCTTATGGGGACCGGGTGGAAAGCCATTGCGTAGTTGTTAGCGGGCTATGTATATTTCTAACGCATAAAAAAATAGAGAACATCAATATGAGTAATACTAAACACCTCGCGCAACGCATTCAAAACCTGCAACCCTCGGCCATCCGCGAACTTCTTAAGCACAGCAAAATGCCCGGCGTGATTTCGCTGGCTGGCGGTATTCCTTCCAGCGAGCTGTTTGATAAGCAAGGGCTGGAGCTGGCGACCCGTAAAGTGCTGGAAGAGAACTTCAACGATGCTTTTCAGTATGGCCTGACCGAAGGCAATTCTGAGCTGCGCGACCAGCTCGTTGAGCTGTGCAAGGCTCGCGGGATTACTACACGCAGCGACCAGTTGCTGATTACCTCAGGTTCTCAGCAGGCGTTGGATTTGCTGATTCGCGCGCTGGCAGACGAAGGCGACGTTTTCGTCGTTGAGCGCCCAACCTACCTTGCCACGTTGCAAATCCTCAGTTTGACCGCCGCGAAGGTTGAGTCCGTAGGTGGGGACGAGCACGGCATGATTGTCGATGAGCTCGAAGCGCTGCTGAAAACCACGCGGGTGAAAGGCGTTTATCTCGTGCCAACCTTTGGTAACCCAAGCGGCACAACCCTGAGCGCTGAGCGTCGTGAAAAGCTGGTGAAACTGGCTGCCGAACATGATTTTGTGATTATTGAAGACGATCCGTACGGGGCGATTAGCTTTACCGATCGCCGCGAGAAGACCCTGATTCAGGTCGCCAAAGAGTTAGGGTATGAAGACCACGTGGTCTATACCTCAACATTCTCGAAAATTCTGGCCCCGGGGCTGCGTGTTGGCTGGATCATTCTGCCGGAGTGGATGAAGCAAAAGGTCGCGATCATTAAGCAGGCGACTGATTTACACGCTAACTCGTTTACGCAGGCGCTGGCGGCGGCTTACCTGAAACTGGGGCGTCTTGATCAGCAGATTGAGCTGATTCGTGAGGCTTATAAGCAGAAGTGTCTGACGTTGTCGCGCCTGCTGGAAGACGAACTTGGCGAGCACATTACTTTTAACCAGCCACAGGGTGGGATGTTCCTTTGGGCCTCTTTCCGCTATGACTTCGATACTACGGCGTGGCTACAAAAAACGCTGGAGAAAGGTGTGGTATATGTGCCGGGTGAATTCTTCTTTAGCGATCATGCAGATAAACGAACCCTGCGCTTCTCCTATGCGACGGCAACCGATGAACAACTGGTTGAAGCTGTGAAGCGTTTGAAAGCGGCGCTCTAAGAAAAAGGCTCCCAACCGGGAGCCTTAATTTTTAGTCACAGGCGACAATTTTCAGCGCCAGGCCACCGCGAGAGGTTTCGCGGTATTTGGCGTTCATGTCCTTGCCCGTTTCATACATCGTCTCGATAACCTTATCCAGGCAGACGCGAGGCTCGCTGGTGCGGCGCATCGCCATACGCGCAGCGTTAACTGCTTTTACGGCGGCAATGGCGTTACGCTCAATGCACGGAACCTGAACCTGGCCCGCAACCGGGTCACACGTCAGCCCCAGGTTGTGTTCCATGCCGATTTCCGCGGCGATACACACTTGAGTCGGGCTACCGCCCAGCAGCTCGGCAAGTCCGGCGGCTGCCATTGAACAGGCTACGCCCACTTCCCCCTGGCAGCCTACTTCGGCACCAGAGATAGACGCGTTCATTTTATACAGAGAACCGATAGCACCGGCGGCCAGGAAATAGCGGGCGCAGGAGTTAGCGTTCACCTGACGAATGAATTTGTCGTAGTACGCCAACACAGCTGGAACAATACCGCAGGCACCGTTCGTTGGGGCGGTGACCACGCGGCCACCGGCAGCGTTTTCTTCGTTCACCGCCAGCGCGAACATATTGATCCAGTCCACAACTGCCATCGGGTCAGAGTTATTTTTATCGGTGGTCACCAGCATACGACGCAGGGCTGCAGCACGACGCGGAACGCGCATTTTGCCCGGCAGCACGCCTTCCGTAGTGATACCGCGTTCAATCCCGCTGCTCATCACTTCCCAGACCGCTGCAAAGTGGGCGTCGATCTCTTCCTGGCTGTGCAGGGCGCGTTCGTTCTGCATCATCAGGCCGGAAAGCGATAAGCCCGTTTCACGGCAGTGTTTTTGCAGGTCTGCAGCATTCTTATACGGATACGGCACGCTGACCGGATTTTCACTCTCTACGCCAAAATGCGCTTCATCAACGATAAAGCCGCCGCCGATGGAGTAGTACGTTTGGGAGTACAGGACTTTGTCGCCCGCCAGCGCGGTAATACGCATGCCATTCTCGTGAAGCGCCAGGTTGTCGGCATGGAAGTTCATGCAGCAGTCCACCGGGAATTCAACTTCATGTTGGCCGTTGGCCAGCATCAGGCGCCCGTGGGTATTCACATCCTGGATGAAGTGCGGAATAGCGTCGATATCGACGGTGTCCGGCAGGTTACCCGCCAGGCCCATAATAATCGCGATATCGGTATGGTGACCTTTACCGGTCAGGGATAGTGAACCGTAAACGTCCACGACAACGCGGGTAACGTCGCGCAAGATCCCTTGCTCAATCAGGTCATCGGAAAATTGTTTACCGGCTTTCATCGGGCCGACGGTATGTGAGCTGGAGGGGCCAATACCGATTTTGAAAATGTCGAATACGCTAATCATAAGATTTCCCTGCGTAAGTGACTTGAGAAGAGAGAGCCGCCCGAGCGGGCGGCTTTATAAGGCTTAGCTGAACAGCGAGTAGAAGATAGCGGAGATAGCAATCAGGCCCATAATCACAACGAAGATGTTGCTGATATGGCCGCTGTATTTACGCATCGCCGGTACTTTCTGAATCGCATACATCGGCATCAGGAACAGAATCATCGCAATAACCGGGCCGCCCAGGGTTTCAATCATCCCGAGGATGCTTGGGTTCAGGGTCGCGACAATCCAGGTTGTGACGAGCATAAAGATCGCGGTGATGCGGTTCAGCTTGTTCAGTTCAATGGTTTTGCCTTTGCTGCGCAGAGACTTAATGACCATGCCGTTAAAGCCTTCACGCGCGCCCAGGTAGTGGCCGAGGAAGGATTTAGTGATGGCAATCATTGCAATGATTGGTGCCATCCAGGCGATAACCGGTGCATTAAAGTGGTTAGCCAGGTAAGACAGGATAGAGATGTTCTGCGCTTTTGCCGCGGCCAGGTCTGCCGGGGTCAGGCTCAGCACACAGCTGAACACGAAGAACATAACGGTCAACACCATCATGACGTGGGCACGTGCCAGAATGCTGGAGCATTTTTTCTCAGCGCCTGCGCCGTACTCTTCGCGTTTAGCCACGGCGAAGGAGGAGATGATCGGCGAGTGGTTGAACGAGAAGACCATCACCGGAATCGCCAGCCACAGGGTCATCCACAGGCCGCTGCCGGTTGCCGGGGTTGCGCTGAAGGACAGGGTTTCAAACGCTGCACCGCTCCAGTTTGGAATCAGGTACAGAGCCAGAATCATCAGTGCTGCAACAAACGGGAATACCAGGATGCTCATCGCTTTGACGATCATCTGCTCGCCAAAGCGCACGATGGTCATCATGCCGATGATCAGGATCAGGGAAAGAATCGCGCGCGGCGGCGCGGTCATGCCCAACTGGTGGGTGATGAAGCTGTCCACGGTGTTGGTGATCGCCACGCTGTAAACCAGCAGGATCGGGTAGATAGCAAAGAAGTACAGCAGGGTGATGAGCTTACCTGCGCCGATACCAAAGTGCTCTTCTACAACTTCGGTAATGTCTTCACCTGGGTTTTTACCCGACAAAACAAAGCGCGTCAGGCCACGGTGGGCAAAGAAAGTCATCGGGAAAGCCAGAATCGCCATGATGAACAGCGGAATCAGGCCACCAACGCCGGCGTTGATTGGCAGGAACAGGACGCCTGCACCGATAGCCGTGCCATAAAGGCCCAGCATCCACATGGTGTCGGTCTTGCGCCATGCGCCTTTTTTCTCAGCAGAGACAATACTGCCGGTTTGAGTGGTTTCCATTTACATCTCCAAAGGAATGTTTCGTGCAATGTTTAAAAATTCGCAGTTAACGCAATGTGTGTGGCGTAACTGCTGAAACTAAATTCTGGCCGGGGGCGTTTTTGTAGTAGTTGTGGCCCGTAACTATCGGCGGGCGGAAAGATACATTTATGTCATCTATGTATCAGTGATCGCGATCCCAAATGCGATAATCTACGTTTGTTAAGCGACAAATCCGCATAACAGTCTGTTCATAGACATCAATATGACATTTATGGTCGCGAAGCCTAACACTTGTGGATGATGCAATAAATTAAACCTGACCAAATAACTCGGTTTTTGCCAAAGAAAGTGCCTAAAACAGCATTTTTCAACGAGTATTTGCTTCAGGTCGCAATGTTTGTGCTTTTAAGTGTGAGCGCAATCGATTAAATGGCTTCGGGGAGCGTAAAAAGAAGGGCGACTGATGGGTCGCCCTGGAAGGTTAGCGTACGATTTCGTAGCAGGGGATGTAGGCGCTGCCGGGCAGCTTCATGCGGTGTTGGGCGACAAAGCCCTGCAGCAGAACGTCCATGCGTTTCATCATGTCCGGATCTCCGTGCAGTTTGTACGGGCCGTATTTTTCGATGGCATGAATGCCGGGTTCCTTCACGTTGCCGGCAACAATGCCTGAGAAGGCGCGGCGCAGTGATGCCGCCAGTTTTTCTGCAGGCTGGTCAGGGTAGAGTTGCAGGTTAGCCATGTTTTCGTGGGTCGGCTCAAACGGCATCTGCAGATCCGGCGAGATGCGAATAGACCAGTTGAAGCCGTAGGCATCGCCGGTCTCACGGCGGTTCTCTTTCACCTGCGGCATGGCTTTTTTCATCAGGCGGGCGACTTCAGTTGCGTCGTCGATGATGATTTTATAATGCCGGCGCGCTTTCTCGCCCAGGGTACTAACGATAAATTCATCCAGCACGCGGAAGTAATCAGCGCTTTCTTTCGGCCCGGTCAGGATCAGCGGCAGAACCTGATCGTGGTTATGCGGGTTCATCAGAATACCTAACAGGTAGAGTAACTCTTCTGCGGTTCCGACCCCGCCAGGGAAGATAATAATACCGTGGGCAATACGCACGAACGCCTCAAGCCGCTTTTCAATATCTGGCATGATGATCAGTTCATTGACCAGTGGGTTAGGCGGCTCGGCGGCGATAATAGAAGGTTCCGTCAGGCCGATAAAACGCCCTTCTTTATAGCGCTGCTGAGCGTGGCCGACGGCGGCACCTTTCATCGGCGCTTCCATCGCACCTGGCCCACAGCCGGTACAGATGTTCAGCTCGCGCAGGCCAAGCTGAGTGCCCACGCGGCGGGCATAAAGGTATTCATTTTCGTTAATGGAGTGGCCGCCCCAGCACACCACCAGGTTAGGTGCTTCACCCACGTGCAGCGCACGGGCATTTCGTAAAATAGAAAACACCATGTTTGTGATGTGAATAGAGTTTTCTTTGTTCAAATGTTGAAAACGGCCTGCGTTGTCAATTTGGCCGTTAACAAACAGAATATCGCGCAGGACGGCAAACAGGTTAGCCTGCAACGCGCGGATGATTCTGCCGTCAACAAAGGCGTCTTCCGGGGGATTAATCAGTTCGAGTTTTACGCCACGTTCACGGCGTAACACATTGATGTCAAAGTTCTGGTAGCGGGAAAGCAGCTCTTTGCTGCTGTCGGTTTGACTGCCGGAATTAAGGACCGCCAGTGAGCAGTTGCGAAACAGTTGATAAAGGTCGCTGCTGGCGGTGCGTTTAAGCATATCGACTTCCAGCTGCGACAACATATCCATTGAGCCAAGCGGGCTAATATGTGTAATCAAGTGAACTCCTTACGGAACGAAAAGTGCCGTTCTCACAGATTACAATAGCCCTGGCTTGTTCACTTTAACAACCCGTAAACCACATTCACTTTTGGCGCTGGGAGCTATTTCGCACTTATTGGCGGGTCAGGCGGCCAAAAGCAGGATGGAAACCGGTATTGGTACGCCACGGGTTAATGTCCAGCCCGCCCCGGCGCGTGTAACGTGCATAAACGCTGAGGGATTGCGGTTGGCAGAAGCGTTGCAGGTCATTAAAGATGCGCTCCACGCACTGTTCATGAAACTCGTTGTGATGGCGGAAGGAGACCAGATAGCGCAGCAGTTTTTCGCGATCGATTTTCGGGCCGCGATAGCGAATCTGTACGGAGCCCCAGTCTGGCTGGTGGGTGATCAGGCAGTTGGACTTCAGCAGGTGGCTAACCAGCGTTTCTTCCACGATCTCTTCACCCGCGGCCTCTTGCAGGTAATCTGCGTTAAAGTCGTAGCTGTCGATGGTGATGTCCTGCTCGTCGATGCATTCTCCGCTGAAAGCTGCAATTTCCTGACCTTCCAGCTCATGCAGGCGGAACAGCACCACGCTGACGTCACCTTCGGCGCAGGCACTTAGGTCGCGCTTCAGCGTTGCCTGGACGGTTTCCCAGTCGGCGAAGCGAGTCTGGTTAAAGCTGTTCAGGTAGAGCTTAAAGCTTTTGGACTCCACAAGATTGACGCTGTTGGCGTCTAATTGCACATGGCCCACGGCGACCTGAGGCAGGCCTTTACTGTTCAGCCATGAGAGTTCGTATAGCGTCCAGATGTCGCCGCCGCTAAATGGCAGGCTGTCGGCGTGGAGGCCAAGCGGGTCGCGATTCAGGCTACGTGGTACGGCCTGCAGTAACGAAGGCTGGTATTGATCCTGATAAGCCGTGGGCTTACCCAGCGTCAGGCCACTAAGTGCCTGGTGATTTTCGTAGGACATGTTTCACCGAGATAAAGGTACAATTGGCTTTTATTGTACCCCAGCCTACGCGAGTGAGAAATTAATGAACGAAGTCGCCTTTGCCCTTAAAGAGTTTACCCGCCGTTTTTGCGACCAGTGGCAGGAGGAAACAGGAGGCTGGCCTGCCAGTGAAGCGCTATACGGCATTCCGTCGCCGTGTATTGTAACGACCACCGGGGGAGACGTGCGCTGGCAGCCCCAACCGTTTACCCCAGAAGCGGATTTAAGCGCCGTAGAGCGAGCATTGGATATTTCCCTCCAACCTGCCGTTGAAGCGTTTTACACCACGCAGTTTGCCGGAGATATGCCTGCCGTACATGGGAATACTGCGCTGACGCTGCTGCAGGCCTGGAGTGAAGATGACTTTGTTCGCGTGCAGGAGAACCTGATTGGCCACCTGGTGACACAGAAGCGTTTGAAGTTATCCCCGACGCTGTTTTTAGCCACCACTGAAGATGAAATGGAAGTCGTTTCACTATGCAACTTGACAGGTGAAGTGGTGATTGAAAGAATCGGCACCCCGCAGCGCACCGTGCTTTCCAGCTCCCTTTCTGACTTTCTTAATGCCTTAACACCCCAGGTGATTTAGCTTTTTTGCCCAAGGTCTTGTGAGAGATCTCTTACAAGCCGTGTGAGAGATCGCTACATTTGATGGCAGATGAAAGCGACTCTCATTTATCGATGCCTTTATAAAACAATAAGTTATTTTTGTTTTAGGAAAGTTCCGAATGAAAGTTTTTGCCCGCGGCACCGCTGCATCCCTTGTCACATGCGGGCAAATAGGGGATTCTATATACATCGACAGGATGTCGACGTAATGAAGGAGATATCAGGATGATGTCGCTTCTTACAAAAGGAACCCGCCGGGATGGCGAACAAGGAAGGCTTCACAGATGAAGCACGGATAACTCAGGCAGAGTTAAAGGACACCTCCAGGACGGAGAATGAGAGCCGTAACAGGAGTACGGTGGGTCAGGAAGACTCAAGGATTTAGCGTCAGGATGATGTTGGACACCCATCAGGATGATGGCAGCAGGAAGCCCTGGCGATGGATTGCTGGTCAGGAGACCAGAGGACAAAGTTGTCATGGATGAGCAGGGAGCATAAAAAGTAGCTGGATTAGCTGCGAAACGAACCGGGAGCACTGTGTAAACAGTGCTCCCTTTTTTATGCCTTTTTCACGGGCAGTGAAGAAGTGGTATTCTGTACCGCTCTTTTCCACTGACGTATGAGGTTTTCATGGAGCGCCAGACGCTGGTTCGCCATCATTTACTCACCATTGAGCAGATCCTGCGCGATCATTCCCTCTGGCAGGGCCTGCCTCCCGATCCCACAGCATTTGAGAGCACTCAGCCTTTCTGCATGGATACGCTGCAGCCCCACGAATGGCTGCAATGGGTACTGATCCCTCGTATGCACGCGTTACTGGACAGCCAGCATCCTCTGCCTGAAGCCTTTGCTATCGCCCCTTATTATGAGATGGCGCTGGATGCGACGCATGCCGTGCGTGAACCTCTCCTTGCCGTGCTGCTTGAGCTGGATGCATTGTTTGACGCGGAACAGGGTTAATGCTGGAGATTATTTACCAGGATGAATGGCTGGTTGCCGTGAACAAACCGTCCGGCTGGCTGGTTCACCGTAGCTGGCTGGACAGGCACGAAAAAGTCGTGGTGATGCAAACCGTTCGCGACCAGATTGGCCAGCACGTGTTTACCGTTCATCGCCTCGACAGGCCAACTTCCGGCGTGCTGTTGATGGGGTTGTCCAGCGAAGTCGGCCGTCTGCTGTCGCAGCAGTTCGAGCAGCATCAAATGCAGAAACGTTATCATGCCGTTGTGCGCGGCTGGCTGCAGGACGAAGCCGTGCTGGATTATCCTCTGGTTGAAGAGCTGGATAAAATCGCCGATAAATTTAGCGACCAGGACAAAGGGCCACAGCCCGCAGTGACGCATTATCGCGGGCTGGCAACGGTCGAAATGCCGGTGGCGGTGGGGCGCTATCCAAGCGCGCGTTACAGTCTGGTGGAACTTGAGCCAAAGACGGGCCGAAAACATCAGCTCCGGCGGCATTTGGCGCATCTTCGGCATCCCATCATTGGCGATTCCAAACACGGCGATTTGCGCCAGAATCGCGGTGCGGCGGAGCATTTCGGCTGTCAGCGCCTGATGCTGCATGCCAGCCAGCTTTCTTTAAATCATCCTGTCACCGGGGAACCGCTGACGCTAAAAGCGGGGCTGGATGAAACCTGGATGCAAATGCTGACACAATTTGGCTGGCGTGGTCTGTTGCCGGATGTTGAAAATAGTGAGTGTGATCCGGCGAGCTGCCAGGATAAGCCTTGTCTCTAATTCTTAAGGAGTTACCGATGGCCGAAGTGGGTATTTTTGTAGGTACAATGTACGGCAATGCGTTGTTAGTGGCGGAAGAAGCCGAAACCATTCTGAAAAAACACGGCCATCAGGCAAAGGTGTTTGAAGATCCTGACCTGACCGAGTGGCAATACTACCGCAACCATTATGCGCTGGTGGTCACGTCCACGACCGGGCAGGGCGATCTGCCGGACAGCATTGTCCCGCTGTTTCAGGCTATCAAAGATCAACTGGGTTACCAGCCTGAACTGCATTACGGCTTGATTGCGCTGGGCGACAGTAATTACGACCACTTCTGCGGTGGCGGCAAGCAGTTTGATGCGTTATTGCAGGAGCAGGGCGCAACCCGCATCGCCGACGTTTTAACGATTGACGCTAACGACCATCCGGAGCCTGAAGTGGTTTCTGGCCCATGGGTTGAACAGTGGTCGACTTTACTGAAGTAAGTGAAAACTGGGTGGGTAAGCGGCGCATACCCACCCAGAAAAGGTCTTAATTAAGCGGCTGTTCGTGCTCGCGGCGGTAGGCGCCGGGAGAGGTATTGAACCGTTTTCCAAATGTGCGGGTAAAAGATTGCTGCGAATCAAAACCGTAGCGCACTGAGATATCGAGGATTTTGTCCTCGGTATTTTTCAGATCTTCTGCCGCTAACTGCAATTTACGTTCACGAATGTAGGCCCCGAGGCTCTTCCCCGCCCAGTCTGAGAACATCCGCTGCAGGTACCACTTCGAGTAGCCGGACTGCCTGGCGACTTCTTCAATACGCAGCGGGCGCTGCATATTGCCATCGACCCACTCAAGCAGAGATTCCATAAAATCTTTAGGCATGGACATATCACCTCCTTCTACATCTTGCTCGTTCGATAATTGATAATGCTATTCCCACCAGGCATCGAAGGCCTGACGCGGTTGACTGACTTCCAGTATTTGCCCCATTTCCGGCGTGAGAAGCTGATAGCCGCGGCCTATGCTGGCGGTTGCTATGCGGCGGAAAGGCTCGTCCCAGCTGTGATTCGCCAATGCAAACCGGCCTGCGTGCCCCGGCACCATGGTTTTCGCCCCCAGCTCTTCCGTCGCCCGAGCGGCTTCTTCCGGCATCATGTGGATGTATTTCCAGCCTTCGTCGTACTGGCCGTTTTCCATGATGGCGAGATCGATATCGCTAAACTGTTCGCCGATTTGTTTGAAATGCGGGCCGTAGCCAGTGTCGCCGCTGTAATAAACTTTTCGCTGCGGCGTGACGAACATAAAGCTTGCCCACAGCGTTTTGTTGCCGGTTAACCCGCGGCCAGAGAAGTGGCGTGCCGGCAGGGCATGGATCGTTAACTCGTTATCAATAGCGACTTTTTCCTGCCAGTCCAGCTCGTGGATAAGCGCGGGATCGAAGCCCCAGGCTTCAAAATGTGCGCCAACGCCAAGCGGGGTGACTACCTGCTTAATCTTTGGCTTAAGCGCCCGCAGCGTGGGATAGTCCAGGTGATCCCAGTGATCGTGAGAGATGATCAACGTGTCGATGTCCGGCATATCCTCCGCCCGCCACGGATAATCGCCCGCAAACGCTTTGTTCAGGAAGGCGAACGGGGCGGCATAGTGGCTGAACACCGGATCGATCAGAATGCGCTTGCCGCCGAGCTGAATAAACCAGGAGGAATGGCCCAGCCACACCACGAGATCCTGCTGTTTATCAAGCTTCGCCAGATCGGTTTTGATCAGCGGCAGAGGGCGGTCGGGTTTGACCGTATCTGGTCGGGCGAAAAAGAAATCCCATAGCGCTGCAATGCGACCGCGTTTGTCGGTCATCATTGGCGTGTCCTGCTGATTGTGGAACTTGCCGTCGCGGTACTGGGGAGATTGCTGGATGCGCTCAAGACGGCTGCCCTGCGGCAGTTTGCCAAATTCAGTCATCGGGAACAGCGCAGCGCTAGTGGCAGTAAGGCCTAATAACATAATCACGACCATGAATTTTAGGGTTAACGAACGCTTGCCAGAATGCGCGGCAGCCATAAAGGATTCTCTTAGAAACTGTGCGGGTTATATTGCTATTGAGTGAGTAAACACTCATTATAGGCAGGCAAGGTCAACCGTCAACAAAATTTACGGTATGATAAAGAACATGACATTCAGCGATCGCGGCGATCCCGATAACTGAAACCCTACCCACTCAGATAACTGGCTTGTGAGGAACCGTGGCTCGTCCAAAAAGTGAAGATAAACGATTAGCATTACTCGATGCGGCAACCGACGCGATAGCGGAGCTGGGATTAGGGGCGGCGACCTCTTTGATTGCCAGAAAGGCGGGGGTAGCCGAAGGGACGTTGTTCCGTTATTTCCCCACCAAAGACGAGTTGCTGAACGCCGTTTATCTTCATCATAAGCAAGATCTTGGTAACGAGCTGATGAAAACCTACGACCGCCATGCGCCCAGCAAAGAACGTTCCAGAACGGTATGGGGAAATTACATTGACTGGGGGCTGGTGAACGTTAATGCCCGCAAGGCGATGCGCCAGCTGGCGGTTTCCGGCAAGATCACGCCTGAAACGATGGAGCAGGTTTACCAGGCATACCCGGACCTGCGCGATTTGTCGAAAGAGTGCGTCACTAACGAGGTGCTTACCGGCATTGAATCGGCATTTGCGGACGCCATTTTCTTTGGTCTGGCTGAAACCACGATGGAATTTGCCGGGCGTGACCCTTCACGCAGGGATGAATACAAATCTGCCGGGTTTGACGTGATGTGGCGCGGTATGACCAAAGGCTAACATTTTTGTAAAAGCGAAGAGGGGGGCGGGATCCCTCTTCGTACCTGGTTTAAGCTCAAATCTGATACTTCTTCGCTTCCCGCGCAACGTTATCCATCTCGTCCAGCAGTTCCAGAATTTCAGGCTCCATCTCCTCCGGCGCTACGCCGTGACGCAGCTCGTGCTCCAGCGTCTGGCAGAGTTTTTTCATCCGCGGGACACCGCTATAGCTGCAGCTCCCGTGCAGTTTATGCACGATATCGATCAACCCTTCGGGATTATCACCCACCAGCTGTTCTTCGAGAACATTTCTCACTTCCGGCAGAAACTCCAGCAGCATGTCAAGCATCTCCCGGGCGAGATCGGCTTTGTTGGCGGCCTGGCGCAGCGCCAGGTTCCAGTCCAGCGTTTTATTGATGTTAATCGCCGGTGGCGCGGGCTCTTCCTGCTGAACGGGAAGCTGGCCGATGTTGCCCGGATGGTAACGCATCAGCAGGCGATGCAGCTTTTCCTCTTCAATCGGCTTGGCGAGATAGTCGTTCATCCCGGCGCTCATGAGTTTCTCTTTTTGCCCCGCCAGCGCATGGGCGGTAACGGCAATCACCGGGGTTTGCTGGTGATGCGGCAACTGGCGAATCAGCTCGCAGGCGCGGATGCCGTCCATTTCCGGCATCTGAATGTCCATCAGGATAATGTCGATGTTCATTTGCCGGGCCCGCTCCAGCGCCTGAGCGCCGCTTTCACACAGTACAACTTGCTGAACTCTGTCTTCCAGTAACGCGCCGATCAGCTTCAGGTTGGCCGGATTATCGTCCACCGCCATGACGGCCATCGGCAGCTTATCGCTATGCTCAACGAACGGCAGGGCCAGATTAGCTTTGGGGCAGCTTTCAAGCAGCATCGGGAACAGGCGTGTAGAGGTGATCGGTTTTAACAGGCAGCCCGCCACACCCTGGCGTTTCAGCTCTTCTGCGCCGACCTGAGTATGGCAGGGCAAGGCCAGAATCAGGCAATCAGCCATGGTCACCGCTTTGGCGAGTTTGGGGTTTGCCAGCGTGAGCGTTTCTGTAAAGGTGACGGGAATGCCACACAGTAAAATATCATAGTGCTCATCAGGCAGCGCGGTGAGCGACGGACTGTGCACGACATCCAGCGGTGTGTTTTGCAGCAAATTCAGGGTGCTCTGTGCAGCGCTCGCGTTTGGCTCGACGTAACCCAGGCGTTTGCCTGCCAGCTTGTCCAGCACCTGTCTGTCGTTCACGGCGTTCGGGTTCAGGTCCAGGCTGATGTGGAACCAGAACGTCGAACCGCGATTCGGCTTACTGTGGAAAGAGATATCCCCGCCCATTTCATTCACCAGCTTTTGGGTGATCACCAGCCCCAATCCGGTGCCGCCGTGGCGGCGGGAAATGCTGGCATCCGCCTGGCGGAAGGCCTGGAAGAGACGAGATTGTTCCTGTTCAGGAATGCCGATGCCGGTGTCGTGGATCTGCATTTCAATCTGAACTTTGTTGTTTCCTTCCGCCCGTTTTTCCACCAGCAGGTCAATGTTGCCGGTTTCGGTGAATTTAATCGCATTGCCCACCAGATTTGTGATGACCTGTTGCAGGCGCAGAGGGTCGCCAATCACGTTATCCGGTACGTCATTTTTAATGTTGAGCGTTAGCTCAAGGCCTTTGTCGTGGGCGGAATGTGCCAGCAGAGTTACCACTTCATCCAGGGTGTTGCGCAGCGGGAAGGGAATGGATTCCAGCAGCAGCTTGCCTGCTTCGAGCTTGGAGAAGTCCAGCACGTCATTAATGATGGTGAGTAAGTTATTGGCCGAGCGTTCAATCGTGTAGAGATGGTCGCGCTGAGTTGGTGTCAAATCGGTTTTTAAGGCCAGGCGAGTGAAGCCAATGACGCCGTTGAGCGGGGTGCGCAACTCGTGAGACATATTTGCCAGAAACTCAGATTTTATACGGGCGGCTTCCTGGGCGCGCTTCTTGGCAAGATCGAGCTCCACGTTCTGAATTTCCATCTGCTCAAGGGTTTCACGCAGATCGGATGTGGCCTGGTCGACGTTGTGCTGCATCTCTTCGTGATAGGCCGTCAGAGACATTGCCATCGAGTTGATGCCGTTTTTCAGCATATCCAGCTCGCCCAACATAAACCCTTCCACGCGGCTGTCGAGCTGCCCGCGGCGAATGCGGTCCACGGTATTCACCATATTGCGGATCGGCCCGGTCACGTCGCGCATCAGGCGATAGGCAAACAACATCGCAATGCCGATACAGAACAGCATCATCAAGGTGGAGATGAAGATCTCGCGGTACTGTTGCAGGCGAACGGATTTGAGATCCAGCTCCATGGCAACGTAGCCGAGGGTGCTGTTACTCTGTTTGACGTTAGCTTCAGCGGACTCATCCGGTGAATATCTTTCGGAAATAATCGGCATTCGCAGGATCATGATGTCGCCCGCGCGGGTGACGGTGAGATCTTTTGGTGGCTTTTCCCCGTCAGGCAGCCTCAGACGAGTGGCGTTATGCTGAAAATTAGAGGTGACGAACAGCTTGTTGCTGTCATCGTAAATCGAAATGCCCCGCACGATATCCGAATGGCGGCGGTGCAGCACGCTGACCAACTGGCGAATCGACTCCCGGCTGTGGAAGTTCATGCCGTACTCGCTGGAGACCGCCAGCGGCTCAATAATACTGGCGCCGGCATCTTCCAACTGGCGCTGTAAGTCATTGTAACGATGGACAACGAAAAAGATGCTGAGCAGCAAACCGACCAACAGCGTCGGGGCCAGAATCAGGATCATCATACGTGCGCGCAGGCTGTAGTTGGTCATGGGGTTCCGATATGGGACAATAAAAGCAACAGTGACATTTGAGAACACATCTACTTACATCATGGCGCAATTCTACTCTGCAAAGCGACGCGATACGAATCGTGAATTACTTACCGTGACCGTAACCGACCTCGATCCATTCGGTCAGGGCGTCGCGCGCCACAAAGGCAAGGCGCTCTTTATTCGCGGCGCGCTGCCCGGCGAACAGGTTGAGGTTCGCATTACCGAAGATAAGCGTAGCTACGCTCAGGCTGAGGTAAAGCGCCGTTTAAACGACAGCCCGGAAAGGGTGAAGCCACGTTGCCCGCATTTTGGGATTTGCGGCGGCTGTCAGCAGCAGCACGCGAGCGTGGCGCTGCAGCAGGAAGCAAAATCTAAGGCCCTGGGGCGCATGATGGGCGAGCGCGAACAGCCTCGTCAGGTGGATGAAATTATTTCTGCCGGGTCATGGGGATACCGCCGTCGTGCACGGCTGGGGTTGAATTATCAGCCCCGCACGCAAACCTTACAGATGGGTTTTCGCAAGGCGAGCGATAAAGCGCTGGTGGATATTCATCATTGCCCCGTGCTGGCGCCCCGGCTTGAAGCATTACTGGAACCTTTACGCCAGTGCTTGTCTGAATTAAGTATCGTGAACCGGTTAGGGCACGTGGAGCTGGTCCTGGCCGACGGTGGGCCGCTGATGGTGCTGCGCCATTTGGCTCCGCTCAGCAAGGATGACCGACAAAAACTGGAACAGTTTTCGCATTCCAATGAAGTGGCGTTATTCCTTGCCCCGGACAGCGACAGCCTGGAATCCCTGGCCGACGAAGAGCCCTGGTATCATTCAGACGGGCTACGCTTAACCTTTAGCCCACGAGATTTCATCCAGGTTAACGACGCGGTGAATCAGCAAATGGTGGCGCGGGCGATCGAGTGGTTGGAGGTGCAGCCTGAGGATCGGGTGCTAGATTTGTTCTGCGGAATGGGGAATTTTACCCTGCCATTGGCAAAACGAGCCGCCGCGGTCGTGGGGGTCGAAGGCGTTGCTGCGCTGGTGGAGAAAGGCGAATATAATGCACAACGTAATGCGCTGAAAAACGTGACATTCTTCCATGAAAACCTGGAAGACGATGTGACGCGTCAGCCCTGGGCGCAACAAGGATTTACGAAAATATTGCTCGACCCGGCGCGTGCCGGTGCGGCGGGCGTTATGCAGCACGTCATCAATCTTGCGCCGAGCCGCGTGGTGTACGTTTCCTGCAACCCCACCACGCTTGCGCGTGACAGTGAAACGTTGCTGGCCGCCGGGTACCACATTAAACGACTGGCCATGCTCGATATGTTCCCCCACACCGGGCATCTGGAGTCTATGGCGCTCTTTGAGCGTAATTAAAAGGGTTAATCAGGCGTATTGGCCTGAGCGTTAGCCTGACAGGAGAGGATAATGGTTGCGGTAAGAAGTGCACATCTCAACAAAGCTGGCGAATTTGCGCCCGAAAAATGGATTGCAAGCCTCGGGATTTCCAACCAGCAGTCGTGTGAACGCTTAGCCGAAACCTGGGCGTATTGTGAACGCCAGACCAAAGGTCATCCTGACGCTGAATTATTGCTGTGGCGCGGCGTGGAGATGGTCGAAATCCTCTCGATGCTGAGCATGGACAACGATACGCTTCGCGCAGCACTGCTGTTCCCGCTGGCGGATGCCGGCGTGGTCAGCGAAGAAGTGATGCTGGAAAGCGTCGGCAAACAGGTGGTGACGCTGATTCACGGCGTGCGCGACATGGACGCGATTCGCCACCTGAAAGCGACCCATAACGACTCTGTTTCCTCCGACCAGGTGGATAACGTTCGCCGTATGTTGCTGGCGATGGTGGATGACTTCCGCTGCGTGGTCATTAAGCTTGCGGAACGTATCGCCCATCTGCGTGAAGTGAAAGACGCGCCGGAAGATGAACGCGTGCTGGCGGCCAAAGAATGTACCAACATTTACGCCCCGCTGGCGAACCGCCTCGGTATTGGCCAGCTCAAATGGGAGCTGGAAGATTACTGTTTCCGCTACCTGCACCCTGAGGAATACAAGCGTATCGCGAAGCTGCTGCACGAGCGCCGGATCGATCGCGAGCAGTACATCGATGATTTTGTCGGCACATTACGTTCTTCAATGAAAGAAGAGGGCGTAAAGGCTGAAGTCTATGGCCGACCAAAACACATCTACAGCATCTGGCGCAAAATGCAGAAAAAACATTTGGCGTTTGATGAGCTGTTTGACGTGCGCGCGGTACGTATTGTTGCCGAGCGGCTGCAGGATTGCTACGCGGCGCTGGGGATAGTACATACTCACTTTCGCCATTTGCCGGATGAGTTTGACGACTATGTCGCAAACCCTAAACCGAATGGCTACCAGTCTATTCATACCGTGGTGCTTGGCCCGAACGGCAAAACCATAGAGATTCAGATCCGCACCAAGCAGATGCATGAAGAGTCTGAGCTCGGCGTGGCCGCGCACTGGAAGTACAAAGAAGGCAATGCGCGCAGCGGCAGTTCCGGGCATGAAGACCGCATTGCCTGGCTGCGCAAGCTTATCGCCTGGCAGGAAGAAATGTCCGACTCCGGCGAAATGCTCGACGAAGTCCGCAGTCAGGTCTTTGACGACCGCGTATACGTGTTTACGCCGAAAGGGGACGTGGTTGACCTGCCTGCTGGCTCGACGCCGCTGGACTTTGCCTACCATATTCACAGCGATGTCGGGCACCGCTGCATCGGAGCAAAAATCGGCGGGCGCATCGTGCCGTTTACTTATCAGCTGCAAATGGGGGACCAGATCGAGGTCATCACCCAGAAGCAGCCGAACCCGAGCCGTGACTGGTTAAACCCTAACCTGGGATACATCACGACCAGCCGCGGGCGTGCGAAAATCCATAACTGGTTCCGTAAGCAGGACCGGGACAAGAACATTCTTGCCGGACGCCAGATTCTGGACGACGAGATTGAACATCTGGGCATCAGTCTGAAAGAGGCAGAGAAAACGCTGCTGCCTCGCTACAACTTCAACGAAATTGAAGAACTGCTGGCGGCCATCGGGGGTGGCGACATCCGCCTCAACCAGATGAGCAATTATCTGCAGGCGCAGTTTAATAAACCAAGTGCCGAGGAGCAGGATGCCGCCGCGCTGCGTCAGCTGACGCAAAAAAGCTATTCGCCGCCGCAGTCGCGCAGTAAAGACAATGGCCGGGTAGTCGTTGAGGGTGTAGGGAATCTGATGCACCATATCGCCCGCTGTTGCCAGCCGATTCCGGGGGATGAAATCGTCGGCTTTATTACCCAGGGGCGCGGGATCTCGATTCACCGTGCCGATTGTGACCAGCTGGCCGAGCTGCAGTCCCACGCGCCGGAACGTATCGTCGATGCGGTTTGGGGGGAAAGCTACTCCAGCGGTTATTCGCTGGTGGTGCGCGTCACGGCGAACGACCGCAGCGGCCTGCTTCGCGACATCACCACGATTCTGGCTAACGAAAAGGTCAACGTGCTTGGCGTGGCCAGCCGCAGCGATACAAAGCAGCAACTGGCCACCATCGACATGACTATCGAGATCTACAACCTGCAGGTGCTTGGCCGCGTGCTGGGCAAACTCAACCAGGTGCCGGACATTATTGATGCCCGCAGGCTGCACGGTTAATTTATTGCCCCTCAGCCCTGAGAACCATTCTACTCGATCCAGCCCCTCTCCCTTTCAGGGGGAGGGTTAGGGTAAAAAAACAAGGAATAACAATGACTCAAATTGACCGCCTGCTTGGGATCATGCAACGCCTGCGTGACCCTGAAAACGGCTGCCCGTGGGATCGTGAACAAACCTTTGCCACCATCGCCCCTTACACGCTCGAAGAAACCTATGAGGTGCTTGACGCCATTAACCGCGAAGATTTTGATGACCTGCGCGGCGAGCTGGGTGACCTGCTGTTCCAGGTTGTGTTTTACGCGCAGATGGGACAGGAGGAAGGGCGCTTTAATTTTGAAGATATTTGCCAGAGTATCAGTGACAAGCTTGAGCGTCGCCACCCGCATATCTTCGCTGACGGCGATGCCGCGACCAGTGGAGAAGTGCTGGCGAGATGGGAGCAAATCAAAATTGAAGAGCGTGCGCAGAAGGCTCAGCACTCGGCGCTGGACGATATCCCAGAGGCGCTCCCTGCGCTGATGCGAGCGCAAAAAATCCAGAAGCGCTGCTCAAACGTCGGCTTCGACTGGAAGACGCTTGGTCCGGTGCTGGATAAAGTGCACGAAGAGATCGACGAAGTGATGTTTGAAGCCCAGCAGGCCGTGGTGGATGAAGCCAAACTGGAAGAAGAGGTGGGCGATTTATTGTTCGCTACCGTCAATCTGGCTCGCCATTTGGGCACCAAAGCGGAGATAGCGTTACAAAAAGCTAACCGAAAATTCGAGGCTCGTTTCCGAAAAGTGGAGGCGATTGTCGCCGCTCAAGGGTTGACCATGGAACAGGCGGGGCTGGAAATTATGGAAAAAGCCTGGCAAGAAGTGAAACGCCAGGAAACTGATATCTAAAGCATTTTTGCTATCAGTTGCACTTTTTAGAACTTTTTATTTAACAAGCGATTGATTTGCGTCAAAAACATTTATCGCGGAAGGGCTATTTTCTTAGCCTGACTGTGGGGCCGGATTGATTTCCGGGGAACAGAATGAATGTTTGTGGCGCCCATGCTGTTCGGGTATACTACTTTCCCGTCCTGGTTATTCCATCGTCTTTAAACCTAACTTCTCAGGTTCAGCATGACAACGAACTATATTTTTGTGACCGGCGGGGTCGTTTCCTCTCTGGGTAAAGGCATTGCCGCAGCCTCCCTCGCAGCTATTCTTGAAGCCCGTGGCCTCAACGTATCCATCATGAAACTCGATCCGTACATCAACGTCGATCCGGGTACCATGAGCCCTATTCAACATGGGGAAGTGTTCGTTACCGAAGACGGCGCTGAAACCGACCTGGATTTGGGTCACTACGAGCGTTTCATCCGTAACAAGATGAGCCGCCGTAACAACTTCACCACCGGCCGTATCTACTCTGACGTTCTGCGTAAAGAGCGCCGTGGTGACTATCTTGGCGCGACCGTGCAGGTTATCCCGCACATCACCAATGCCATTAAAGAACGTATTCTGGAAGGCGGCGAAGGCCACGACGTGGTGCTGGTTGAAATCGGCGGCACCGTCGGGGACATCGAATCCCTGCCGTTCCTTGAAGCGATTCGCCAGATGGCGGTAGAAGTGGGCCGCGAGCACACGCTCTACATGCATCTGACGCTGGTGCCCTACATGGCCGCAGCCGGTGAAGTGAAAACCAAGCCGACTCAGCACTCCGTAAAAGAACTGCTCTCCATTGGTATCCAGCCAGACGTGCTGATCTGCCGTTCTGACCGCGTTGTTCCGGCCAACGAACGTGCGAAGATTGCATTGTTCTGTAACGTTCCAGAGAAAGCGGTAATCTCTCTGAAAGACGTCGATTCTATCTATAAAATTCCAGGCCTGTTGAAATCCCAGGGGCTGGACGATTATATTTGTAAACGATTCAGCTTGAACGCGCCGGAAGCCAATCTGGCAGAATGGGAACAGGTTATCTACGAAGAAGCCAACCCAACGGGCGAAATCACCATCGGTATGGTCGGCAAGTACATTGAGCTGCCGGATGCCTATAAGTCGGTGATTGAAGCGCTGAAACACGGTGGGTTGAAAAACCGTCTGACCGTGAACATCAAGCTGATTGATTCACAGGATGTTGAAACCCGTGGCGTTGAGTTGCTGAAAGGTCTGGATGCGATTCTGATCCCAGGCGGCTTTGGCTACCGTGGCGTTGAAGGCAAGATTGCCACCGCGCGCTATGCCCGTGAAAACAACATCCCGTACCTCGGCATTTGCCTGGGGATGCAGGTTGCGCTTATCGAGTTTGCCCGTAATGTGGCGGGCATGGATAACGCCAACTCCACTGAATTTGTGCCAGACTGTAAGTACCCTGTGGTGGCATTGATCACCGAGTGGCGCGATGAAGAAGGCAATGTTGAAGTGCGCAGCGAGAAGAGCGATCTGGGCGGCACCATGCGTCTCGGCGGCCAGCAGTGTCAACTGACCGACGGTAGCCTGGTTCGTCAGATGTACGGTGAGCCAACCATCGTTGAACGCCATCGCCATCGCTACGAAGTCAACAACATGCTGCTGAAACCGATTGAAGCAGCTGGTTTACGTGTTGCAGGTCGTTCCGGTGATGACCAACTGGTAGAAATCATTGAGGTGCCAAACCATCCATGGTTTGTTGCCTGCCAGTTCCACCCGGAATTCACTTCGACTCCGCGTGACGGGCACCCACTGTTTGCAGGCTTCGTGAAAGCCGCCGGTGAGTACCAGAAACGCCAGGCGAAGTAAGCAGAGTTAGAACGGCAACGCGCGACATTATCGCGCGTTGTTTGTCTGGAGTTTTAGTTTAACGTTGTGACTTGAGGAAAACCTACTATGTCCAAAATTGTGAAAGTGATCGGTCGTGAAATCATCGACTCCCGCGGTAACCCGACTGTTGAAGCCGAAGTTCACCTGGAAGGCGGTTTCGTTGGTCTGGCGGCTGCACCATCAGGTGCTTCTACCGGTTCCCGTGAAGCTCTGGAACTGCGCGATGGCGACAAATCTCGTTTCATGGGTAAAGGCGTACTGAAAGCTGTTGCTGCGGTTAACGGCCCGATCGCTGAAGCTGTGCTTGGCAAAGATGCTAAAGACCAGGCTAACATCGATAAGATCATGATCGATCTGGATGGCACCGAGAACAAATCCAAGTTTGGCGCAAACGCCATTCTGGCTGTTTCTCTGGCTGCTGCTAAAGCTGCTGCTGCCTCTAAAGGCCTGCCGCTTTACGCTCACATCGCTGAACTGAACGGCACCCCAGGCAAATACTCTATGCCTCTGCCAATGATGAACATCATCAACGGCGGCGAGCACGCTGATAACAACGTTGATATTCAGGAATTCATGATTCAGCCTGTTGGCGCGAAAACCCTGAAAGAAGCGGTACGTATCGGTTCTGAAGTGTTCCACAACCTGGCAAAAGTGCTGAAATCCAAAGGCATGAACACGGCTGTAGGTGACGAAGGTGGCTACGCGCCTAACCTGGGTTCCAACGCAGAAGCGCTGGCTGTTATCGCTGAAGCGGTTAAAGCAGCAGGCTACGAGCTGGGCAAAGATGTTACCCTGGCAATGGACTGTGCAGCGTCTGAGTTCTACAAAGACGGCAAATACGTTCTGGCTGGCGAAGGCAACAAAGCGTTCACCTCTGAAGAGTTCACTCACTTCCTGGAAAACCTGACCAAAGATTACCCAATCGTTTCTATCGAAGACGGTCTGGACGAATCTGACTGGGCTGGTTTCGCATACCAGACCAAAGTGCTGGGCGACAAAATCCAGCTGGTTGGTGACGATCTGTTCGTAACCAACACCAAGATCCTGAAAGAAGGTATCGAGAAAGGCATCGTTAACTCCATCCTGATCAAATTCAACCAGATCGGTTCCCTGACCGAAACTCTGGCTGCGATCAAAATGGCGAAAGACGCTGGCTACACTGCGGTTATCTCTCACCGTTCTGGCGAAACCGAAGATGCGACCATCGCTGACCTGGCTGTGGGCACCGCGGCTGGCCAGATCAAAACGGGTTCTATGAGCCGTTCTGACCGTGTTGCTAAGTACAACCAGCTGATTCGTATCGAAGAAGCACTGGCTGCACAGGGCACCCCAGCGCCGTTCAACGGTCTGAAAGAAGTTAAAGGCCAGTAAGTTCTTACTGCTGCTTTAGACGTTGAAAAACCCGCTTCGGCGGGTTTTTTTTCGCCTTTTCATTAAATCCCCTCACATAGAATGCTTAATTAAAATTAATAGGTTGCACTCACCTTTTTTCAGGGTCAGGCTGGTCTGAATATTCACGACAGGTCAGGAGACCGCTTATGAAAGCAGCAGTAGTGAGTCACACCCATTCAGTCGATATCATTGATAAACCTGTGCGTTCACTGGAGCATGGTGAAGCATTGTTAACGATGGAATGCTGCGGCGTTTGCCACACGGATTTGCACGTTAAGAACGGCGATTTTGGCGATGTCACCGGCACCACGCTGGGGCATGAAGGCATCGGTATCGTGAAGGCAATCGGCCCTGGCGTCAGCTCATTGAAAGTGGGGGACAGGGCGAGCGTGGCCTGGTTTTTCCGCGGATGTGGCCACTGTGAATACTGTAATTCTGGTAATGAAACCCTGTGCCGCAGCGTGACCAACGCGGGCTTTACCGTGGATGGCGGTATGGCGGAAGAGTGCATCGTGGTGGCTGATTATGCGGTAAAAGTGCCGGATGGACTGGCCTCTGCCGAAGCCAGCAGTATTACCTGTGCCGGGGTAACAACCTACAAAGCGGTGAAAGTTTCCCATATCAAGCCGGGCCAGTGGATTGCTGTCTATGGTTTAGGGGGGCTCGGGAACCTCGCGCTGCAGTACGCCAAAAATGTTTTTAATGCCAAAGTGATTGCGGTTGATGTCAATGATGCTCAGCTTGAGTTCGCGAAAGAGAGCGGGGCTGACCTGGTGATCAACTCCCGCAATGACGACGCGGCGAAAATTATTCAGGAAAAAACCGGCGGTGCTCACGCAGCTGTGGTGACCGCGGTAGCGAAAGCGGCCTTCAACTCTGCCGTTGACGCTGTGCGTGCCGGGGCTCGTATCGTGGCTGTTGGCCTGCCACCGGAATCTATGAGCCTGAATATTCCGCGCCTGGTGCTGGACGGTATTGAGGTTGTAGGCTCTCTGGTCGGTACGCGTCAGGATCTGGCAGAGGCATTCCAGTTTGCAGCGGAAGGAAAAGTGATGCCGAAGGTAACGCTGCGCCCGCTGGAGGACATCAATACCATTTTCCATGAAATGGAGAGCGGCAAGATCAAAGGCCGCATGGTGATTGATTTTAAAATGAAAAAATAATGAAGCAGGCCGGGAAGCTCCCGGCCTGCTATTAGACATTTGGTTTCCTTCCAGTATCTGCTGCGCCACGCAGCCGCTTTCGCATGATCTCAGTCGCCAGTTCTGCGATAATTACTTTTTGTGACTATGACTGAGATGATTATGCAGTACCCGATTAACGAGATGTTCCAGACCCTGCAAGGGGAGGGCTATTTTACCGGCGTGCCCGCCATTTTTATCCGCCTGCAGGGTTGCCCGGTAGGCTGCGCCTGGTGCGATACCAAACATACCTGGGATAAGCTCGCGGATCGTGAAGTGTCGCTGTTCAGCATCCTGGCAAAAACCAAAGAAAGCGATAAATGGGGCGCGGCGAGCGCTGAAGATCTGCTGGCCGTCATTGGCCGCCAGGGCTACACCGCGCGGCATGTGGTGATCACCGGCGGTGAACCTTGCATTCATGACCTAACTCCGCTGACGGATTTGCTGGAGAAGAATGGGTTTAGCTGCCAGATAGAAACCAGCGGCACGCATGAAGTTCGCTGCACGGCAAACACCTGGGTGACGGTTTCCCCGAAGGTAAATATGCGCGGCGGCTACGACATTCTCTCCCAGGCGCTGGATCGCGCGGATGAAATTAAGCACCCGGTGGGGCGTATGCGTGACGTTGAAGCGCTGGACGAACTGCTGGCTACGCTGACGGATGAGAAAAACCGTATTATCGCGTTGCAGCCGATCAGCCAAAAAGAGGACGCGACGCGCCTGTGCATTGAAACCTGCATCGCGCGCAACTGGCGTCTGTCGATGCAGACGCACAAGTATTTGAACATTGCCTGACGCGCCACGCCGGGTGCTGTTAACACACCCGGCGTAAACCGTGAGTTAAGCGTTGGGCTCGCTTTTAATCGAGTCCGTGTTATCTAACTCACCGTGCTTTAGCCCGGGGCGCAAGCTTACTCTACCGCGCAGCAGGTACCGGCGATCCCCGCGCCAGCGACGATAATATCGAAATCTGTAGTGGCCATCCCGCGCACCTTTTAGTTGCGGCCTAATAGCTTACCAACGCGGGACAAAAAGTCGCTTGATGAGGGGCGCAGAGAGAAAAAGTCCGGTGTGATTTCCGGACTTTTTTGGGTTATTCGCCGCGGTAGATGCAGCCTGCGGTGCAGGTTTCTTTGATCATCACTGCGCTCAGCAGCGGTACGACAGGCTTCATCTGATCCCAAATCCATTTCGCCAGCACTTCGCTGGTGGGGTTTTCAAGCCCTGGGATATCGTTCAGATAATAGTGATCGAGGCGATCGTAGGTCGGCTTAAATGCCGCTTTCAGTTCGGAGAAGTCCATGATCCAGCCGGTATACGGATCTACCTCGCCGGTAATTTCCAGGCGCACCATAAAGGAGTGGCCATGCAGGCGGCCGCATTTGTGGCCTTCCGGGACGTGCGGCAGGCGGTGGGCGGCTTCGAAGGTAAAATCTTTAAACAGGGTGGTGGACATCATTCGACTCTCTGGAATTCAAAAAACCGCCGCATGATAGCGGAATGGACTATTTTTCGCATTAACTAAACGGCGCATTGCCCGGCGGCACGGTGTAAGCAACGGTGAATGTGCTGAAATCTTATATTCATCAGATAGTTAGTTAATCACTTTTAACACTATGATTTACCTGAAAAAACGATTAGTCGTTTTAGTTATTTATTATTTCCATCCCTTCTTTAATTGTTGATAACCTGCTGGTTAACCTTGACTCATTACAGTCTGTAAGCCCTTTTTTGCCCTTTGCTACTGGAAGCTAAATACGTATGACTTCTCAGGTTCCACCGAGCGCTTTGCTGCCGCTAACGCCGGACCAGCTGGCACGCCTTCAGGCGGCGACCACTGATTTTTCAACCACTCAGCTGGCCTGGTTATCCGGTTATTTCTGGGGAATGATTAACCAGCAGCCGGGTGCTGTCGCGGCGGTTCCGGCCCCAGCGGCAGAAGTACCGGTGATTACGCTGATTTCCGCTTCGCAGACCGGCAACGCGCGCCGCGTGAGCGAGCAACTGCGGGACGACCTGCTGGCGGCGAAGCTGAACGTCAACCTGGTGAACGCGGGCGACTATAAATTCAAACAAATTGCCCAGGAAAAGCTGCTGATTGTCGTCAGTTCCACGCAAGGGGAAGGGGAGCCGCCAGAAGAGGCCGTGGCCCTGCACAAATTCTTGTTCTCGAAAAAAGCACCCAAGCTGGACGGCACCGCGTTTGCCGTCTTTGGCCTGGGCGACAGCTCGTATGAATTCTTCTGCCAGTCCGGCAAAGACTTCGACAGTAAACTGGCTGAATTAGGCGGCGAGCGCCTGTTGGATCGCGTTGATACCGACGTAGAGTACCAGCCTGCGGCCCAGGCATGGCGCAGCAAAATCGTTGAACTGCTGAAATCCCGCGTACCGGCCGAAACCCCGGCTCAGGCTACCGCGACGGCCACGGGCGTGAGCAACGAAATCTTCACCAGCCCTTACAGCAAAGAATCACCGTTGACCGCCACGCTTGCGGTTAACCAGAAAATTACCGGGCGCGACTCCGATAAAGACGTGCGCCACATCGAAATCGATCTTGGCGACTCCGGCCTGCGCTATCAGCCGGGCGATGCACTTGGCGTCTGGTATCAGAACGATCCGGCGCTGGTGAAAGAGCTGACGGAGCTGCTGTGGCTGAAAGGCGATGAAAGCGTCACCGTCGACGGCAAAACGCTGCCGCTGAGTGAAGCGCTGCAGTGGCACTTCGAGCTGACGGTCAACACCGGCAATATCGTTGAAAACTACGCCCAGTTGACCCGTGACACGGCGCTGCTGGAGCTGGTGGGCGATAAAGCAAAACTTCAGCATTACGCGCAGACCACGCCGATTGTGGACATGGCGCGCTATGCCCCGGCAGAGCTGACGGCTGAGCAACTGACTGGCCTGCTGCGTCCGCTCACGCCGCGCCTTTACTCCATCGCTTCTTCGCAGGCGGAAGCTGAAACCGAAGTTCACATTACCGTGGGTGCGGTGCGCTATGACATCGAAGGCCGTGCCCGCAGCGGTGGGGCTTCCGGCTTCCTGGCCGACCGCCTTGAGGAAGATGGCGAAGTGCGCGTGTTCATTGAACATAACGATAACTTCCGCTTACCGGCCAACCCGGAAACCCCGGTCATTATGATTGGCCCTGGCACCGGTATTGCCCCGTTCCGCGCCTTTATTCAGCAGCGCGACAACGACGGCGCTGGCGGCAAGAACTGGTTGTTCTTCGGCAATCCGCACTTTACCGAAGATTTCCTGTATCAGGTGGAATGGCAGCGCTATGTCAAAGACGGTCTGCTGACGAACATCGATTTAGCCTGGTCCCGTGACCAGCAGCATAAAATATACGTACAAGACAAACTGCGCGAAAAAGGCGCGGAACTGTGGCGCTGGATTCAGGAAGGTGCCCACATTTACGTCTGCGGCGACGCCAACCGTATGGCGAAGGACGTTGAGCAGGCGTTACTGGAAGTGGTTGCCGTCCACGGTGGCATGGACACCGAAGCGGCAGATGAATTTTTAAGTGAGCTGCGCGTTGAGCGCCGTTATCAGCGAGATGTCTACTAATGAGCGAAAAACACCCTGGCCCTCTGGTGGTCGAAGGCAAACTGGTCGACGCCGAACGCCTGAAGCGCGACAGCGATTTTCTGCGCGGCACCATCAAAGAAGATCTGCAGGATGGCCTGACCGGCGGTTTTAACGGCGACAACTTCCTGCTGATCCGCTTCCACGGCATGTATCAGCAGGATGACCGCGATATTCGCGCCGAACGCGCTGAGCAGAAGCTGGAGCCACGCCACGCGATGATGCTCCGCTGTCGTCTGCCGGGGGGGATTATCACCACCCAGCAGTGGCAGGCCATTGATAAATTTGCCGAAGATAAGACTATCTACGGCAGCATTCGCCTGACCAACCGCCAGACATTCCAGTTCCACGGCATTCTGAAGAAGAACGTTAAGCCTGCACATGAAATGCTGCACGAGGTTGGCCTGGACGCGCTGGCGACCGCCAACGACGTGAACCGCAACGTGCTGTGTACCTCTAACCCGGTAGAGTCTGAGCTGCATCAGGAAGCCTACGAATGGGCGAAAAAGCTCTCCGAGCACCTGCTGCCGCGCACCCGCGCCTACGCCGAGATTTGGTGGGATAAAGAAAAAGTCGCCACCACCGATGAAGAGCCCATTCTGGGGCCGACCTATCTGCCGCGTAAGTTTAAAACTACGGTCGTGATCCCGCCGCAGAACGACGTGGATCTGCACGCCAACGACATGAACTTCATTGCGATTGCGGAAAACGGCAAGCTGGTTGGCTTTAACCTGTTGGTTGGCGGTGGTTTGTCCATCGAGCACGGGAATAAAAATACCTATGCCCGCACGGCAAGCGAATTCGGCTACATCCCGCTGGCGCATACTCTGGCGGTAGCAGAAGCGGTGGTAACAACTCAGCGCGACTGGGGGAACCGTACCGATCGTAAAAATGCCAAAACCAAATACACCCTTGAGCGCGTTGGTGTCGACGTGTTTAAGGCGGAAGTTGAGCGTCGGGCTGGCATCAAGTTTGAGCCAACCCGTGCTTATGAATTTACCGGCCGCGGCGATCGTATTGGCTGGGTGAAAGGTATCGACGACAAATGGCACCTGACGCTGTTTATCGAAAATGGCCGCATCCTGGATTATCCAGGCCGACCGCTGAAAACCGGCCTGCTGGAGATCGCTAAGATCCACAAAGGTGATTTCCGCCTGACGGCAAACCAGAACCTGATCGTCGCCGGCGTGCCGGAAAGCGAAAAGGCTAAAATTGAGAAACTGGCAACCGAACACGGCTTAATGAATGCGGTCACGCCGCAGCGTGAGAACTCAATGGCCTGCGTGGCGTTCCCGACCTGCCCGCTGGCGATGGCGGAAGCGGAGCGTTTCTTGCCTGAGTTTGTCACCAAAGTTGAGCAGGTGATGGATAAACACAAGGTGCCGGATGAGCACATTGTGATGCGTGTAACCGGCTGCCCGAACGGCTGTGGCCGCGCGATGCTGGCCGAAATTGGTCTCGTGGGAAAAGCCCCAGGACGCTACAACCTGCACATCGGCGGCAACCGCATCGGGACGCGTATTCCGCGCATGTACCGCGAAAACATCACCGAGCCGGAGATCCTCAGCTCGATTGATGAGCTGGTGGGGCGTTGGGCGAAAGAGCGTGAGGCCGACGAAGGTTTTGGTGATTTCACCGTGCGCGCCGGGATTATTCGTCCGGTGCTCGATCCGGCCAGGGATTTGTGGGACTAGTTTTTTACCCCCTCACCCTAACCCTCTCCCTTCCAGGGAGAGGGCCGGGTTGAGGGTCGTTTATCACTAAGTGAGGCATATATGTCCGTACTCGATCTTAACGCGCTGAACGCCCTTCCTAAGGTCGAACGCGTCATGGCGCTCGCCGAAGTGAACGCTCAGCTGGAAAAATTCAGCGCGCAACAGCGCGTGACCTGGGCGCTGGAAAATCTGCCGGGCGAATTTGTGCTCTCGTCCAGCTTCGGCATTCAGGCCGCCGTATGTCTGCATCTGGTCACGCAGCAGCGCCCCGATATCCCGGTGATCCTGACCGATACCGGCTATCTGTTCCCGGAAACCTACCAGTTTATTGATGAGCTCACCGACAAGCTGAAGCTGAACCTGCAGGTGTTCCGCGCGACCGAAAGCCCGGCCTGGCAGGAAGCGCGTTACGGTAAGCTGTGGGAGCAGGGCGTGGAGGGGATTGAGCGTTACAACGACATTAACAAAGTTGAGCCGATGAACCGCGCCCTGAAAACGCTGGAAGCGCAAACCTGGTTTGCGGGCCTGCGCCGTGAGCAATCCGGTAGCCGGGCTAATTTGCCGGTGCTGGCGGTACAGCGTGACGTCTTTAAAATTCTGCCGATCATCGACTGGGATAACCGCACGGTGTACCAGTACCTGACCGAGCACGGGCTGAAGTACCATCCGCTCTGGGATCAGGGCTATTTGTCCGTCGGCGATACCCACACCACCCGTAAATGGGAACCAGGCATGGCAGAAGAAGAGACGCGTTTCTTTGGCCTGAAACGCGAGTGCGGTTTGCACGAATAAGTATGCCCTCGCCATTACGGCGAGGGGAAAATCACTTCCCGGCCTTCGCCAACTCTTTCATCAGCGGGAGCAGAATACGCACCGTGTCATGGCTGCGTCGCTTAATTCTGCCCGGCAGCGCTTTATCCAGATACTCAAGGTTGTCGAGCGTGGCGTTATGCCAACTGGTGCCGTCCGGAAATGCCTTGTTTTTACTGCGCTGCTGATAACCGTCTTTCGCCCCAAGCGCCCAGTTGGTGGCTTCCACGGACAGCACCGGGATCCCGGCCTTGTCGAACGGTTCAGCGTCGCCACAGCAGCCGGTGCCTTTCGGGTATTTCGCATTCAGTCCCGGGTTGCTGGTGGCCTGAATCCCGGCGCGATGCGCCAGCGTCAGCGCGCGATCGCGGGTCAGTTTGCGCACGGCCGCAGGCGTTGATGCTCCGCTGTTGAAATAGAGCTTATCGCCAACGATCAGGCTGTCGAGGTTGATCACCAGCAGCGTGTTGGCCTGCTCCTCTTTGCTCATGCGGGCCAGAATATTTTTCGCGCCCAGGGCGCCAATTTCTTCTCCACTGGTGGCAATAAAGCGGACGCCGTAGCGGGTAGGGATATCTTTCAGGCGCTCGGCCAGCTCCAGCATGACGCCAAGGCCGGAAGCATTATCGTCCACGCCCTGCAGCGTGAGGCCGCCGAGATTGTTGTCCACGTCTTTATCATTGAGCGGCGTATAGGTGTCCAGATGCGCCATGATAATAATTTGCTGCGGCAGTTTACCTTCCCGGGCGGCAATCACGCTGCTGGTAGTGACGTTATGCCAGGTCTGGTGTCCCGCTTTCGTGGTGTAGATATAGCGGGTATTAAACTGGCGAATATCGCTCTGGTATCCCCAGCTTTTAAACTGCTGCTGAATGTAGTCTGCGGCCAGCATTTCGGCAGGGCTACCGGTCATTCGGCCCGGAAAATAAGTTGCGATATGGCGGGTTTGCTGGTCGGCAATGTCGCCCTGCTGTGTGACCTTTGCCACTGCGGGAAAGCTAAAGCACGCGCCCAGCGCCAGGCAAATCACCGAGCGGCGCAATGCGGAAAACATAGTACGTCCTTATTCATCTTTATTAGTCGGAAGCTTTAAGCGCCGTTAGTATGAAACTGTGAGCCAGGTTAAACAATTTCATTTGCTCTTAAACCCGCGAAAAAACGGCTGGTTAAGCACATTTTGTTGTTAGCTTTACCGCGGCGTTATTCTTTTCGGGAACTAGTCATTCCAATTCGTAATTTCATAACAAATAAGCCCAAGACTTATAGTCCCCTTAGATTAAATCTCAAGCGGCTGCGATGAACGGCCGCGGCGCATCTGCTTAAGGGAAGGTTATGGACCAAAAACGACTCACTCACTTGCGGCAACTGGAGGCTGAAAGCATCCATATTATCCGCGAGGTTGCTGCCGAATTTTCTAATCCGGTGATGATGTATTCCATTGGGAAAGACTCTTCGGTCATGCTGCATTTGGCCCGTAAAGCTTTCTACCCAGGTACGCTGCCGTTCCCGCTGCTGCACGTCGATACCGGCTGGAAGTTCCGCGAAATGTACGAGTTTCGTGACCGCACGGCGAAAGCCTACGGCTGCGATCTTATTGTGCACCGTAACCCTGAAGGCGTGGCGATGGGCATCAACCCGTTCGTTCACGGCAGCGCAAAGCATACCGACATCATGAAAACCGAAGGGCTTAAGCAGGCGCTGAATAAATACGGTTTTGATGCCGCCTTTGGCGGCGCACGCCGCGATGAAGAGAAATCCCGGGCCAAAGAGCGTATTTACTCTTTCCGCGATCGCTTCCATCGCTGGGACCCAAAAAACCAGCGCCCAGAGCTGTGGCATAACTACAACGGGCAGATAAACAAAGGCGAAAGCATTCGTGTGTTCCCGCTGTCTAACTGGACCGAGCTGGATATCTGGCAGTATATCTACCTGGAAAATATCGACATCGTTCCGCTGTATCTGGCGGCACCGCGTCCCGTGCTGGAACGCGACGGTATGTTGATGATGATTGACGACGATCGTATCGATCTGCAGCCGGGTGAGGTAATTGAACAACGTATGGTGCGCTTCCGTACTCTGGGCTGCTGGCCGCTGACCGGCGCGGTGGAATCCACCGCGCAGACGCTGCCGGAGATCATCGAAGAGATGCTGGTCTCCACCACCAGTGAACGCCAGGGACGCATGATTGACCGCGACCAGGCCGGCTCGATGGAGCTGAAAAAACGCCAGGGTTATTTCTAAGGAGCCGCCAGATGAACACCACTATTGCACAACAAATCGCTGATGAAGGCGGCGTCGAAGCCTACCTGCACGCCCAGCAGCACAAAAGCCTGCTGCGCTTTTTGACCTGCGGCAGCGTCGACGACGGCAAAAGCACCCTGATTGGCCGCCTGCTGCACGACACGCGCCAGATTTATGAAGATCAGCTCTCCTCGCTGCATACCGACAGCAAACGTCACGGCACCCAGGGCGAGAAGCTCGACTTAGCGTTGCTGGTCGACGGGCTGCAGGCTGAGCGCGAGCAGGGCATCACCATCGATGTAGCCTACCGCTATTTTTCCACCGAGAAGCGCAAATTCATTATTGCCGACACGCCGGGGCACGAACAGTACACCCGCAATATGGCGACCGGGGCATCAACCTGCGACCTGGCGATCCTGCTGATCGACGCCCGCAAAGGTGTGCTGGATCAAACCCGTCGCCACAGCTTTATCTCCACGCTGCTGGGGATCAAACACCTGGTGGTGGCGATCAACAAAATGGATCTGGTGGCGTTCAGCGAGCAGACCTTCGAGCAGATCAAACAGGATTACCTGACCTTCGCCCAGCAGCTGCCGACGGACCTGGATATCCGTTTTGTGCCGCTTTCCGCGCTGGAAGGGGATAACGTCGCCAGCGCCAGCGCCCAGATGCCGTGGTACAGCGGCCCGACGCTGCTCGAAGTGCTGGAAACAGTAGAAATTATTCGCGGCGTGGAGCAGCAGCCAATGCGCTTCCCGGTGCAGTACGTGAACCGCCCTAATCTCGACTTTCGTGGCTATGCGGGCACGCTCGCCTCGGGCATCGTGAATGTCGGCCAGCGCGTCAAAGTGCTGCCGTCTGGCGTGGAATCCAGCATCGCCCGAATCGTGACTTTTGATGGAGATTTGCAACAAGCTGGCGCGGGGGAAGCCATCACTCTGGTGCTGAAAGACGAAATCGACATCAGCCGGGGCGACCTGCTGGTAGAGGCCACGGAATCGCTGGCAGCGGTGCAGAGCGCGAAAGTGGATGTCGTGTGGATGGCGGAACAGCCGCTGGTGCCGGGCCAGAGCTTTGATATCAAAATCGCCGGGAAGAAAACCCGCGCGCGCGTCGACAATATTCAGTATCAGGTCGAGATTAACTCGCTGACCCAGCGCGTGGTGGAAAGTCTGCCGCTGAACGGGATTGGGCTGGTGGATCTCACCTTCGATGAGCCGCTGGTGCTCGATAAATATCAGGCTAACCCGGTGACCGGTGGGCTGATTTTCATTGACCGACTGAGCAACGTGACCGTCGGCGCTGGCATGGTGCGCGAGCCGCAGGCAGAGGTTTATCAGGAACCTTCGGCCTACAGCGCGTTTGAGCTTGAGCTTAACGCCCTGGTGCGTCGCCACTTCCCGCACTGGGGCGCGCGTGACCTGCTGGGAGGCAAATAATGGCCGACCATGATGAAAATGTGGTCTGGCATGCTTATCCGGTGACGCGTGAGCAACGTGAAGCCTTGCACAAGCACCGCGGCGCGGTGCTGTGGTTTACCGGCCTGTCCGGCTCCGGGAAATCGACCGTCGCCGGTGCTCTTGAGCAAGAGCTGCATAAACTTGGTGTAAGCACGTATTTGCTTGATGGTGACAATGTGCGCCACGGCTTGTGCAGCGATTTGGGCTTTAGCGATGAGGATCGCAAAGAGAACATCCGGCGGGTCGGCGAAGTGGCTGGCCTGATGGTGGATGCGGGCCTGGTCGTGCTCAGCGCGTTTATCTCGCCGCACCGGGCTGAAAGGCAAATGGTGCGCGAGCGCGCCGGAGAAGGGCGTTTCTACGAAGTGTTTGTGGACACGCCGCTGGCCATTTGCGAAACGCGCGATCCTAAAGGGCTTTACAAGAAGGCCAGGGCTGGGGAACTGAAGAATTTTACCGGGATTGATTCGGCGTATGAGGCACCGCTAAAGGCGGAAATTCACTTAGACGGCGAACAATTAGTAACAAATTTAGTGGCCCAAATATTAGACCTGCTACGTCGCGACGATATCATCAATTGCTGAAGACGCCCGGAAGCACAACGCTTCCGGCCATCAGGGTTATGAAATCAGTTATGCGCAACAGCACGAATATCGTTATATCTCAGGCTGAACCCAGCCCGACGGTCGAGGAAACCACCTGGTCATTGCCCGGGGCGTTTATCGGCTTTTTGTCGTGGCTGCTGGCGCTAGGTATTCCCTTCCTGGTCTATGGCCCCAACACGCTCTTTTTCTTCCTCTACACCTGGCCATTCTTCCTGGCGCTGATGCCGGTTGCGGTGGTGGTGGGTATTGCCTTGCACTCCATTTTGCGTGGCAAGCTGCTGTTCAGCTGTGTGGCTACGCTGCTCTCCGTGGCGCTGATGTTCGGCGTGCTCTTTATGTGGCTAATGGGCTAGCCGTGCCGAACTGCGTCAAACCGTAACAGACTATTTATGGGCAACGTTAAGCTAAACTTGCTGCAATCGCGCATGAATGCGCGTTATGTGGTAAATTCTGGCGCGATTTGGCGGGCAAGGTTGCTTACCGCAGTGGAGTCGACGAAAAAGTTGTGGGATGATTGTGCCGTTTTTCAGGGGGCAGGATGGGTAAACTAACGCTGCTGTTGCTGGCCTTGCTGGTCTGGCTTCAGTATTCGCTGTGGTTCGGAAAAAACGGCGTACACGATTACACACGCGTCAGCGAAGATGTCGCTGCGCAGCAGGCAACCAATGCCAAACTAAAATCTCGCAACGATCAGCTTTTTGCCGAAATTGACGACCTCAACGGTGGCCAGGAAGCGATTGAAGAGCGCGCTCGCAACGAACTCAGCATGACCAAGCCGGGGGAGACTTTCTATCGCCTGGTGCCGGATGCCTCCAAACGCGCAGCCAACGGTAATACCTCCAACGCCGGGCAAAATAATCGATAACTCAGCATAAGTGAAAGGCATGGCAGACTCCTCCCCGGACGTAATTGCCGTGGTACCGGCCGCCGGTATCGGCAGCCGTATGCAAACGGAATGTCCTAAGCAGTACCTACACATCGGCGACAAAACGATTCTCGAACACGCGGTGGCCAGCCTGATGGCGCATCCGCGTGTGGGTCAGGTGATCGTGGCTCTCAGCCCCAACGACACCTGTTTTTCCTCTTTGCCGCTGGCAATCCATCCTCGCGTCACCGTGGTGACTGGCGGCAAGCAGCGCGCAGATTCTGTGCTGGCTGGCCTTCAGGCTGCGGGCGATGCGGAATGGGTGCTGGTGCACGATGCCGCACGCCCCTGCCTGCACCGGGACGATCTGGATAACCTGCTGGCGATTACCGCCAGCAGCAAAGTCGGCGGTATTCTGGCGGCCCCGGTTCGCGATACCATGAAGCGGGGCGAACCCGGCAAAGGGCTGATTGCCCATACGGTTGATCGTGAAGATCTCTGGCATGCCCTGACGCCGCAGCTTTTCCCTCTCGAACTTTTGCGCAGCTGCCTGCTGCGCGCGCTGGATGAAGGCGCCACCATTACCGATGAAGCGTCGGCCCTCGAATATTGCGGCTTTCATCCAGAACTGATTAGCGGCCGGGCGGATAATATCAAGGTGACTCGCCCTGAAGACCTTGCCCTGGCGGCTTTCTATCTTACGCGGTTAACCCAAACGGAGAATGTATAATGCGTATCGGACATGGTTTTGATGTTCATGCTTTTGGCGGCGAAGGCCCGATTATTATTGGCGGCGTTCGTGTTCCGTTCGAAAAAGGGCTGCTGGCTCATTCCGACGGCGACGTTGCTCTGCATGCCCTGACCGATGCGCTGCTGGGTGCGGCTGCGCTGGGGGATATTGGCAAGCTGTTCCCGGACACCGATCCTGCTTTCAAAGGGGCGGACAGCCGCGAACTGTTGCGTGAAGCCTGGCGCCGGATTCAGGCCAAAGGTTTTACCCTCGGTAATGTTGACGTGACGATTATCGCCCAGGCGCCGAAGATGGCTCCGCACATCCCGCAGATGCGCGTCTTCATTGCCGAAGATCTCGGCTGCCATATGGATGACGTCAACGTCAAAGCAACCACCACCGAGAAACTCGGCTTTACCGGCCGCGGCGAAGGTATCGCCTGCGAAGCCGTCGCGCTGCTGCATAAGGCCAGCAAGTAATGGACATGCAGAACCTGACCTGGCTGCACGGCAAGCCGCAGGGTAGCGGCGTGATCAAGGCCAGCCCGGAAGATTTCGTGGTGATTGAGGATCTGGGCTTTGGCCCGGACGGTGACGGCGAACATCTGCTGCTGCGCATTCTGAAAAGCGGCTGCAATACGCGTTTCGTGGCCGATGCGCTGGCGAAATTCCTCAAGGTTCATGCGCGCGAAGTCAGCTTTGCCGGGCAAAAAGACAAACATGCGGTGACCGAACAGTGGTTCTGCGTTCGCCTGCCGGGCAAAGAGATGCCGGATATGAACGCTTTTACGCTCGAAGGTTGCCAGGTGCTGGAGTTTGCTCGCCACCGCCGCAAGCTGCGCTTAGGCGCGCTGAAGGGAAACCGCTTTACCCTCGTGCTGCGCGAGGTAAGCGATCGCCACGAGATGGCGCAGCGTCTGCAGGCCGTCGCGGAGCAGGGCGTGCCTAACTATTTCGGCAGTCAGCGTTTTGGCATCGGCGGGAATAACCTGCATCAGGCGAAGCGCTGGGCAGAAAGCAATGCGCCGCTGCGCGACAGAAATAAACGCAGTTTTTGGTTGTCGGCGGCCCGCAGCGCGTTGTTTAATCAGATTGTTAGCCAGCGCCTGAAAAAAACAGACTTTAATCAAGTTGTTGATGGCGATGCGCTACAATTGGCAGGACGCGGCAGCTGGTTTGTGGCGACCCCGGAAGAACTTCCTGGCCTGCAACAGCGAGTGAATGACGGCGAACTGCTGATCACCGCTTCGCTGCCGGGCGATGGCGAGTGGGGAACGCAAAATGCAGCGCTGGCTTTTGAGCAGCAATCCGTGGCGGAAGAAGAGATTCTGCTGGGGTTGTTGACGCGTGAACGGGTGGAAGCGGCACGCCGTGCGATGCTGGTTCAGCCGAAAGGGCTGAGCTGGAACTGGTGGGATGATGTTACCGTCGAGCTGAACTTCTGGTTACCGGCGGGAAGCTTTGCCACCAGCGTTGTCAGGGAACTCATGAACACAGCGGGTGATTATGCGAATATTGCTGAGTAACGATGACGGAGTCCATGCGCCTGGCATTCAGGTGCTGGCGAAGGCGTTGCGTGAATTTGCCGAGGTGCAGGTGGTGGCGCCGGACAGAAACCGCAGCGGCGCATCAAACTCGCTGACGCTCGAGTCATCGCTAAGAACCTTTACCCTCGCCAACGGGGATATCTCCGTTCAAATGGGAACGCCGACGGACTGTGTCTATCTCGGCGTCAATGCCTTGATGCATCCGCGCCCGGATATTGTGGTGTCGGGCATCAACGCCGGGCCAAACCTCGGCGACGACGTTATCTACTCCGGCACCGTTGCGGCGGCGACGGAAGGGCGTCATTTAGGGCTCCCGGCACTTGCCGTCTCGCTGGATGGCCATCAGCATTATGAAACCGCTGCGGCGGTCACCTGCTCTATCCTCCGGGCGCTGGCTCGGGAACCGCTGCGCACCGGGCGCATTCTGAACATCAACGTTCCAGATTTACCGCTGGACCAAATCAAAGGCATTCGCGTGACCCGTTGTGGCAGCCGTCATCCGGCAGACCAGGTGATTCGGCAGGAAGATCCGCGTGGCAACACGGTTTACTGGATTGGCCCGCCGGGGGAAAAACTGGATGTTGCGCCGGATACCGACTTTGCTGCCGTTGACGAAGGCTATGTTTCGGTGACGCCGCTGCACGTCGATTTAACCGCACATAGCGCCCATGAAGTCGTTGGCCACTGGCTTGAAAAGGCCGGAGTTGAGGCGCAATGGTAAGCAAACGCGTACAAACTCTTCTCGATCAATTACGTGCCCAGGGCATCAAGAATGAACAGGTTCTTGAGGCTATCGCGCAGGTGCCGCGTGAGAAGTTTGTCGATGAAGCGTTTGAACACAAAGCCTGGGAAAACACCGCGTTACCTATTGGGTCTGGCCAGACTATCTCTCAGCCGTATATGGTGGCGAGGATGACGGAATTACTGGAACTGACGCCCCAGTCAAAAGTGCTGGAGATTGGTACCGGCTCGGGCTACCAGACCGCGATTCTGGCACATCTTGTGGGGCATGTTTGCTCCGTAGAACGAATCAAAGGGCTGCAATGGCACGCCAGACGTCGTTTGAAGCAGCTGGATTTACACAATATCTCGACCCGCCACGGCGATGGCTGGCAGGGCTGGCAGGCAAAAGCGCCGTTCAACGCTATCATTGTGACAGCGGCCCCGCCGGAAATCCCTACTGCGCTGCTGTCGCAGCTGGATGACGGTGGCATTCTTGTTTTACCCGTGGGGGACGACCGGCAGTTTTTGAAGCGCGTGCGGCGTCACGGGGATGAATTTTTAATCGACACGGTAGAAGCTGTTCGCTTTGTGCCCTTAGTGCGCGGCGAATTAGCATAACCCGGAAATATCCGGTTTTCTTGCTGCCGATTCGGCGTAACGTAGCCGAATTCAGCAAAAGCTGGCGTGGTTTACGCCGCTTTTCTACAGTGTTTTATGCATATCTGGTTGTTATCATTTTGGGGGATAAATGAGCGCGGGAAGCCCAACTTTCACTTTACGCCGGGCGGCGATGTTAACGCTGACCAGCCTTTGGCTGGCAGGCTGTACAAGCAATAATAACACCCAGGCACCCATCAGTTCCGTTGGCGGCAACGGCAATCCTTCAGGCTCTTCAACCGGTAGCCTGCTGGTGACGAAGCCACCGACAATGTCCGCCCCGATTCAGCAACCTCAGATCCAATCTGTTCAGCAGCCGCAGATTCAACCGGTTCGTCAGCCTCAGGCTCAGCCCGTCGTTTCAGAGCCAGTGCACACCGAAAATGGTCGTATTGTTTACAACCGTCAGTACGGCAACATCCCTAAAGGGAGCTACGCGGGCGGCAGCACCTACACCGTTAAACGCGGCGATACGCTGTTCTACATTGCGTGGATCACCGGGAACGACTTCCGCGACCTTGCGCAGCGCAACAACGTACCGGCCCCGTACGGTCTGGAAGTGGGGCAAACCCTCCAGGTCGGCAACGCCTCCGGCACGCCAATCACCGGTGGGAACGCGGTGACCGCCGCCGATGCCCGCGCGCAGGGCGTCGCGACGCCAGTTGAACAAAACTCAACCAGGGTAGTTGCTTCTAAACCGACAATTACGTATTCTGAGGATTCAGGTGAACAGAGTGCTACTAAAATGTTACCAGGCAATAAGCCAGCTGCGACTGTCGTCACAGCACCGGTAACGGCACCTGTGGTTAGCTCTACCGAACCGACCGTCAGCAGTACGTCTAACAGCTCCCCAATTTCAACCTGGCGCTGGCCGACAGACGGTAAGATTATCGAAAACTTTGCGGCAACCGAAGGGGGCAACAAAGGCATCGATATCGCGGGCAGTAAAGGACAGGCCATTATCGCGACCGCCGCAGGGCGCGTGGTATATGCCGGTAACGCGCTGCGCGGTTACGGTAATCTAATCATCATCAAACATAACGATGATTATCTGAGTGCCTACGCCCATAACGATACAATGCTGGTCCGGGAACAAGAAGAAGTTAAGGCGGGGCAAAAAATAGCTACCATGGGTAGCACCGGAACCAGTTCTACACGATTGCATTTTGAAATTCGTTACAAGGGGAAATCCGTAAACCCGCTGCGTTATTTGCCGCAGCGATAAACCGGCAAAACATTCATTGAGTGTATTGCCCAGGGATCACGGGTAGGAGCCACCTTATGAGTCAGAATACGCTGAAAGTTAACGAGTTAAACGAAGACGCGGAATATGATGAGAACGGAGTTGAGGCTTTTGACGAAAAAGCCCTTGTAGAAGAGGAACCCAGTGATAACGACCTTGCAGAAGAAGAGCTGCTGTCACAGGGTGCAACACAGCGTGTACTAGATGCGACTCAGCTTTATCTTGGAGAGATCGGTTACTCTCCATTATTAACAGCCGAAGAAGAAGTTTACTTTGCTCGCCGCGCCCTGCGCGGTGATGTGGCCTCCCGCCGACGCATGATCGAAAGTAACCTGCGCCTGGTGGTAAAAATTGCCCGTCGTTACAGTAATCGTGGTCTGGCGCTGCTGGATCTGATTGAAGAGGGCAATCTGGGGCTGATTCGTGCGGTTGAGAAGTTCGATCCAGAACGTGGATTCCGTTTCTCAACGTACGCTACATGGTGGATTCGTCAGACCATCGAACGGGCAATCATGAACCAAACCCGTACGATTCGCCTGCCGATTCATATCGTGAAAGAGCTGAACGTTTACCTGCGTACCGCTCGCGAACTCTCCCACAAGCTCGACCATGAGCCGAGTGCCGAAGAGATTGCCGAGCAGCTGGATAAACCGGTTGATGACGTTAGCCGTATGCTGCGTCTCAACGAGCGCATTACCTCGGTAGACACCCCGTTGGGCGGTGACTCTGAGAAAGCGCTGCTGGATATCCTCGCGGACGAGAAAGACAACGGCCCGGAAGACACCACGCAAGACGATGACATGAAACAAAGCATCGTGAAGTGGCTGTTCGAACTGAACGCTAAACAGCGTGAAGTACTGGCTCGCCGTTTTGGTCTGCTGGGTTATGAAGCTGCGACGCTGGAAGATGTGGGTCGTGAAATCGGCCTGACTCGTGAACGCGTTCGTCAGATTCAGGTTGAAGGCCTTCGCCGCCTGCGTGAAATTCTGCAGGCTCAGGGGCTGAACCTCGAAGCGCTGTTCCGCGAATAATCGACTCTTCAAATAAAAAAGCGGTGATGCAAATCACCGCTTTTTTTATGCCTGCTGTTCGGTAACGGCTACACCAAACTCTTCAGCCGATAGATCCACTCCAGCGCCTGGCGTGGAGAAAGTGAATCCGGATCGAGATTTTCCAGCGCTTCTACGGCCGGAGATGTCTCTTCTGCCGCAACCAGCAGTGACATTTGTGTGCCATCCACCTGGCTTGCGGCCGCATTGCCGGAAATGCTTTCCAGCTCGCGTAGCTTCTGGCGCGCACGTTTGATCACGTCTTTTGGCACACCCGCCAGCGCGGCTACGGCCAGACCGTAACTTTTGCTGGCTGCGCCGTCCTGCACGCTGTGCATAAAGGCGATGGTATCTCCATGCTCCACGGCATCCAGATGAACGTTGGCTACGCCTTCCATTTTCTCCGGCAGCGTGGTCAGCTCGAAATAGTGGGTAGCGAACAACGTCAGTGACTTAATACGGTTGGCCAGGCTTTCGGCACAGGCCCAGGCCAGCGACAGGCCATCATAGGTCGACGTGCCGCGGCCAATCTCGTCCATCAGCACCAGACTATTTTCCGTGGCGTTGTGCAGAATGTTGGCGGTTTCTGTCATCTCCACCATGAAGGTTGAGCGACCGGAAGCCAGGTCGTCGGCAGCGCCCACGCGGGTAAAAATGCGGTCAACCGGGCCGATTTCTGCCTGCTGCGCCGGCACAAAACTGCCGATATAGGCCAGCAGAGCAATTAACGCGGTCTGGCGCATATAGGTACTTTTACCGCCCATGTTCGGGCCAGTAATAATCAGCATTCTGCGCTGAGGGGAAAGGTTTAGCGGGTTAGCGATAAACGGTTCGCTGAGCACTTGTTCCACCACCGGATGGCGGCCACCGACCAGCTTAATGCCGGGCTTGTCGGTCAGCGTCGGGCAGGTGTAGTTCAGGGTATAAGCGCGCTCGGCCAGGTTCACCAGCACGTCCAGCTCTGCCAGTGCGGTGGCGCTTTTTTGCAGCGCTTCAAGGTGCGGCAGCAGCAAATCAAACAGCTGATCGTAAAGCTGTTTCTCCAGCGCCAGCGCTTTGCCTTTAGAGGTCAGGACCTTGTCTTCGTACTCTTTCAACTCAGGAATAATGTAGCGCTCGGCGTTTTTCAGCGTCTGGCGGCGAACATAGTTGATCGGCACCAGATGGCTTTGGCCGCGGCTGACCTGGATGTAGTAGCCGTGCACGGCGTTAAATCCAACTTTCAGCGTATCCAGGCCCAGGCGTTCGCGCTCGCGGATTTCCAGCCGATCCAGGTAGTCAGTTGCGCCATCGGCCAGGGCGCGCCATTCGTCTAACTCTTCGTTATAGCCGGGGGCGATAACGCCGCCGTCACGCACCAGCACCGGCGGCGATTCGATAACGGCATGCTCGAGTAATTCGCGCAGCTCTGCAAATTCGCCCATCTGCTCGCGCAGGGTTTGCACATAGTCGGTGCTTACGTCCGACAAGGTTTCACGCAGGGCGGGCAGCTGCTGGAAGGCATAACGCATACGAGCCAGATCGCGCGGGCGAGCGGTGCGCAGCGCCAGGCGCGCGAGAATACGTTCCAGGTCGCCGACCTGGCGTAGCGTAGGCTGAATATCTGTGGTGCGCTCCTGCAGGGCCGCAATAGTTTGCTGCCGCTTGGTGAGCACATCAACGTTACGCACCGGCATATGCAGCCAGCGTTTGAGCATACGGCTGCCCATTGGCGTCACGGTGCAGTCCAGCACCGAGGCCAGCGTGTTTTCCACGCCGCCAGACAGGTTCTGGGTGATCTCGAGGTTACGTCGGGTGGCGGCATCCATAATGATGCTGTCCTGCTGCCGGTCCATGGTCACGGAGCGAATATGCGGCAGAGAAGTGCGCTGGGTATCTTTGACGTACTGTAACAGGCAGCCGGCGGCGCATAGCGCATGGTGGGCGTTCTCGACGCCAAAACCGGTCAGGTCCCGGGTGCCAAACTGCAGATTTAGTTGCTGGCGCGCGGTTTCAATCTCGAATTCCCAAAGCGGACGGCGACGCAGGCCACGGCGACCATCAATCAGGCTCATCTCGGCAAAATCTTCCGCATACAGCAGCTCGGCTGGATTGGTACGCTGAAGCTCGGCGGCCATGGTTTCACGGTCTTCCGGCTCGGTCAGGCGGAAGCGCCCGGAGCTGATATCGAGGGTCGCATAGCCAAAGCCTTTGCTGTCCTGCCAGATAGCCGCCAGCAGGTTATCCTGACGCTCCTGTAACAGCGCTTCGTCGCTGATGGTACCCGGCGTAACGATGCGAACGACTTTACGCTCAACCGGCCCTTTGGTGGTTGCCGGGTCCCCAATTTGTTCGCAGATAGCCACGGACTCGCCGAGATTCACCAGCTTAGCCAGGTAGTTTTCCACCGCGTGATGAGGCACGCCCGCCATCGGAATAGGTTCGCCTGCAGAAGCCCCGCGCCTGGTCAGGGAGATATCCAGCAGCTGAGAAGCACGTTTTGCGTCGTCATAGAACAGTTCGTAGAAGTCACCCATGCGGTAAAACAGCAGAATGTCACGATGCTCTGACTTAAGACGCAGATACTGCTGCATCATTGGCGTGTGGTCTGATAGATCCTTGTCAATAGACTCATTCATATTGATTTTGCTCGTTTTTTAATTCTTTCAAGTGCTCATGTGGCCCCAGGTAAAACCCTTTTAAACCCACATAAACCCAAAAATTTGTAGCTCACTTGTAGCCCAAGACGTGATAGATTGGTTTTACTCCTTCTCTGGGCTACAAATGGTAGTGATACTTTGAAAACAACTCTCAATCAGGCTTTTATTATCAATAAGTTAAGTATCAATGTTAAGCCTGAGCTCAGTAGCTCTGGAAAAGTCGTTTTCGAAGCTAACCCTGACCAAAAACCTTACATAGTTTTTGACGATCATCGAGATTCGCCTGTTGGTTTCGGTGTGAAGGTCAGTTTGACGAAAAAAACCTATGTAATCCAGCGAAGAGTAGCCTCGTCAGATCGTAATGTCAGTGAGGGTAAGAAGCCAAGCTCTGTCTTGAAAGTAAAGGTTGGAAATGTGTCTGATTTTCCAAGTATCGATCAAGCCCGTGAGGCAGCTCGGCAGCTGGTTCAGACAATGATTGCAACAAAGAGAAATCCCAACAAGATTAAAAGGGAACTCGATCTGGCTGAATTGACTGTGAGTGAAGCTTTTGCCCAATACAGGAGTCACTTACTTGGCAGAACCAAACCTGCTAAACCAAACACTCTCAATGTGTTAGACAAAGCTGAGAGTCGGTTAAAAGAATGGCAGAACCTTCGAATCAAGGATCTTACTGGTAATGAAATCCTTCGGAAGTTTGACGAGATTGCTTCAAGAGCCAGAACAGCAGCAGAACAGACTTTTAGGTGGGCCAATGTTGCTGTAAAACACGCAATCGAGATAGAAGCTGGGAATGCTCAGACCCAGCAACGACAACCTTCGTTGTCCTATAATCCTTTTTCAATTTTAAAGGTACAGAAGAAGTTCAGAACACGATCTGAGCTGGAAGATAGCTATCGTGCCAAGGGCGTACGAAATCCATTGTCCCCCAAAGATACTTTGGGACGGTTTCTAGGTGCATTACACAATAAGCGAGGTTTTAATCGCTTGGGTTGTGATTATCTGTTGCTGACCATTTTGACAGGAGCCAGGAAAGAAGAGACAGCAACACTGTGCTGGCGAGAGGCCCTGACAGAAGAGGAAGTCAGAACGACAAGCTATGTCGATCTCGAAAACCGGGTTATTCGCTTTTACGACACGAAAAATCGTAACGACCATGAGCTTCCAATCTGTGATGCTACAAAGAGAATTCTGGAAGACCGACGAGATATCGTCAACGATACCGAAATACGGGCAGATAAACGCAAATGGGTTTTTCCGGCTCGTTCATCACGAAGCAAGGTTGGACATTATTCTGACAGTAAAAGCTTGCGCGAGTATATCTGCCAGGAAGCTGGAATAATGAAGCTGGGAATGCACGATCTAAGAAGAACCTTTGGTCGAGTTGCAGAAGGGCTTACTTCGTATGCAGTGGTGAAAAGATTGCTTAACCACCGTAATACCACAGACCCTACTGAAAGATATGCTGAGCCTGATAAAGAGCGGGTATTTGAAGCTCTTCAACTGATTGAGCTACATATGCTGATGACGTCACCAGAATTGTATAATACACTTTTGGCTTCGGCGAAGTACCCACCATTGCCAGAAAATCAGGAGAATAAGGAATGAGTACTATTGATACTTTAAGGGAATACGCCGAAGTATGGCGGCTATTTGGTAGTATGCCAGATGATGCAACCCTGAGTGCTGAAGTTTCGGCCCTTTATCTTGGTGTAAGTGTCAAAACATTGGCTCGTTATCGCCAGACTGGTAATGGCCCTGCTTATATTCAATACCAGGCAGAAGACAGCAAGGCAAGGAATCAACGAGTAAATTATCTTTTAGGTGATTTAAGAACATGGCGGGATCATCATAAAGTGAACAGCACAATGGAAGCAGCACAGATCCGTGGGTTGGCTTTTGCTTCTTTGACTGATTTTACCAAGCCAGAGCCTTTCTGGACTATTGATAATAAAATCTATTCTCATGCTCTTACTGTATCTGACGAAGTATTCAAGGAGCTATTAAATACCTCTCGCGCAGAAGTTATTTGGATCTCTCTTGAAAAAGTGTTGTTTGAGAACTGGCATACTTCGAGAGAGCGTCAGAAATGGAATGACGTTTTTGTTAGAGTACTAAGTGGGATGATTAAATCATGTGAAGTTGAACAAGAACGTCATATACTTAATGATATCTTATGATTAGTTTTATTCCCAATATAAAGTTGAATTTGTATTGGGAAATCATTATCTGCGGAAGTGTAAATTTTCAACAGCATTGTTTATTATTTCAATCAAATGGAATTCCGTCTTCAGGATATCTTCTTCTGGATTTTTTAACCGGCTTTGTTTTACTCCCGGCACGATAAAAATTAAAAGAATTGGCAAAGTCTTCTGTCTCCAGTCTGGATTTTCTGAATTTATCCATCAGATCTTCATTGAAACGACGAGGAATTCCCTTAACGCACAAGTTTGAATTCAGATATACCTGATTATCTATGGTGTCACGAATAAGTATTTTCCTACCAAATAACTCTTTGAATGCACGTGAAACATTTGATTTATTCAGTCCAAGCTCTTTAGCAGTACGTGACTGTGAAAAATCAGGAATAATATTACCGTAATCAATGGCTGAGAAGAGATAAAGCACAATTTTAAATGCTGTGGGCGTCAAATCCATTCTGGCGAGTGTCGCCATATTACCTTTAAAGATCATTGAGAAATCGTCCCTGAAGGACGTCTTTTTATAGCTGGTTGCTTTAATTTTTATCTCTTCCAGATCTTCGGGCATAACCTCTAATGCTTCTGCAATAATGGATTTCTGTTCTTTGGTTAATACAACACTTGTGATTGACATAATGGCTCCTTTTTTATTTTTGTAATTACAGATATGGCATGTTTAATTCATTTGTCAACTTGGTTAGTGATATTATTTTAATTATATTTACTTTTAAATTTTAAGTTTATTATTTAGTAGGGGGTAATGGGTTATCAGATTTAAAACAAGGGGTACTAAATTTCTCCATCACCTGGTATGTAATTAATAATTTTTGGTGCTGAAATTAACAACAGCAGAATTTGCGTAATGATATGATTTTATTGATTAATTTCCTATTTTGATCTGCAAGATAAAAGAGTGATAAAGAAATAAGAAACCACAGTTTTACATTAGATCGACACTCAAGGCCTTGGTGTACCTGATGAAAATACTTTTATTGTTGTTTTTCTTACATAATATCATTTCTGAAATGAAGCCTGCGCAACTGTATGTTGCGCCATTGGGCTTCAGAACATTACTACAGTATTTTCTGAAAGTATAAATACGCTTCGCGCAAAAAAATCAGGAGTCTGAGTTGATCGGGAAAGCGAACACAGATACATGATTTTACCCTTCTGCTGACTACGGCTCACGCCGGGACCCTTCGGAAAAATCCTTTCTGCTTCAGCGAGTGAGTGCTGTGGGCACTCAGCGGCGCTGCCAGGGAGACAAAATTACGATTTTTCAACTGTTTGGTAAAAATAATTAACATTTATCGGTAGTAGGGGCGTAAGCCAGTGCGTAGCACGCTCTCAAAAAATATTCCTGTGGGTTTCTTATCAGCAATAGGGAAATAACTCTGATAATTGAAATATGAAATAGTAATACAGTCGGGAAGACACACCATAGTACAGTAAAAGCTATTTTTACTTATGGGGGGGTAAAATATATATCAATAATAAAATATTTTAATTTTACTATTGATTTTAATTTTTAAGATGATAGTACTTAATTATAAAAACAAAAGAATGGAGGAAATCATGAGTGCTATTAATGTTTTATCACAGGAGGAAAAATTTATACATGTTGTTGATAAATTTATAACCCATCATCACAACAGCGTTAATAACAATGCCTTTTATAAAAAACTTTATGTTCTCTTCGCAGGGTATCATCTGAAGTATTTTTATTCACGGGCGCAGTACCGTAATTCATGTTATCACGTAGATAATATTATGCAGATGTTTACAGGAGTCGTTTCGACTCTGAACACAACGCTGCTCAGGAAGCTTGCAAATAGCGACACGTTGCTGCATTGCCTGAATTCACTTGTGAATTATATTTCAGGCAATCTGGACGAAGCAGAGCATATTTATGCTGATTTGCTGGCTCAGTATGAAAAGAAACGCATTGCAGGCTCTCTGGCTTATACTCCGCCAGTCTCAGTGATCAGGAAAAGACTTTGATAGCGGCAGCAGCGTGTACAAGGAATGGGATGCTGAATGGTGGAGAGAAATGGAGCTGGCGTTTCCGGCAGGTCGTAAGCGAGTATTAAAAAGGCAGGAGCCACCCAGTTGGCGTCCCGCCTGTCGTGATGGCTTTAAGGTGGGTTTACTTATCAACGACCTGCCAGCCATCATCCGTTTTGACAAGGGTTACAGCAGCAGTACGCTTTTCGTTATCGACAATAGCCGTCACATTGCATTTATAGCTTTTATCAGAGACTTCTACGCAGTCATGCTTTTTGACTGATTTTAATTCGCGCAGTGCGTCTTTCGGGACATCTTTACCTGCTATGGATTTAACGATGGCATTCGTCTGCTCCACGACCTTATTCATCGCAGTGTAAATATCCTGCTCAGACGGTTCACCGGTACAGCCACTCAGCAAAAAAATGGACGCAATGAGTGTGGTAAATGCATATGTTTTCATAAAATAATCCCAGACTGTAGAGTACGTTATTGAATAAGACCGGTTTTCATCTTGCTGCTGTTTTTAGAGAACGTCCAATTGCTGACCGTTTCGCCTTTAAATTCGATTTCCAGCGTTTTGGCCTGCGTCTGTGAACCCCCTGTCAGCAGTCCAATCACGGGAATGAATGTAGTGGTATCAAACTGATTGTTATCCATCGAATAAATCCATTCCTCATTGCCACTATCAAGTGTGGTTCTGGTTTCGGGCTCACCTAATGCGGTAATGATTTCTGATTTCGTTGTTTTATTTTTGATGATTTTAGACTGCAGACTTTGTGATGTTTCTTTTTTCAGTTGCTGATTGCCTGATATTGAACAACCAGAAATAAGGAAAGAAGAAATAAAAAACACAGAAATCATGAATCTGTTCATAAGTTATCTCATATTAGTTTTTTATGTTTGCGGTGGTGTAAAATTAATATCACCGTATAAAAATAACTCTGTCTGCATATTTCTTTTTAATAATGCAGATAAGAATAATGACGCTGGCAAAAAACGTAATGACTGAGACAGGAGTGCTGCCGGTTAATGAAAATACTAACCAGGCGATAGCTAATGCCACGAATTGAAACAAGAATGCCACACTGAGCGGGCTTTCACCATAGGCCACTTTTGCATGACAGCCTTTGCAAACCCGCACACCATGTGGGCTTTGTGTAAAGCAGAAGGGGCAGCTAATCGTTTTATTATCCATCGTGACTCCAAGGACTGATTTAAGATGATGTATTTTTGAACATTTTCGATGAATGACCCGCTTTAGTAAAATTGCTTGTACCGATCGATGATTACTTCGTGATAGCTCATGACTATCATAATTGCATTATCGATCTATACAAACGATCAATAATTTATTGACTATCATTTCGTTATGGACTATCACACCTTATGGTGTGTGGTGCTGGTTATTCCTAACTGATTGTTCCTGAGGAGAATGACTGGCTGTGAAAGGAACGGGCGCTAACAGGTGCAGATGAAGAATCTTGCGGAAAGGATGTGTTGTGGCATGCAGCAGTGACATTCCCCTGCGCCTTAGAAGTACAACAATTTGGTTGAGTAATAAAAGCCACACCTTCAGGCGACGCTGGCGGGGTATCTGGCGGGTTGTATTGTACAGTTTGCTCCTGAGTTGAATGACACTGACTGTTTCCATTTGTCTTTCCAGACGAATTTTTTCATCAAGCTGATGGATTTTCTCCAGAATCGTTTTCCGGTTTGCAGCCTGTTCTTCAGACTCGCATGATGGCACTGGCACTGGCACTGGCACTGGCACTGGCACTGGCACTGGCACTGGCACTGGCACTGGCGCAATTTTAGGTTCTGTCGGCTTTTGTGCTTCTTTCAGTACAGTAAGATGCTCTGGCGTAAAATCAATCAGTGCTTGCAGGGAAGGCCAGCCATATTTTTTACCCAATTGAGAGGCTTTAAAGGCGATGCCCTGGTACTGAAATGAAAATCCATTCATTTTACCCGTTGTGGCGATATTGGGTTTGCAGCTCACTCCCTCCTGTTCCAGTAATCGAACAAAGGATAGTAAATCGGGACGGGGGGTTAATGCATTGTCGATAAGGGCCTGCAACTGTGACTTAGGGCAGGGAGCTGCTGTGCGTTCTGCCATCATCAGTTCATTACGGGAAGGCTTCCTATTATCCTGGCGGTGACTACCCGTTACACTCGTAGTTTCGGTGAGACCGTGTACTCTCTCCAGCTCACTGATAATCCGCGTGCTGATAAGATTTTCATTTTTCCCCAGGTAGAGTTTTCCACCGACCATGTTAATACGACTTGCAATGATATGAATATGCTGCCCATCCGGATCATCGTGCATGATATAGCAGCGAAGATGGGTGTCAGTGAAGCCCATTCGGGCCATATAATCGTCAGCGAATGCTGCCCACTGTCTGTTTGACAGATTCTCACCCTTTGGCAGGCGAAGCGAATTATGCCAGACAGGTTTGGCGACATCGGGACGCAGCAGTCGGGTGCCTTCAAATTCACTTATAAGCTCAGCAGCAGTGCTGCCCGTCATGTTGCCACCGATGACATAAGGCGTGATTTTGTGGTGAGAACCTGACTTCAGGCTATAAATAACCACACCTGTGAATTGTTTACCCCTTTTTATTTTCTGCATGCCTTTCATCGGTCTGGCTCCAGAAAGGTTGTAGGAATAAGGTGATCGCGAAGAGTTTTTATTTGTCTGCGCAGGGCAAAGAGTTCTGTACGGGTCAGTTCGCTGTCAGGGCTTTTGCTGTCGAGATGGTTCAGCAGGTGGTTTAAATCCTGCGAAAGGTTGCCGAGTTTAACCCATGCTTCACGATTAATTTCAGGCAGAACCGGTGGGAGTTTATTCAGAGATGCCATTCTAAGCCATTCTCCTTTTTTATACTGGCCTCTCTTACTGTCGAGAATAATTAACTCTTCCTCATTTAATCTGACACTGATGCAGTGAGTTCGTATTTCATTATCAGGAAGTTTGTCAGTATGGAATTTACCGCGTTTTGATACTCTGGTTATATCATCATCATTACTCATGTCACTGTTCATAGTTATCCTTTTATTGCATGTTTATTACTACAGATAACTGATGAGGTGAATAAGTCAAGTTGTTGTGGGGTAAATATTTTAATTGGCTGGATTAAGAAAGGTATACCATTTAACAAATAGTATACCCAAGAGGACTTATAAACTGAGTTATCATGAAATAAAACCTTTCAGACTTAGAAGAAGGGTGTTCACTTCTGAATTTTAGAGTCTTTTTCGCACAGGCGCACGGGGGAACTCTGGCTTCATTTCTTTTAACAGATCTTTTTTCTCTCTTCCTGCGATATAAGAAAAAATCTTATCGGAGTCAGAACGCTGTCTGAGTATATCGTCGTCCATTCGGATACCATTTCGGATAAACCATTTCACTCTCTCTATGCCGGTGTAGATACCAATATGCTCATTGCGACAATTATAAAACTGTGTGTGCTTTATTTCGATATGTTGTTTTATTTCGTTAAAGATTGATCTCATGTCTTTAACATATAATTCAACTGTACAATGCTCTGCAAGCATGAAATTAACACCATTTTGTTTGAGGAATTTAATAAGCTCTAAAGAGTTATAGGTGATATGTCTGATTAAAACAGGTGTGCTATCGATTTTATCTATATGACGGATAAGAGCACCGACGTTTGATTTGTAATGCCACTTTCCATTGTCCACAGACAAATCGAGTACTGATTTACCATTATGATCAGTGTGATTAATATTACAGCCTTTTTTTATCCAGTAATCAAAAATATCCTCGAAGTAGAGATTATACAGAATGGTCTGGCCTTTATTATCGATACTGTGAATATCTACTCCTGAGTTAAAAAGGATCTCCGCGCACTTTATATCATTGCGCTTCGTGTGAAGGCAGGATTGACCTTTATTATTCTTATGCTGAATATTAATGCCTGAATGGATTAACAATTCCAGAATTTTGGGGTTAGTGTTACAGAACAGTGCGTTATTACCATAACGGTCTGTGAGGTTTATTTCTATGCCTGCTTCAATCATTGCTTTTACAGCGTCCACATGATTACAAAAGAAAAGAGCATTACGACCATCTTCATTTAATGAATTAATGTCGATTCCTGCTTTGATACAATCATGGACGTTCTCTCTGGTCCAACTGCAAAACAAATTATCTATTGTATACATTGTCATGGCTATTCTCCTTTATTAAGCTGCGAATTTGTTATAAATTTCATTGTTAGCACTATACTCTTTGATTTTGACGATATCGTCATAGATCCGTGAGAATGAAAACCATGAGATCTCTTTAACTTCTCTTTTCTTGTTTTGATAAATGATATTGCACCCGCGAAACTGGAATGCATTGTTGAAGGCGTCATGGTTTGCGTTTCTGAGAAAATGAACAAATGATTTAATTGTCTCTTTCTTGCTTATGTTGTAAGAGAGAAAAGTATGAATAGAAAAGAGGGTTAAGATATTTCTCTGAGTAATCATATGTCTGGAGAAGTAACAAAAATAAAAATCCTGCTCTTCACTTACTGTTTTTCCGAATACAGAAAATTGTGGGTTATATAATCTATAGAGATCTACATTCTTTTTGGTTTTGGCAAGATAGTTTGTCAGTGTTGGGTAATTGTGTTTTTTCATTTTTATTCTCCTTTATTGTTTTGGTTAAATGAATATATATTATTAAATAAGTATAAATCAAATTTATTTTTAATATAGAAAAATTACGCAAGCGTTTTCTTTTTATTATATTAATTTAATTTGATGTTTTATATAAGAAAAATAACATTTATCAAAAAGTGCTATTTTGAATTGTTTTATTTCTATTGGATGGTATTAGTTTCGATAAATCGATAATTCTGACAATCTTATTTTTTACGATTGCAATGCATATAAATGAAGGATTCGGTTTTTTAATTATTTTCTATTTGCGCGAATTTTTTTTTCGAGGTATGATAAGCTTAACTTCTGGTTACCGGATTTTTCAAAATGGCTGTTGGGTTGAATAAGAAAGAAATTGATGGGCCTGCTTCTCAGAGAGCAGTTGCATGTGATTTAGAACCCGCACTCCCTCCCATTGGCGCACGGGTTACTCTCAACTATCCAGGTAAAATGGATGAGTCAATCATTCTGCAAAAGAAAGATACAAAATATCTAAGAGTTGGAAGTGATTTTGCTAAAGAAAGTTCTCTGATTTTACCTAATAGTTTTATCTGGTCTGATAATTCGCTTGCTTTAAATCGTCTCATGGTAGAAGGGAAAAAAGCGAAACTTATTTATCTTGATCCTCCTTATGCCACAGGGATGGGGTTTTCAAGTAGATCAAATGAACATGCCTACGATGATTGTTTGACCGAAGCTGCCTATTTGGAGTTCATGCGTAGAAGATTGATTTTGATGAGAGAAATTTTGGACGATGATGGTACTATTTATGTCCATATAGGTCATCAAATGTTGGGAGAGTTAAAATGTCTCTTAGATGAGATTTTTGGTAGAGAAAGATTTATTAATCTAATCACTCGCCGAAAATGTAGTAGTAAGAATTCAACAAAAAATAATTTTGCAAATTTAAATGATTATATTCTTTGCTACAGTAAAGGGAAAAAATATATATGGAATCGTCCCCTCAAGAAACCAGATGCTGAATGGCTTGCCAAAGAATACCCTAAAACTGATAGCAAAGGACAATTTAAACTTGTTCCTATCCATGCTCCAGGAGTTCGCCATGGTGCAACTGGTGGTGAGTGGAAGGGAATGCTACCTCCACCAGGAAAACATTGGCAATATACACCTGAAAAACTCGATATTTTAGATGCCTCAGGTGATATTCATTGGTCAAAGACTGGAAATCCTCGGCGTAAAGTTTATTTAACTGACGATAAATCAATTGGTTATACTGATTATTGGGAAGAGTTTCGTGATGCTCATCATCAATCAATTCTAGTGACTGGTTATCCGACTGAAAAAAACTTTAACATGATGAAGTTGATTGTTGGAGCAAGTAGTAATCCAGGAGATTTAGTTATTGATCCTTTTTGTGGTTCTGGATCAACACTACACGCTGCAAGTTTATTGCAACGTAAATGGATTGGGATTGATGAGTCACTTTTTGCTGCTAAAACAGTTATGAAAAGATTTGCTATTGGTCGCGCTCCAATGGGGGATTATGTGAACACATCCTTGAATAAGCAAACGGAGCTGCCGTTGTCACTTAACGAAACAGCCCGTCATGAATATGTATCAAATGACTTTAATATTTATGTGGATGAATTAACCGCTTCGGTGTCTAAAAATGAATTGGCGGAAATTCAGAAGGCGTATCGAGACCTAAAAGCCAATCAGCAGTAATTCGATAAGGTGCGGTTTTGAGTGTAGTGACTCTTACCGCTCCATCCCAAGAATTATCTAATCTGCAAGCCTCAGTCCATGTGTCATTATGAGCCAACCCAGGACCATCAGAAAGGAATATAATTCTGAACCGGTGTCCATATGTAGCACAAAATTGAGAAGCTTTTGATACCTTATCGGCATTTCCTCCGGTACGATCATCAGACTGTGCACCACCTCTCGTCGCATCGTATCGAGCAAATCCGATCGCGCAAACATTATTATTATTATCAGTGATTACAAAGTCACAAGGGAAATCTCCCTCATAAGTATCATACAATGTCCTGAGTTCAATATCTCTGCCTGCACCACGAGGGCCACTTATACTGAATTGGCCTGAAAACGTTTGGTTAAACCAATCAAAAAACCAGCCAGTAAGTATGTATCCTGATTGTCCACGTGTATCATATTCACCTACTAAAGCAGCTAATGCCGCTTTATGTGCGGGGGAAAAATTATTGAACTGATTTTGCACAATTGTGATATCTTTGAAATATTCACCATAATTTAATACAAGAGTTGCTGTAGCGACTTTGAGTTTTTTCGCCATCTCCGTATCAACAATTGGACAAACACACCTGCGAAATATTTTTAACAAAGTCATCCTTTGCTTCGCATTGAATCCACTTTCCCTGATATATTTGAGTAATTCATGGCTACTTGAAGAATTGTTAGCTAATTGTCTGAATAAATCAATTTCTGTATTATATCTACTAATTGAAATATCAAGAACTTCAGGGAATCTTGTTGCTAAATCAATTGGAGTAATGACTCTATGGCGATCATTTGAATACTGAGATAGATTAAATGTATTGTTTTGCATCCATACCTCCCATATAAGATGCTATAGAATAGCAAGCAAATTGTAGTATGTACATACAAAGAATTGATATAAATCAGTATTTTAATTAGTGGTGATTAGAGGTGGCTCGTTCTTTGAGTAAGTTTTCATCTTGATATAATTACTCTGTTATCTCCCCGCCAGATGGCGAGTATTGCATGATCAATAAAATATGAGAGTATTTAAATTTCATGGCTTTTAATCAGAGGTATGTCTTCCTCTAATTTTGGTAGTGAATAGTATATTTGTGATTACACCCTTAATTATTGAATATACATGATATTTAAGCAGCATGAGTTCATGCTGCTCACAGTGAAAATATTCATTACTGACCAACAAAAAGCTGAACTTGAACCTTTTCATTATTCCAGTCGTGGCAATAAGTCAGATATCGTATGAAAGCCATTATTCTGGCTTCAGAGGCTGAAGTTCGGACATGATTGCTCTGGCTTTGCACCTCCATCAGATGACCGTTGACCATCATATCAGCGAGTTTCTGAATAAAGGCAAGTCAAAGCCTGAAAATGGCGGATCGGACAGTAATCTGAGTGCTGAGAAAACGGCTCTGTTAATCAGTAAGTTAACCGATGATTTATATCGCTATGACCTTGATTTTATTGAGTTTGTCGCCAAATCATGGAACATTGTTTTCAGTGTTCCGGTAATGATTAATTGGCGGAAATTATAACGGGTTCAACTATAAAAAGCGTAAGGTTCAGCTTGAATTAACGATGTGAAAATTGGAATAATAATTACGAATCGCATGAATAAATGCAGGTTCGGTTTTACTCTGTAATAGTTAATTTTATTAAAGCTTGACGAGTAGGCTTGGTTTTCCTTTTCTAACCGAAGGGCAGAAAAGCAAGGGGAACTCGAAGAAGCAAGCGCAGCGGCTTCGCAGGGTTAGCCCTTGCTTCAGTTATAATAAAGAAAAAATAATGTAGCAGTTGTGTTTTCAAAAATGCTGAAAGCTTCGCTTGTAATGTTTTTAAAAGCTTCTCCTGTAGTGCAGGCGAAGTGCTGAAATTTCTGCTTCGATTGTGTGCATTACGAGCAAAAAAAACATTTATATATGATATCTGGATCAGGGTGTAAAACCAAAGGAGGCTATCCATATGAGATTATACCTCAATTAAGATTTTGTATTTCATGTCTGTAATAATGAAAAGATTTATAAATTTTTTATTGTTTTATACTTGACATTTAAAATATATCCTCTATCTAATGTTTGGCAAAAATGAAAATAAAAGGAGCGCCATGATGGGTAAATATGAAAAAGCATTCAATGAGGTTAATGTACTTATGAGTGAGATACTTGATAACTTAAATATTACCTTGGAAGAAACTGATTTGTTTCCTACAGAAGATATATTTATAATAGTTGTAAGGAAAATCGAAGTTGATAACTTGAAGTTAATATCCTCTATTTTTACTAATGATGAATATCATGAGGTTAAAGAGGGTATGACACCTGCAGTGAACAAATTCATGCATTGGTGGGGAGATAATCTTGATTGTGATAATATAAATATACCGGCTTTAATTGCAAAAAAAGAAGAAAGCGTTCTTTCTCCAGTTATGTCAGAAAATTTAAAAAGTGAAATAAAACAGAGCAAGAAAAGACTTTGATATTTTTTTGATAAATATTTTCTGAATCCATGGAGAATATCATACTCATAATTTAATAAAACCTATGTAAAAGCGATATGTATATCGCTTTTGTAATTTGTAGCTCATTTGTAGCTTGAATTTAATAATGGAATTTATCTTAATTTAAAATCAATAGGTTAAGATTGTTGATTTATACTGCTGCATCATTGGGGTGTGCGAGTCTAAATTTTCTATTGTACTCATCGGTTTGTGATATCCATCTTATTAATTTTTAATGAGTTAGTGATTGTTGTAGTTATCATTAGGTTTCACGTTGTCTCATCGAATATCATGAAATTTTGCATTTAAATGTAGGTTAAAGTGTAACTTGCCAACCTATGGCCTGGTAAAATATGGGCACATACAGCGCAACCTACATTTATGTTCATGACTGCATAAGGTGCATGATAACGGAGTCTTTATGGCAGGAAAACAAGAGGGAAAGCCACTTTCGTTTAAAGCGGTAGAAATTGAAGCCGGGCGACAAAGATAAGGCTGATGTAGGCGAAAATCGAGGCTTACGTGTCTCCTGTGGTGCAACTGGGGTTAAGTCTTTTTTCTAAGCCCTCTGACTGGCAAGCTTGCTCAGGTTAAAACTGGTAACTTCCCGCAGGCTTCTCTCGCCGCTGCACGCCTTAAACTCCACGAATTAAAGCATCTCCGACAGGAAGGTCGGTGCCCTGCGACTGAACTCAAAAAAGATAAGCTCCAGCGTGCGATTGAAGCTGAACAAGCTAAGATCCCCGAATTGACCGTACAGGGATTAGTTGAACTGTATCTTACCGAACGTATTGAGGATCGTAAAACGAAGGACGGGAAGATCATTCCCGGTGCCAGAAAGCCGAAAGGGCAGGCTGAGGGGGCGTTTGAGAAACATTCATTTGCTTACCTGTCTGATAAGGATGTTGCCCGTTTAGCTAACCGTTTCATTCTTGATGTACTACTTAAAGGGCTTGGCCGATGAGTGAGTCTTTGACGGGGCTTGATGTGAATTTGCGTAGAAGTTTTGGTATACTGTTTGGACGATGTCTTTCAGCCCAGATTCTGCTTTTCAGGAGTAATTATGAGCAATAGCAAAAAAACGCAGGCGCATTATGTTAAGCCATCTCGTGCTGACATTGTTCGCTCAGTAGCAACATCTACGGCTGTTGAAACAGGGCAGTCCTCCGCGAAGATCGAAGCATCGCTAGAAGCGACGCGCAAAAAGTTCGCTCATTTACGTCTTGCGGTTTAACCCCTTCTCAATGCTTCTCTCACCCCGTGTTTCATCGGCTCGTAGTCCATTGATACGCCTGCATGGATAGCCGAGATATACTGGGTTTTGTTCTGCTCCCAGCTTTGATAATCCAGTGGTTTGTATCCTCCCTGAACGGCCATCACGTCGGCTAATAGTCGCGACAGGCGTCCGTTTCCCTCTCTGAATGGATGGATGAGTATCAGCTCGACATGGGTGATGGCGATGGCAGTGATGAGTTGTTCTTCGTCCATGCCGCTACACGGCGTGTATTGAGCCAGATATTTGCTGTCAAATTCGTTCAGCAGTTTAGGCAACTGCGCTGAAGGGGCAAACATAAAGCCGCCCTTGCTGATGTTTACCGTTCTTTCTTGCCCGGCCCACTCGTAGAGGTTACCTAACCAACGGCGGTGCCAGCTTTTTAGCAGGGCTACGCTGAGCTGTCCTTCCGGGAACTGTTCTTCAAAAACAGACTGGTAGAGTTGTTCTAACAGGACAAGTTCCGCTTCATCCATCTCATCGGAAGCAGCGATACCCAGTTTATTAGCCAAAACCTGCTCGCCAGAGTCTTTCTCATACTGACCTTCACTGCTGGATACATGGTATCGGCTCATGGAGATGCCCTGTGTTATTAGAGGGATGGAAAAACAGAGGGAGTATAACGCTGGATGAGTATAGCAAACAATGTTCGTAAAATCATATGGTTACAAAAGTATAGGTTGAAATGTGGTTTTTATTCTCTGGTGGGAAATAATCGTTAATAATCAGTGTTAACACACCAATGTATCATGGGAGTGTGGGCGTCGAAGGTTTCGCTAGTGCTCATGGAGTGATGATATCCATTTCGTTGAATTTTAAGTGGTTAGTGATGTTTCTGGTTCTCATTATCGCTCACTAATACGGCGTAAACTGTGCGTGGGAATCGTCCCGCAGATGGCCCATGATAACGGAGTATCAAAGACAGGAAAACAGCGGTTAAACGACATTGCTTAAAGCCTCGCAACGCGTTGCCATTCTGATATGTTCTGGCGGCGGTGGGATGCAATACCGCAATTTGGCGATCATTTTCGCCTTCATTCTGCTTAAACGGTTAAATCCCAGGGTGTCTATGAAAAAGTGGGTACTGGCGGGCGTGTTGGTGGTGACGGGATGCGTTTCTTTTCAACAGCTTGATGATGGTTTACGTGGCCTGGTGGGCCAGGATAAAACCGTCGCATTTAAAATTCTTGGCTACCCCGATAATCAGCAAACGTTCGACAACACAAAAGTTTATACGTGGGTAACGAACAGCACGGGGGCCGAGCCTTATGTCTCGCCGCAAACGACCACTGGCACGGTAAACGGCAAACCGTTTGAGGCCACGACAACACAAACCACGTTTGTGCCGGTTAACTATAGCTGCAAAATTCAGATCTCTACCGACAGTAAAGGCATCATCAAGGACTATAAATATACCAGCACGGATCCCAGCGTGATGGGCTGTATGAACTACATCAAAAGCCTGAATAATTACTATAAAAGATAGAACCCGCCCGATCCGGCAACGTAGTTGAGTTGCCGGGTGTTGCGTTTAGACACATCTTTTTCATCCTGTTTTCAGGAACTCAATTTTCAGTGACCCACTTACCAGAAAACATCCCAACATCGGAGATAACCATGTTTTCTGCAGTCGGTCAGTCGAATCGCGTTCAGCCCGCCGCCCCTAACGTCAGCGGAAGGATCCATCCTGATATTAAAATTAAGCCACCGGTAAACGATCCCGTTCAGGCCCTGGCTAACCTGTTCCGTGATAACAAGCTTGCCTATCTGGGCGATGTGCATGGTCAGCTTGCGATCCCTGAATTTGTCGGGCATGCCATTCCCGAGTTGAAAAAGGCTGGCGTGGATCTGCTGGCGGTAGAGTTTGTGAAGTACAGCGATAACGCCTTGTTTCGCGAAGCGCTGGCTCATGGCAAAGAGGCGACAAAAAACTTCATCATGAACGCCTGGTCAAAACACGGCGAGGCCTGGGTGGATAAGGTTGCCGGGGCGCTTTATGAAGCGCACAAAGCCGGCATTTCCGTCGCCGGCATTGACCGCCATATTCCCGGCGCTGCGCCAAAAACGCCGATGGAAGCCATCAAATACATGAACAAACGGCTGGCACTCAATATTGCCTGGAACGCTGCGGCAGAAAAAGAAGAGCGTGCCATTGGCGCTCGTAAAACGCTGGTTTGGGGCGGCGGCGGTCATTTTCACCATAGCCGTGAGCAAGGGCCTAAAGATATGCGTCCCGGCCCTGTGGTGTCCTTCGACTCGAGCGGTAAAGCCCCGGGCTGCTCGCTAAACGATAAGGACGACAACAGCCACCTGGTGATTAATTTCCCGAAATAAAAAAACGGGGAATGACGATTCCCCGTTTTTTCTCAGGACGCGACCTGGAAAACGCTGACGGTTTCCCGCAAAACGCGAGATTGCGTATCGAGAGAGGTTGCTGTCGAGGACGTCACCTCGACCAGCGCGACGTTCTGCTGCAGGTTTTTATCCATCTGCGCCACGGCCTGGGCAACCTCATTAACGCCGGTCGCCTGTTCGGCAGAGTTATGCGCAATTTCGTTGACGATGCTGTTCACCTGGCTGACGGTGGTTAGAATCTTGCTCATGGTTTCCGCCGCCTGGTCGATCTCCTGCGCACCGCTATTTACCCGCTGCACTGAGCCGGTAATCAGGCCTTTAATTTCTTTCGCGGCGCTGGAAGAACGTTGGGCGAGCGCGCGAACCTCAGTGGCGACAACGGCAAAACCCCGCCCCTGTTCACCCGCTCTGGCGGCCTCAACGGCGGCGTTCAGCGCCAGAATGTTGGTCTGGAAAGCAATGCCTTCAATCACCGAGGTGATATCCGCAATACGCACGGATTCCTGAGTAATTTCCTCCATGGTGCTGACGATCCCCTGTACCATTTCACTCCCCTGGGCGACTTCGCTGGCGGCAGAGCTGGCAAGCTTGCTGGCGTACTGCGCGCTTTCTGCATTGTTCCGCACCGTGCTCGCCACCTGGTCCATCGCCGCTGAAGTTTGCTGCAGTGCCGCGGCCTGGTTTTCCGTCCTTGCAGAAAGTGAGCTGCTTCCTTTGGCTATTTCTGCGCTGGCGCTCGCCACACCCTCTGCGTTCTGGCGTACTTCAAGCACCAGCTGGCGCAGCGCATTTTGCATATGGCTGAGCGAGGCCAGAATACTGCTGGTATCTTTTTTACGCAGCTCAGGTGTTTGCGTCAGATCTCCGGCGGCGATGGCGTTGGTCATCCGTAGCAAATCAACCGGCTCACCGCCGAGGGAAAGTGTGATTTTGCGCGTGGTTGACCAGGTGATTAGCAGGCCAAGCGCGACGGCAACCAGCGCCAGCGTGAGCATCAGAAGGTGGAATGTGCGGGCGATCCCGCGTGCAGTGTTAGCCAGCGCGTCGTTGAGCTGCGTCTCCATGTCGATAAAACCATTAATGGTAGCCAGCCAGTTAACAAAAGCTGGGCGAGCCTGATTGAGGATGACCTGGCGCGCACCTTCCACATCGCCTTTTTGCTGCAGAGCGATAATCTCATTCACCAGCGGCAGCGTTTGCTGTTCAGCCTCTTTTATCTTTTCGTACTGAGCTCGCTCTTCGGTTGTCACGTCGCTGCCTTGGGTAAAGATGCCTTCCATCGGCTGGACGGAGGCCTGGTAATCCTGCTCCAGCTTGCGGATGTGTTCGATAACGCTCTGCAGCTCGCCTGCCGGAACCAGTGTCACGTCCCGTATGGCAATCGAACGATCATGCACGCTGCCCCGAAAATTAACGGCGTAGCGCTGTTTGACGTTATTGACATCGTTGATGGCGATCAACGCGTTGTTTATTTTATTCACCTGCATAATTGCCACCAGAGTCAGCACAACCAGCGTTAATAAAATAATGATAAAGCTGCCGCTTATTCGCGAGCCTATGGAAAGATTTTTAAACATAATAACTCTCTTTTAATTAATATTGAGCGTGATGTTAATGGTGTTGTCGGAGTATTTTCCTGCAGTGGATACAGGAGGGTAAGTTGTCTTGCAGGCTTACAGGGTGGAAAGGAAATTAATCTGCAGGCCAAACGTTGTCAATAGGGCAGCTTTGCACCGATGCTTGCAGCGTTGACTATGGCGGAATGCTTTATTCCATAAATAACAATGGTGTTTATTTTTGTTCTCCCTAAGTGAAATGGTTTTGTCTTTAACTTGCAGTTTTACTTTGTTTCTATATTTTAAACCTGGCTGTGTGAGACTGCAATAATTACTCTGGCACATTCGTTACGTCTGCTAACAAATGTTTATTCTTTATTTAAGATTTAAATTATTGCCTATTAATGTAAAAGGCTGAGCCCATGTTTTTAAAATTATCATCCCCGGAACATATGAAAATTAATAATGGCGATTCCCCTGCTTTTAATGGTGGAATGCGGCGGTAAAAAAATTTTAAGACCTGGGAATAAATGGTCATTTCGTTCGTCCTATGTGCTCAAAAGCCAAATGCCATTTCATTATTGTGAGCCGAACCTATGCGAGAACCCCGCCCGTCTTTCTGCGCGATGTTTAAAAATTTGCGCTACCCGCAGCAATTTTTACTGCGGGGCACCGTGATAGTCGCCATTCCGTTAGCCCTTTGTCTGCTGTTTGCCTGGGCGTGGGGTGCGCTGACGCCGGGGCGTTTATCTCCCGATAAGCTGGTTAATGCGCTGGAAAAAACGGGTGGAGAGCACCCCGGTTATCGCCGCAATCATGCCAAAGGTGTCTGCGTGGTGGGGTATTTTGACTCCAACGGTAGCGCCAGCGCCCTGTCAAAAGCCACGGTGTTTCTGCCGGGCAATACGCCGGTCATTGGCCGCCTGGCAATTGCTGGCGGTAACCCCAATGCACCTGATGGTGCGGTGCCAGTGCGCAGTATGGCGCTGCAGTTTATCACCCGTGATGGCCAGGAATGGCGAACCGGGATGAATGCGCTGCCGTTCTTTAGCGTCGCGACGCCTCAGGGCTTCTACGATCAGCAAATGGCGGGTATGCCCGATCCTAAAACGGGCAAACCCGATCCGGCCAAAATGAACGCTTTTATCAGTGCCCACCCGGAGGCGAAGCCGTTTTTTGCCTGGGTGAAGAGCTATGTGCCAACGTCAAGCTGGGCGAGCGACAGTTACAACAGCCTGAACGCCTTCTTATTTACCAATAAAACTGGGGACGTTCATGGCGTGCGCTGGAGTATGCAGTCGCAAACCCCCGGCGTGCCGGTGACGGCGCAGGACAAAGCGAACCCTTTGTTTCTTCAGCAGGACATCAAGCAGCGCTTGCAGCAGGAGCCACTAAAATGGGATTTAATTATCAGCGTGGCTGAAAAGGGCGACGCGACCAATGACGCGACAAAAGCCTGGCCCGACAGCCACCAGAAGCTTAACGCAGGCACGCTGGTGCTGACGTCCGCACAAGATCAGGCCGACGGCAACTGCCGGGACATCAACTACGATCCGCTGATACTGCCAGAGGGCATTTCGGGCTCGGACGATCCATTGCTTAGCGCGCGCTCTGCGGCTTATTCGTCATCCTTCAATCGCCGCACGCACGAAGAAGCTCAGGTAAATAAAGGGGCTGGTTTATGAGCAAAGTAACTTTTTTTCACCCTCTGCTGCGCGTCGTTCACTGGGCGATGGCGCTGATGATCGTGGCGATGTTGTTTATCGGCGTGGGGATGGTGTCCACGGTGTCGGCATTACACGCTTTTTTATACTCATTGCATAAACCGCTTGGCGTCGCCATTCTGCTGCTGGTTATTCTGAGGGTGTATCTCCGCCTTCGCCATAAAACACCGTCGCTCCCGGCGCACCTGCCGGGTTTTCAGGTGGCGCTGGCGCATTTATCCCACTGGCTGCTCTATCTTCTGATGGTGGCTCAGCCGCTGGTGGGCTGGGCCATGCTTTCTGCTGCTGGCTACCCTGTGACGCTGGGAGCAGGCATCACGTTACCGGCGCTGGTGGCAAACAATATTGAGCTTTATGCCGTGCTTCGGCCTTTGCATACCTGTCTTGCGCTGCTGCTGTTCGTCACCGTGGTGCTGCATCTGACCGCTGCTTTATTCCATGCGCTGCTATTGCGTGATGGCGTGTTCAGCAGCATGACGGGCTACAAAGGCCGGGGCTAACATCGCGCAGTGGAGTAAATCATGTCAAAACTGAGCGAACAGGAAATACGGGAAATGCTGCCGCATCTGCAGCGTTTCGCCCTATGGCTCACGCGCAATCCTCATGCCGCGGAGGATCTGGTGCAGTCCTGTCTTGAGAAAGCGTTTACCCGCGAGAGGGATCTGGCGGCCAGAGAAAGCCTTCGCAGCTGGCTGTTCTCTATTCTCTACCGGCAATTCATTGACGGCGAGCGGCGAAAAAGACGCTATCAGCGCATTTTGTCGCTGTTTACTGGCGATGAAAACCCAGTGGCCGCGTCAACGGAAGAGATGCTGATCAACGACGATATGCTGGCGATGTTCAGCCAGCTTCCCGTGGAGCAGCGTGCGTTACTGCTGCTCATCAGCGTGGAAGGGTTGAGTTATAAAGAAGCGGCGGAGTCGCTGGATATCCCGTTGGGAACAGTGATGTCGCGTTTGTCCCGAGCCAGAAAACAGCTGCAAAAATGGGATGAAGGCACGCCATCCACCCCGGCGTTAAGGAGATTAAAATGAAATCGCGCATACCTGACGAGCAGGATCTTCATGCCTGGGTTGACGGGCAACTGGATGACGAGCGCAAAAAGTGGGTTGAACACTATTTGCAGCAGCATCCTGAGCAGGCAGCACAGGTCAAAAAATGGCAGGCCGATGCCCGGCGCTTACGCCTTTCTCTGGATGAATTTGTGCCTCAGGTTTCTGCTCCGGCTCTGGAAGTGCAGCGGGCGCGCCAGCAGATTCAGCGCACCCGTCGGTGGCGTTTAGCCGTTGCTTTTAGCCTGCTATTCTCCGTCGGCATGGGCGGAGTGGCCGGGTGGCAGCTGCATGCCAGCGAAGTTATGCGGCAAATTCTGCCGATGGAAGATGCCGTGCAGGCCTATCGTCTGGTGAACAGCGGTAGCGTGAAAGCGCTGGACGTTGTGGCCAGCGATCGCGCGGAGGTGAACAACTGGATGAGCCGCTACTTTATTAACGGGGCGCTGGCACCAGACCTCGATAATTACGGTTTTACGCTGGTGGGCGGGCGCTTGATGGTGACCGAGCAGGGGCCGGCGGCGCTGGTGGTCTATCAGGACGCTCAGGGCACACGCGTGGCGTATTACATCCGGCCTTCCGGCATGTTTATGCTGGGGAAAGGGGAGCGCCAGGCCGATAACCTGACGGCGCAGTACTGGAGCGATCGCCGCTATAACTACGCGATGATAAGCCCGGCCAATGACAGCCAGACGGCGAGGTTACAACAGGCGGTAGCACAGTACGCGGGGGATGAGCGAGCGATTTAATGCAGGCGCCATTTTATTCGCCAATGTCAGAAAAAATATACCATTTTTGCCTGAAGGTCTTATCCTGAATGGAGTGAGGCGGCACTCGGATCCCCCGAAGCTGCCTCCGTCATTCCTGAAGGATAAAACATGGTATCTACACATATTGGCTTCCCGACCGAAACGGTAGCGGTATTTCTTGCGCTTTCGGTGGGTGCCATTTTTATCGACCTCTTTATGCACCGCAAAGACGAGCCCATCTCGCTGAAAAGTGCCGCATTGTGGTCGATATTCTGGGTTGCAGTGGCAATGCTTTTTGCCGGTTTTTTATATCTTCATCATGGCGCTGAAGTCGCCAGCCTGTTTGTCACCGGCTATGCGCTTGAGAAGGTGCTTTCCGTCGATAACCTGTTTGTGATGATGGCGATTTTTGCCTGGTTCGGCATTCCCGATCGCTACCGGCACCGCGTGCTCTACTGGGGCGTTATCGGTGCGATTGTTTTCAGAGGCGTCTTTGTGGCTATCGGCACCGGGCTGCTGTCGCTGGGGCCTTATGTTGAAATCGTGTTTGCGCTGATTGTGGCGTGGACGGCGGTGATGATGCTCAAAGGCAACGATGGAGAGGACGAAGTTGAGGACTACTCTCAGCATCTGGCTTATCGGCTGGTAAAACGCTTTTTCCCTCTCTGGCCAAAGCTTGCCGGGCGCAAATTCCTGCTAAACCAGGCTGAGGTTGACCACGAGCTGGCGAAACCAGAAAACCAGGCCATCACCGTTGGGCGAGTAAAAAAAGCCACGCTGTATGCTACCCCGCTGATGCTCTGCGTGGCGGTGGTTGAGCTGTCTGACGTGATGTTCGCTTTTGATTCTGTCCCGGCCATTATTGCCGTCAGCCGTGAACCGCTTATCGTCTACAGCGCAATGATGTTCGCCATACTTGGCTTGCGTACACTCTATTTCGTGCTGGAAGCGTTAAAACAGTATCTTGTTCACCTGGAAAAAGCGGTGGTGGTGTTGTTGTTCTTTATCGCCGCTAAGCTCGGGCTTAACGCCAGTGAACACATCTGGCATCACGGTTACAGCATCTCGGCCACCGCCAGCCTGTACGTTGTGCTGGGCGTGCTGGCCGTAGGCATCATCCTCAGCGTGATGTTCCCGGCAAAAGCGGAATCAAGCGACAGTAAGAACTAAAATGTTGAAGGACGCCTTCGGGTGAGGGCGTCCTGATGACCAGACTCAGAGATGTTTGTCGAGGCGTAATCTTTCGACAGGTGAGCGACGACGAGACCAGGTGCGATGGAAGTGGCGCCAGTGGTAATCCCTGGCTGCGGTCAGCAGTTCATAATCCCCTCTCGAATCCCCCCAGGCGCGCAAATGCAGCTGGTTGAGCGGGCCATAAACCTGTTCCAGTCGCTGAATTTTCTGATCGCAGCGGCAGTTATGACCGTTAATGCGGCCGGTTAACACGCCGTCCACGACTTCAAGCTGAGTACCGATGAGCTTCACGCCCAGGCGTTCCGCGAACGGCAGCAGCACGATGGCCGGTGATGCGGAGCACAGCGTCACTTCAGCGCCAGAACGCAGTTCAGCGGCAACCGCCATCAGTCCACGCGGGCGCATCATTTTTTCGAAGTTTTTCGCGCAATACACTTCGGCTTTCTCCTTAACCCACTGCTCATTCACGCCGGTTAAGAAGGTTGAAATCAGTATTTCTTTTAATTCATCGCGGGTCAGTTTCCGGCGCAGGCATTTGAGCGTTGGGATGACCATACGCATCATCTTGCGCGCGAAGGTTTTGCGCCCGAAGGCAAACCGCAGGAACGGGACAAAGCTATCGCTATGGGTCAGCGTACCGTCAAAATCGAAAACCGACAGGACGCCTGGCGAAGGATCATTCATAACAACCATAGATTCCCAACTTTCCTTTTTATCTGTTTGTCGCGAGGGCATCTTGCGAGCGATGGGGAAATTATAAACTTTTAAATCCCGCTACGGAAACCGCCGCGAAATGTGGTAGGGTAGCCGAATGAACAGAAATCACACCTTGCTTATGGTTAGCCGCTGGTGGCTGTCTCTTTAGAGGCGGCAGGAATTCGTTCACCCTTTTCTAATAGCCGCCGGAAGGCGGCTATTTCGTTTTAACTGTTCGCCCTCCGGCAAGATTTATCAGCCTCAGGAGGCCTTTATGAGCAGTTCACACGCTTTGCAGCAAACCATCCTTACCGGTGACCGTCCAACCGGCCAGCTTCACCTTGGGCATTACGTCGGTTCACTGCGTAAGCGCGTCCAGCTTCAGGATGAGCATCAGCAGTACATTTTGGTGGCCGACCTCCAGGGGTTAACTGACAACGGTAGCCGCCCGGAGAAAGTCGCCGAAAACATTCTGCAGGTGATGGCGGACTACCTGGCCGTCGGCATTGATCCCCAGAAAACGACCATTTGCCTGCAATCTTCTCTGCCAGCGCTGGCAGAGCTCACCATGCTGTATATGAACATCGTGACCGTTGCCCGCCTGGAAAGAAACCCGACGGTAAAAAGCGAAATTGCCCAGAAGGGTTTTGCCCGCTCTCTGCCTTCCGGTTTTCTGGTCTACCCGATAAGCCAGGCCGCGGATATTACCGCGTTTAAAGCCAGCCTGGTGCCGGTGGGGGACGATCAGCTGCCGATGATCGAGCAGGCCAATGAGATTGTGCACAAGATGAATAGCCTGACGCCGACGCCGATATTAACCCCCTGCAAAGCGTTGCTCAGCCCGGTCAGCCGTCTGCCGGGCATTGACGGTAACGCTAAAATGTCAAAATCCCTGGGCAATACGCTCACCCTTTCCGCCAGTGAACAACAGATTCAACAGGCTGTGAGCGCCATGTTTACCGACCCGGATCATCTGCGCGTGAACGATCCGGGAAAAATTGAAGGCAATGTGGTGTTTACCTGGTTGGATGCTTTCCATGAAGACAAAGAGAAAGTCGAAGCGATGAAAGAGCACTACCAGCGCGGTGGGCTGGGGGATCGTCAGTGTAAAAACGAGCTGGAGACCTGCCTGCAAAATCTGTTGGCGCCAATAAGAGAGCGGAGAAATCGCTTTATCAAAGATAAGCCTTATTTGCTTGAGGTGCTGAAAGCCGGGAGTGAAAACGCACGAGCGCTGACTCAGCAAACGGCGGATGAAGTCAAACGTGCGCTGGGATTGCCAGTGTTATTTTAACGGCAGAAGGGCGCCAGAGGCATACTCAGATGAGTGATTATGGATTACCATTATTGCGAAACTTTCGCGAACATTCACAGGGACAGCCCATCAGATGCGTTATTCAGCCGCAGCACTTCTTCCTATGCTGGTTTTACTCTCTGCCTGTAGCAGTAAGCCGAAAACCGCCGAACAGCAGCAAACCAGCGGCACGCCGTCGGGCGGTTTCCTGTTGCAGCCACAGCACGATGTCTTTATGCAAACCGGTGATTTTGCCTACAACCCGGAAGCAGAGAAGTTCATCGACAAAATGGTGAATGACCATGGTTTTGACCGTCGCCAGTTGCATGAAGTGTTGTCCCAGGCCAAACGTCTGGATTATGTGCTGCGCCTGATGGATCAGCAGGCACCGACGACCGCGCCGCCTGCCGGGCCGAACGGGGCGTGGCTACGCTACCGGGCTAAATTCATCACCCCGGATAACGTACAAAACGGCGTGAAGTTCTGGAACCAGTATGAATCTGCCCTGAACCGCGCGTACCAGGTTTATGGCGTACCGCCGGAAATCATCGTTGGGATCATCGGGGTTGAAACCCGCTGGGGCCGCGTGATGGGGAAAACGCGCATTGTGGATGCTCTCGCGACGCTCGCCTTTGCCTACCCGCGCCGCGCGCAGTACTTTGCGGGGGAACTGGAAACCTTCCTGCTGATGGCGCGCAATGAAGGGGACGATCCGCTGGCGCTGAAAGGTTCCTTCGCCGGAGCAATGGGTTACGGGCAGTTCATGCCTTCCTCATTTAAAGAGTACGCGGTGGACTTCAACGGCGACGGGCACGTGAACCTGTGGGATCCGGAAGATGCTATCGGCAGCGTGGCGAACTATTTCAAAGCGCACGGCTGGGAGAAGGGAGACATGGTTGCCGTGCCGGCCAATGGCCAGGTGCCGGGACTGGCTAACGGCTTCAACACCAAATACTCCGTGGCGGCGTTGGGGCAGTCTGGCCTGAGTCCGCAGGGCTCTTTAGGCAACCATCAGGAAGTGAGCCTGCTGCGCCTGGATATGGGTGACCGTTACCAGTACTGGTACGGGCTGCCAAACTTCTACGCGATTACCCGCTACAACCACAGCACCCATTATGCGATGGCGGTGTGGCAATTAGGGCAGGCCGTCGCGCTGGCTCGCGTTCAGTAATACGTTTTATCGCCCCCGTTTGGGGGCGATAAAGACGCCGATTAAATACCTGCCTGGTGAAAATCATGCAGGTTAATTGCTCCCAGCAGCCTGCCGTTTTCATCCACGACCGGCGCCGCGCTAATGCGTTTTTTCATCAGCATCTCTTTGGCATCTATCGCCCGGGTTTCAGCATTCAGCACCGTGCCATTCTTCGTCATGGCATCTTTGATCCCGGCTTCCAGTTTGCCACCGCCCACCAGCCAGCGGCGCAGGTCGCCATCGGTAAAGACGCCTGCAACGTGCTGCGCTTTGTCACAGACGGCAACTAACCCCAGCCCTGTGCGGCTTAGCTCCAGCATCGCATCCATGACGGAGGCGCTGTCCGCCACCTGCGGGAGCTGCTCGTGGGTGCGCATCAGATGATGAACCCGGTTTAACAAACGGGCGCCTAACGCACCGGCAGGGTGTGAACGCGCAAAGTCCTCTTCGTTAAAGCCGCGCTCCTGCATGACGGCCATGGCCAGTGCATCGCCCATCATTAATGTATTAACCGCGCTGGAGGTCGGCGCAAGGCGCATCGGGCAGGCTTCACGCTCGACCGAAATATCTACGGTGGCAAAGGCCGCTTTGGCCAGCGGCGACTCCGCTTTGCCGGTAATGGCAATCAGCTTAACGGCCTTTTCCTGCAGGCGAGGAATAATTAAGTCCAGCTCTTTTGCATGGCCGGAATAGGAGATAAACAGCAGGATGTCGCGGCTTTCGATCATCCCCAGATCGCCGTGTAACGCTTCGGCGGGGTGAACGAAGAAGGCGGGCGTGCCGGTGCTGGCAAAGGTGGCGGCAATTTTCTTCCCGATATGCCCGGACTTGCCCATGCCGGAAACAATCACTTTCCCCTGGCAGGTGAGCACGGCGTTGGCGGCGGCGACAAAATCTTCGCCAAGTCTGTCCGGCAGGCGGCTTGCTTCCTGCAATTCCAGCAGCAGGGTTTCTCGTGCGGCATTAATCATTCGCTGATTCATCTTCTTCTCCGGTGACAATCACTTTCACGCTCTTTTCACGCAGCGCGGTGAGGAATTCGTGGCTGATGCCGCTGTCGGTGTAAACCTCGTTATAGGCCGCGATCCTGGCGCTAAGAGCGCTACCAGCGACACTTATCAACAGCCAGTCAAAGCTGATTTGGGTCTCATTGTGAAATATAACGCTATCGAGATAAAAGGGTTTGGCATCCGAAAGGTGCGCTGAAATTTTTACTTTACGGGCTGGAGAGCAAAAAAGAGGTCGATTGAGGGTTTGTTTATGCCTGGGCGTAAAACAGAAATTTACAAGGGCTATTGAGTAGATTATGTTATGTTATAACGAAACAATATTGGTGCCGGTATGCCTGCTGTTGCTCCCTCTTCCTTATTCAGCCTTTCCGGGCTGCTGCGCGTGGCCCTTGTGGCAGCGCTGATCCTCATACTTTGGGGCGCCATTCACTGGGCGGTTATCCTGCCATGATCGAATTGAAGGACCTTGAGCTGGGCTATTACGGCAACGTGGTTGTGTCGGCGCTCAGCGGCCAGTTCCGGCGTGGCAGCATGACGGCGGTGATCGGGGCCAACGGCTGCGGTAAATCGACGCTGTTAAAAACCCTGGCCGGGCTACTTCCTCCCATTTCCGGCGGCGTAAAGTTTCAGGACAATATGCGCCCACGCATTGCCTGGCTGCCGCAATTAGGGGAAATGGATCGGCAATTTCCTGCCACGGTTTATGACGTAGTTTGTATGGGGAGCTGGCCGGGACGCGGGCTGTTTTCCGGCCTTCGTCGCCAGCACCGTGAACGCGTGATGGAAGCGATTGAACGCGTGGGATTAAGTGAGCATTACCTGCGGCCTATTGATGTGCTCTCAGGGGGACAGTTTCAACGCATGCTGTTTGCCCGCCTGCTGGTTCAGGACGCGCCGCTGGTGCTGCTTGATGAACCATTCACCGGCGTGGATGCACAAACCAGCGAATTTTTAATGGAACTGATGTGCCAGATGCATCGAGATGGCAAGACGCTTATTAGCGTGCTGCATAACAACGAGCTGGTACGTCGCCATTTTCCAGAAGTCTTGCTGCTCACCCCGGAGGGTTACCAGTGGGGCAGCGCCGACGAAGCCTTAGCGCAATATGCTTCCTTTCGCCCACGTCTGGTACAAACTGCATGATTTATCACCTTTTTATTGAGCCGTTTGTGGCTTACGGCTTTATGCGCCGCGCGCTGGTGGCCTGCCTGTCGCTTTCCCTGAGTACCGTTCCGCTTGGCATTTTTCTCCTTCTGCGCCGCATGAGCCTGGTGGGGGATGCGCTTTCGCACGCTATTTTGCCCGGCGTTGCCGTGGGCTATCTGGTTGCCGGTATGTCGCTGGTGGCGATGGGCATTGGTGGGTTTGTCGCTGGCGTGCTGGTGGCTTTACTTTCCGGCTGGGTTAGCGCCCGGACGCCGTTAAAAGAAGATGCCAGCTTTGCTGGATTCTACCTTGGTTCTCTGGCGCTCGGCGTGACGCTGATTTCGTTGCGCGGTTCAAGCGTTGACCTGCTGCACCTGCTGTTTGGCTCAATTCTCGCCGTGGATGGTGAAGCTATTAAGTTTGTAGGTCTCATTGCAAGCGTGACGCTGGTTGCGCTGGCACTGCTTTACCGTGGTCTGGTGCTGGAGTCGTTTGACCGCAGTTTTTTACAGGTGAACAACCGGCTGCTGCCGTCGCTTATTCACGGCACGTTTTTAGCGCTGCTGGTGCTTAACCTGGTCGCCGGTTTCCAGATCCTCGGCACATTAATGTCCGTTGGCCTGATGATGCTGCCCGCCATTGCCGCGCGCTGCTGGGCTAAGACATTGCCGGGTTCGATCGCTCTTGCCGTGGTGTGTGGCCTGATTTGCGCCTGGTTAGGGCTGGTGTGGTCTTTCTATGCCTCTTTACCGGCCGGGCCGGCCATTGTGCTTACCGCGAGCGTCGCATTCTTTATCTCAATACTTTTCGGACCGCGCAGCGTGCTTGCAGGGAGCCTGCTGCGTAGGAAATTGGCAATCATAAAGGGGGTTAAATGAAACGTTTAGGGATTGGTATTGCGCTGGCTCTGGCGCTCTCCAGCCAGATGGCTGCAGCGAAAACGCTGAATGTAGTGGCAAGTTTCACCGTGCTGGCTGATATGGCTAAACAGGTTGGCGGCGACCACGTCAAAGTCACCAGCCTGGTGGGGCCGGATGGCGACCCGCATAGCTTTGAACCATCGCCGAAAGACAGCGTCGCGCTGCGTAATGCGGATGTGGTGATTGTGAGCGGGCTCGGCATGGAAGGGTGGATGGATCGCCTGGTGACGGCGTCCGGCTACAAAGGCAAAGTTATCGTGGCTTCCCAGGGGATTAACACCCGCAGTATGGAAGAAGACGGTAAATCAATCACTGACCCACATGCGTGGAACAGTGCGGCAAATGGGGCTATCTACGCGGAAAATATCTCTGCTGCGCTGGTTGCTGCCGACCCGCAGGACGCTGCGGCGATTCGTAAAAGCGGTGATAGCTATGCAGCGCGCCTGAAGCAGCTAGACGGCTGGGCGAAAAAGCGCTTTGCGGATGTGCCGCAGGCTAAACGCAAAGTGCTGACCAGCCACGACGCGTTTGGTTACTTTGGTGAGGCTTACGGTGTCACGTTCCTGGCGCCAGTCGGCTTTTCCACTGAAGCCCAGGCCAGCGCCAGCGACGTGGCGTCTCTGATTAAACAGCTCAAAGAAGAACATATTTCCACCTATTTCATCGAGAATCAGACCGATCCGCGCCTGGTGAAGCAAATTGCCAGCGCGACCGGCGCTAAGCCAGGCGGTGAGCTTTATCCAGAGGCGCTTTCAGGCCCTGGCGGCCCGGCAAGCACCTACGAAAAGGCGTTCAAACATAACGTGAACACCATCGCCAACAGCATGAAGTAGTTTTTCTCCCGGCCAGCTTTTGCTGGCCGTTCCATTTCTGGAACCCTTCCCGAGTATCCCGATGTAATCCCCTGCAACGCCCGTAAAGTGCTATCGTGTTGGCTAATGATATGTCTACAATCGGAGCCAGCATGACAGACAGCGCATTGTTTAAGCTAAGCCAGCGGGTAGGGAATGGCCTTGGGCAGCTTGGGGCCACCGTGACTACTGCAGAATCTTGTACCGGCGGCTGGATCGCGAAAGTGATTACCGACGTTGCCGGCAGCTCAGCCTGGTTTGAGCGGGGCTTTGTGACCTACAGCAATGAAGCCAAACATCAGCTAATTGGCGTGAATGAAACCACGCTGGAGGCCTATGGCGCCGTCAGTAAAGGCGTGGTGCTTGAGATGGCTCAGGGAGCGCTTGCCGCCGCGAAAGCGGATTATGCTGTTTCTGTCAGCGGTATCGCCGGGCCGGATGGTGGCACGCCTGAAAAACCGGTCGGTACGGTGTGGTTTGGTTTTGCGGACAAGCATGGCAGAGCGCTGGCAAAAGTGCAGTGCTTTGACGGCGACCGCGATGCCGTCCGCCGCCAGGCCACGGAATTCGCCCTGCAGAGCCTGTGGGACGATTTTCTAAAAAATAAACTTGATACTGTATGACTGTACAGTATAATTGCCTCAACGAAACAGTATTGAGAACGCAGGGTTGCGAATCATCGCATCACTCAGCATGACAGGAGTAGAAATGGCTATCGACGAAAACAAACAGAAGGCGTTAGCGGCAGCACTGGGCCAGATTGAAAAGCAATTTGGTAAAGGCTCCATCATGCGCTTGGGTGAAGACCGCTCCATGGATGTGGAAACGATCTCTACCGGTTCACTTTCTCTGGATATCGCACTGGGCGCAGGCGGCCTGCCAATGGGCCGTATCGTAGAAATCTACGGGCCTGAATCTTCCGGTAAAACAACGTTGACCCTGCAGGTTATTGCGGCCGCGCAGCGCGGCGGTAAAACCTGTGCGTTCATTGATGCGGAGCACGCGCTGGATCCGGTCTATGCCAAAAAGCTGGGCGTTGATATCGATAACCTGCTGTGTTCCCAGCCGGACACCGGTGAGCAGGCGCTGGAAATCTGTGACGCGCTGGCACGTTCCGGTGCGGTTGATGTCATCATCGTTGACTCCGTTGCGGCGCTGACGCCGAAAGCGGAAATCGAAGGTGAAATCGGCGACTCTCACATGGGTCTTGCGGCACGTATGATGAGCCAGGCAATGCGTAAGCTGGCGGGTAACCTGAAGCAGTCCAACACGCTGCTGATCTTCATCAACCAGATCCGTATGAAAATTGGCGTGATGTTTGGTAACCCGGAAACCACGACCGGCGGTAACGCACTGAAATTCTATGCGTCTGTCCGTCTCGACATTCGTCGTATCGGTGCCGTGAAGGATGGCGAAAACGTCGTCGGTAGCGAAACCCGCGTGAAGGTAGTGAAAAACAAAATTGCCGCGCCATTTAAGCAGGCTGAATTCCAGATCCTCTACGGCGAAGGCATCAACTTCTACGGTGAGCTGGTTGACCTGGGCGTGAAGCACAAGCTGATTGAAAAAGCGGGTGCCTGGTACAGCTACAACGGTGAAAAAATCGGTCAGGGTAAGGCAAACGCCAGCAACTTCCTGAAAGAGAACAAGCCGATGGCAGAAGAGATTGAGAAGAAACTGCGCGAAATGCTGCTGAATAACCAGGACAGCACGCCGGACTTCACGGTAGATGACCACGACGAAGACGCGGTCGAAACCAACGAAGACTTCTAAAACAAGACAAAGGGCTGCTAACGCGGCCCTTTGTGCTTTATCTCCCTCTTATATCGATCTTTGTCACACGACTCTATGCCCGACAACACCGCTTCTCCCCGCCGTAGCCCTTTTGCCCGCCTTTTAGATAAGGCGACCCGTATTCTTGCCATGCGTGACCACAGCGAACAAGAACTTCGCCGTAAGCTGGCAACGCCTTCTGCCTTTGCGGCAAAATTTGCTAAAGAGGACGAACCTGAGGTCACTCAGGAAGACATTGATAAGGTTATTGCCTGGTGTTACGAGCACCGCTGGCTGGATGACGTGCAGTTTGCGTCACGTTTTATTGCCAGCCGCAGCCGGAAAGGGTACGGACCGCAGCGTATTCGTCAGGAACTGAAGCAAAAGGGCATAGACCGGGCTATTGGTGAGTCGGCGATGATGGCCTGTGAAATTGACTGGCAGCCGCTGGCGCGGGAACTGGCCGAACGCAAGTTTGGCTCGCCGCTGCCAACAGAGTGGCAGATGAAGGCGAAAGTGCAGCGTTTTCTTCTCTATCGTGGCTTCTTTATGGAAGACATTCAGGAGATCTGGCGAAATTTTGCTGATTAGGGCCACACTGGATTTTACTTCCCTCGCCAGAAAACTTATCTTATTCCCACTTTTTTCCAGGTAAGCTGGCCTGAGCCGTCTGCGTTACGGCTGTCATGGCAGCTTTACAACTCTTCGTTAGCTTGATTCCAGGATAATTATGAGCAAGAGCACCGCTGAGATCCGTCAGGCGTTTCTCGATTTTTTCCATAGTAAAGGTCACCAGGTTGTAGCGAGTAGCTCCCTGGTCCCGAACAACGATCCGACTTTGCTGTTTACCAATGCCGGGATGAACCAGTTCAAGGATGTTTTCCTGGGCGTCGACAAACGTAACTATTCCCGCGCCACAACGTCTCAGCGTTGCGTCCGCGCAGGCGGCAAGCACAACGATCTGGAAAACGTCGGTTACACCGCGCGTCACCATACTTTCTTCGAGATGCTGGGTAACTTCAGCTTTGGCGACTATTTCAAACACGATGCCATTAACTTTGCCTGGGAACTGCTGACTGGCGAAAACTGGTTTGCGCTGCCGAAAGAACGTCTGTGGGTGACCGTCTACGAAACCGATGACGAAGCCTATGAGATCTGGGAAAAAGACGTGGGTGTACCGCGTGAGCGCATTATTCGCATCGGCGATAACAAAGGCGCAGCCTTCGCATCCGATAACTTCTGGCAGATGGGCGATACCGGTCCTTGCGGTCCGTGTACCGAGATTTTCTACGATCACGGCGATCACATCTGGGGCGGCCCTCCGGGAAGTCCTGAAGAAGACGGCGATCGCTACATTGAGATCTGGAACATCGTGTTCATGCAGTTCAACCGTCAGATCGACGGCACGATGCTGCCGCTACCAAAACCTTCTGTCGATACCGGTATGGGTCTGGAGCGTATTGCGGCTGTGCTGCAGCACGTTAACTCCAACTACGATATCGACCTGTTCAAAAAGCTGATTCAGTCCGTTGCTGAAGTGACCGGCGCGACCGATCTGTCAAACAAATCCTTGCGCGTTATTGCGGACCACATCCGTTCATGTGCGTTCCTGATTGCCGATGGCGTAACCCCTTCTAACGAAAACCGTGGCTACGTTCTGCGCCGTATCATTCGTCGTGCCATTCGCCACGGCAACATGCTGGGTGCGAAAGACACGTTCTTCTATAAGCTGGTTGGCCCATTAGTCGAAGTCATGGGGTCTGCAGGCGAAGAGCTGGCCAAACAGCAGGCGCTGGTTGAGCAGGTTCTGAAAACTGAAGAAGAGCAGTTTGCCCGTACACTGGAGCGTGGTCTTGCACTGCTGGATGACGAACTGGCGAAGCTGAAGGGTGATACGCTGGATGGCGAAACTGCTTTCCGTCTGTATGACACTTACGGCTTCCCTGTGGATCTGACGGCAGACGTGTGCCGTGAGCGCAACATCAAAGTTGACGAAGCGGGCTTTGAAGCCGCAATGGAAGAGCAGCGTCGTCGTGCGCGTGAGTCCAGCGGGTTTGGTGCAGACTACAACAGCATGATCCGCGTGGATTCTGCTTCTGAATTTAAAGGCTATGACAGCCTCGACCTGAACGCGAAAGTGACCGCGTTGTTCGTTGACGGCAAATCCGTTGACCAGGTTACTGCCGGGCAGGATGCCGTGGTGGTGCTGAACGCGACGCCGTTCTACGGTGAGTCCGGCGGTCAGGTCGGTGATAAAGGTGCTGTGAAAGGTCATGGCGCTGACTTCGCAGTCAACGACACTCAGAAATACGGCCAGGCTATCGGCCATCTGGGCAAGCTGGTTTCCGGCGTGCTGAAAGTGGGCGACAGCGTGGAAGCGAAAGTTGATGAAGCTCGTCGCGCTCGTATTCGTCTGAATCACTCCGCAACGCACCTTCTGCATGCTGCGCTGCGCCAGGTGCTTGGTACCCACGTTGCTCAGAAAGGCTCTTTGGTAAACGACAAAGGCCTGCGCTTCGACTTCTCTCATTTTGAAGCGATGAAGCCGGCTGAAATCCGCGCCGTAGAAGATATCGTTAACGCACAGATTCGCCGTAACCTGCCTGTCGAAACCAACGTTATGGATCTGGAAGCGGCAAAAGCGAAGGGCGCAATGGCGCTGTTTGGCGAGAAATATGACGACCATGTCCGTGTTCTGAGCATGGGGGACTTCTCCACCGAGCTGTGTGGTGGTACTCACGCTTCACGTACGGGCGACATCGGTCTGTTCCGCATCGTTGCGGAATCGGGTACGGCGGCTGGCGTGCGTCGTATTGAAGCCGTGACCGGCGAAGGCGCACTGGCCAATCTCCATGCGCAAAGTGATCAACTGCACGACATCGCTCAACTGCTGAAAGGCGACAGCCAGAACCTGAACGAGAAAGTCCGTTCGGTACTGGAACGTACCCGTCAGCTGGAAAAAGAGCTGCAGCAGTTGAAAGAACAGCAGGCTTCGCAGGAGAGCGCAAACCTCTCCAGCAAAGCGGTTGAAGTAAAAGGCGTTAAATTACTGGTAAGCGAGCTGAGCAACGTCGAGCCTAAGATGTTGCGCACCATGGTCGATGACCTGAAAAATCAGCTTGGCTCCGCCGTGATTGTTCTGGCCACCGTGGCAGAAGGGAAAGTGTCTCTGATTGCTGGTGTCTCCAAAGATGTGACCGACCGTGTGAAAGCGGGGGAACTGGTGGGGATGGTTGCACAGCAAGTTGGTGGCAAAGGGGGCGGTCGTCCTGATATGGCTCAGGCGGGTGGTACAGATGCGGCGGCATTGCCGGGCGCACTGGCCGGCGTTGAGGCCTGGGTTACGGCAAAACTCTGAAAATAACTAAAAGTGTAATTGCGCCATAACTGTTCTCAGTTATGGCGTACTACCATTTACACACTATCAATAATGATAAAGTCAGGTTGAAGTTGTGTATATCGGCTAAACTTAGATATAACAGAGTGTAATGCTATGACAGAGTGCGTCTTATCTATTTGTCATTCGTTACGATTTCGCGTTATATGATGGATAATGCCGGGATACAGAGACCCGACTCTTTTAATCTTTCAAGGAGCAAAGAATGTTAATTCTGACTCGTCGAGTTGGTGAGACCCTTATGATTGGGGATGAGGTGACCGTGACTGTGCTTGGAGTAAAGGGCAACCAGGTCCGTATCGGTGTTAACGCCCCGAAGGAAGTCTCTGTACACCGCGAAGAAATCTACCAACGTATCCAGGCTGAAAAATCCCAGCAAACGAATTTCTAAAAATATCGCGCCTCGCTAATCTACAGCGAGGCGCATCTCTCTTCTTCCAGCTTTTCCCTTTCTCTCCCGTTAACACCATTTTGCTTCGCTTATCCGTGTGCTGTTTCTGCGCGCTTATTGCCGTTTGCCTGTTGATAAAACACTCTTTTTGCCTCCAAATTACGCTAATCGAGCGTGATTTGTGCAATCGATAGCGAGTAGGGAAAAATTGTTTGACTTATAAGTCCCAGAAAGTAATATGTGCGCCACGCAGCGACGAGAAGCTCTTACGAGTAACTCGAAGCACTCGAAAGAGGCGTGTGGTGAGGTGGCCGAGAGGCTGAAGGCGCTCCCCTGCTAAGGGAGTATGCGGTCAAAAGCTGCATCCGGGGTTCGAATCCCCGCCTCACCGCCATTTTGCATCCGTAGCTCAGCTGGATAGAGTACTCGGCTACGAACCGAGCGGTCGGAGGTTCGAATCCTCCCGGATGCACCATCTTCATCAGTGTTGCGGCATGATGAGCGACATTGAATCAGCAGTAAAAGCAGTAATCCCGATGCATCCGTAGCTCAGCTGGATAGAGTACTCGGCTACGAACCGAGCGGTCGGAGGTTCGAATCCTCCCGGATGCACCATCTTCATCAGTGTTGCGGCATGATGAGCGACATTGAGTCAGCAGTAAAGCAGTAATCCCGATGCATCCGTAGCTCAGCTGGATAGAGTACTCGGCTACGAACCGAGCGGTCGGAGGTTCGAATCCTCCCGGATGCACCATATTCTCCTTCAGTACTTCATTTAAATTCCCCTGTTACGAACATCCCGTTTAGCTTTCACTCCGCCTTATTCGCAATACCGCCTCTCCCAGCAGACAGCGACAATTTCAGCCATTTACGCTAAAGTACCCGCTTCGACATTCAGTGAAGTGAGGGTGAGATGTACGATCGCTATGACGGTTTAATCTTTGATATGGACGGCACAATTCTCGATACGGAGCCGACTCACCGTAAAGCCTGGCACGAAACCCTTGGCCGCTATGGCATGAGCTTCGACGAGCAGGCGATGGTTGCCCTGAACGGTGCGCCAAGCTGGAAAATTGCCGCGGCAATTATTGAAAGCCACAATGCCGATCTCGACCCTCACAGCCTGGCGGCTGAAAAAACCGTTGCCGTTCGAGCCATGCTGCTTGATACCGTCCGTCCGCTGCCGCTGATTGAAGTGGTAAAAGCCTGGCATGGCCGCCGCCCGATGTCGGTCGGCACAGGGAGCGAAAGCGATATTGCAGAAGCATTGCTTAAGCATCTTGGTTTGCGTCAGTATTTTGCTGCGGTAGTGGCAGCAGATCATGTTAAACACCATAAGCCAGCACCTGATACCTTCTTACGCTGCGCCGAGCTCATGGGCGTGGCACCGGAAAAATGTGTGGTGTTTGAAGATGCTGATTTTGGTCTTCAGGCGGCGCGCAGTGCGGGAATGGATGTCGTGGACGTGCGCTTACTGTGAGCGACACGCTATCGCTCCTGTCATTGTTCACCAGCAGTTTCCTGAGCGCGACCCTGCTGCCGGGGAGTTCGGAAGCGGTACTTGTGGCGCTTCTGGTTGCCGGTAGCGGTCCGGTATCGGTTCTTGTGATAATAGCAACAATCGGTAATAGCCTTGGCGGTATGACTAACGTTATTCTGGGGCGCTTTTTCCCGCAGCGTATACAATCGCGCTGGCAGGGGAAAGCAACCGACTGGTTGACTCGTTTTGGCCCGGCGACGTTGTTATTGAGCTGGATGCCGCTGATAGGCGATCTGTTGTGCCTGCTGGCCGGGTGGCTACGCCTGAGCTGGGGGCCGGTGGTATTCTTTTTATGCCTTGGTAAAGCGCTACGCTACATCGTTGTCGCGGCTGCAACGGTACAAGGCATGGCGTGGTGGCACTAATTGCGTGGGATGAGTCTTCATCACCGGCGAAAACAATTATGCTTATTAAAATAAATTCGACAGGCGGGAGGTCAATTTGATCCCGGACGTATCACAGGCTTTGGCCTGGCTGGAAAAACACCCTGAAGCAGTAAAAGGCATTTGCCGTGGTCTTGAGCGTGAAACGCTGCGCGTGACGCCAGAAGGCGATTTAGCCACCACCGGGCATCCTGAAAGCCTTGGCTCAGCGTTTACACATAAATGGATTACCACGGACTTCGCCGAAGCCCTCCTGGAATTTATTACCCCGGTTGATGGTGACATTGACCATATGCTGACTTTCCTGCGCGACATTCATCGCCACACGGCGCGTGAACTGGGCGAGGAACGTATGTGGCCGCTGAGTATGCCGTGCTACATCGACGACGGTCAGAACATCGAGCTGGCGCAGTACGGTTCTTCCAATGCGGGGCGCTTTAAAACGCTGTACCGTGAAGGATTGAAAAACCGCTATGGCGCGCTGATGCAGACCATCTCCGGCGTGCATTACAATTTCTCCCTGCCGATGGCTTTCTGGCAGGCAAAATGCGGCGTACAGGATGCAGAAAGCGGCAAAGAGGCGATTTCTGCCGGCTACTTCCGCCTGATCCGCAACTATTATCGCTTTGGTTGGGTTATCCCTTACCTCTTCGGTGCCTCTCCGGCTATCTGCTCTTCATTCCTGCAGGGCAAAGAGAGCGCGTTGCCGTTTGAGAAAACCGAATGCGGCATGTATTACCTGCCGTATGCCACGTCATTGCGCTTGAGTGACCTGGGTTACACCAACAAGTCGCAGAGCAATCTGGGTATTACCTTCAACGATCTGAACACCTATGTCGATGCGCTGAAGCGGGCGATTAAAACCCCGTCAGAAGAGTACGCTGAGATTGGTTTGATGAAGGACGGCAAGCACCTGCAGCTCAACACCAACGTACTGCAAATTGAAAATGAGCTTTATGCGCCGATTCGTCCAAAACGCGTGACGCGTGACGGCGAATCACCGTCGGATGCGCTGCTGCGCGGCGGCATTGAATATATCGAAGTGCGTTCGCTGGATATCAACCCGTTCTCGCCAATCGGCGTGGATGAGCAGCAGGTTCGCTTCCTCGACCTGTTTATGATTTGGTGCGTACTTGCGGATGCGCCAGAGATGAGCAGCGATGAGCTGCTGTGCACCCGTACCAACTGGAACCGCGTGATTCTGGAAGGGCGCAAACCTGGGCTTACCCTGGGTATGGGCTGTGAAACGGCCCAGCACCCGCTGTCAAAAGTAGGCAAAGATCTGTTTACCGATTTACGTCGCGTGGCGGAAACGCTCGACGGCATGACCGACAGCCAGGAATACCAGCAAGTTTGTGACCAACTGGTTGCCAGCTTCGACGATCCGGAGTTAACGTATTCAGCCCGTATTTTGCGTTCTATGATTGATAACGGGATTGGCGGCACGGGCCTTGCGCTGGCTGAACAATACCGTCAAATGTTGATTCAGGAGCCGTTGGAGATTTTAACCGCAGATGCCCTGCAGAAAGAGCATGATGCTTCATGGCAGCGTCAGCGGGATATTGAGGCGGCGGATACGGAGTCGTTCGAGAGCTTTCTGGCGAAGACGGCCTGACAGAAAAGAAAATGGCCACATACTTGTGGCCAAATATTCATCTCTGAATAACAGGGATGATGATAACAAATGCGCGTCTTTCATATACTGAGACTCGCGTGCGTAAAAATAGTTTCAATTATTTTTAAAAAAAAATCATTTTATCGGAGGTGACCAGATGCCGTTGTTGGATAGCTTCACAGTCGACCATACTCGTATGGGTGCGCCTGCAGTCCGTGTAGCCAAAACTATGCACACGCCACACGGTGACACCATTACGGTGTTTGACCTGCGCTTTTGTGTCCCAAACAAGGAAGTGATGCCGGAAAAAGGGATCCATACTCTGGAGCACCTGTTTGCCGGCTTTATGCGTGACCACCTGAACGGGAACGGGGTAGAGATCATCGATATCTCCCCAATGGGCTGCCGTACCGGGTTCTACATGAGCCTGATCGGTGTACCTGCAGAGCAGCGCGTGGCGGATGCCTGGAAAGCGGCGATGCAGGACGTGCTGAAAGTGAAAGAGCAAAACCAGATCCCTGAGCTGAACGTTTACCAGTGTGGGACGTATCAGATGCACTCTCTGCAGGAAGCGCAGGATATCGCGCGCCACATCATCGAGCATGGCGTCAGCGTCAACAGCAATGATGAGCTGGCTCTGCCGAAAGAGAAGCTTCAGGAGCTGCACATCTAGTTTTGTGCACACAGTAAAAAGGAGCCTCCCGGCTCCTTTTTTTATGCCTGCGGTATGCTATCGTCATCTTTTTGCTCACGAAATAAACTATGTCCACCAGCCTGAAGTTCAGTTTTGCCACGCGGCCGCTGGTTCCTTTTGCCCATGATTATACTCATGGCGCCTCGGAGCCCTGGCACAGTCACGACTGCGCACAGCTGCTGCATACCCTGAGCGGCGTCGTGCGCGTCGAAACCGGGCAGGGGATTTGGGTGGTTCCGCCGGGGCGGGGCGTCTGGTTACCCGCTGGCACTCCGCACCGCCTGCAAATCACCGGTCACGTAGCGGCGCGCACTTTGTTTATTGATCCGTTTGCCCGGGCTGACTTACCGTCGGTTTGCCAGGTCGTGCAGATATCCACATTGCTGCGCGAGCTGATTATCTGCTCGCTCCAGTTACCGGAAGCTTACCCGGCGGGAAGTCGGGCAGAGAGAATTTACGAGCTTATCCTCGATGAGATTCGGGGCATCGCCGTGCTGCCGTTTAATCTTCCTGAGCCGCAGTCTCCGGGCTTACTGGCGCTGTGTCGTCAGATTCAGGCAGAGCCCGGTCAACCCTGGACAAACGCGCTGGCCGCTGAACGGCTTAACGTCAGTGAGAGAACGTTGCTGCGCCATTTTCGTCAGCAAACGGGCCTGGCGTTTAGCGAATGGCTGCGCAGGGCAAGGCTGATGGAGGCGCTCGATCGTCTTGCCCAGGGGCAGTCCGTACTGCGCGTTGCGCTGGACCTGGGGTATGAAAACCACAGCGCCTTCAGCGCCATGTTTCGCCGAACGCTCGGCGTTTCACCGAGCGAATACTTCTTTTCTGACTAACCTACCGGCAGCGCGTTTAACAGCGCCTGGAGCGACGCGCGTGAGACATCGTTATCAATGCCGGTTCCCCAGCGGCTTACGCCCTGCCTGAACGTGCAGCGGATATAAGCCGCTGAGCGGCTTTCGCTGTGCCTGCCGAGCGTATGCTCATGATAATCCTCAATAGAAAACGCCAGGTTAAAACGAGATTTCAGGGCATCTGCCGCGGCGGAAAGCAAACCGTTGCCTTTGCCCTGCAGGGCAATCACGCCGTCGTGCGTCTGAACGTTGGCGCACAGCTGGAGCGAGCCATCGGCCTGGCTCTCTGTCCGGTAATCCAGCAACTGGCGCGGGGCGGTTTGATGCGGGCCGTAAAGTGAGCGGAACAGTTGCCACAGCGCGCTCAGCGTCATCTCGTTACCCTCTCTGTCGGTTTGCGCCTGCACATGGCGGCTAAAATCCTGCTGTAAGCCTCGCGGCAGCACCAGGCCGTGGTTTTGCTCCAGCATCCAGGCGGCACCGCTTTTCCCGGACTGGCTGTTGACGCGAATAACCGCTTCATAGCTGCAGCCAATATCGTTCGGGTCAACCGGAAGGTAAGGCATCTCCCACACCGCTGAGCCGGATGCGTCCCGCGCGGTAAAACCTTTCTTAATGGCATCCTGATGCGACCCGGAAAAAGCGGTAAAAGCGAGCTTTCCTGCATAAGGATGGCGAGGATGCACCGGTAACTGATTACATTGTTCGACCAGTTCCACCACCTGCTTCATATCGCTGAAGTCCAGCTGCGGCGAAATCCCCTGGCTATAAAGATTCATCGCCAGCGTGACCAGGCAGACGTTCCCGGTGCGCTCCCCGTTGCCAAACAGGCAGCCTTCCACCCGATCCGCGCCGGCGAGGATGGCGAGTTCAGCGCTGGCCACGCCGCTGCCGCGATCGTTATGCGGATGTACGCTGATGCACACCGCCTCCCGGCGGGAAAAGTGGCGGCAGAAATACTCAATCTGGTCGGCATAGACGTTGGGCGTATTCACCTCCACGGTGGCAGGTAAATTGATAATCATTGGCCGCTCGGGAGACGGCTCCCAGACGTCCGCCACCGCCTCACAAATTTGCAGGGCAAAGTCCGGTTCGGTGAAGCAAAAGGTTTCCGGGGAATATTCATAGCGCCAGCGCGTCTGTGGGTTAGCCTCACACAGCGCCCGTATCTGGCGCGTGGCGGTCACCGCCAGCTGAACGATCTCTGCTTTGCTCTGGCGGAAGACCAGCCTGCGGAACAGCGGGGCCGTGGCGTTGTAAAGATGCACCGTGGCGCTGTGGGCACCTTCCAGTGAGGCAAAGGTGCGTTCAATCAGGTCACTGCGTGCCTGGGTCAGCACCTGAATGGTGACATCTTCAGGAATACGATTTTCTTCAATCAGCTGACGCACAAACTGGAAGTCGGTTTCTGAGGCAGAAGGGAAGGCGACTTCGATCTCTTTGAAGCCGCACTGCAGCAGTAAATCCCAGAAGCGCAGCTTGCGGGCAGCGTCCATCGGTTCAGCCAGTGCCTGATTGCCGTCGCGCAGGTCAGTGGAAAGCCAGCGGGGAGCGTGCGTCAGGGTTTTATCCGGCCACTGGCGATCGGGCAACTGAATTGGCGCATGGGCGAGGTATTTTTGCGATGGGTGGGTCAGCATCAGGTTTCTCCAGGTCATGTGGTCTGTTTATCCTGGCGAATAATCTCTGCCGGGGCTGGCGCAAAGCTGACAACCTGTGTGGCGAAACCGCCAGCTTCAGGCAAAGAAAAAGGAGCCCGAAGGCTCCTTTCGTGAGGAATGTCAGTGCGCGCCACCGCCGCCACCGCCCGCCCCGAAAGGCGGTTTGGCAAACCACACCAGGCCAAGCAGCAGAATAAACACCCCTGCCGAGAACCAGAAAATCTCGTTGGCGGAGATGATCAGCCCCTGGTTGGTGATCTGCTGGGCGATGTAGCCGGAAGCCTGCTGGTGCGACATGCCTAAGCCCTGAAGCTGGTTGTAGGTTTCAACCGAGTTCGGGTTAAACGGCGTGACAGACTCCGTCAGTTGCGCATGGTGCAGCGACTCGCGGTTCGTCCACAGCGTGGTGGTTATCGACGTCCCAATCGACCCCGCCAGCGTACGGGTGAAGTTCGACAGACTCGACGCCGCAGCAAGGCGCTCCGGCGGCAGACCGGACAGGGTAATTGTGGTCAGCGGCATGAAGAAGCACGCCACCGCAAAGCCCTGAATAAACTGCGGCCAGGCCGACGCGGCGAAGTCCATCCCCGGCTCAAAGGTATACGCGCGCCAGTAGAAGCACACCGCATACATAATGAAGCTGAAGGTCACCAGGCGGCGCATATCGAGCTTGTGCGCGAAGCGGCCGATGATCGGCGACAGCAGCACCGGGATGACCCCCACCGGCGCGGACGCAAGCCCGGCCCAGGTCGCGGTGTAACCATACACTTCCTGCAACAGCTGCGGCAGCAGCACAATCGCGCCGAAGTAGAGCATGTAGGCGAGACTGATACACAGGCAGCCGATGGTAAAGTTTCGCGACTTAAACAACGACAAATCGACTATCGGGTTATCGTCGGTCAGCTCCCAGACAATCAGGAAACTGATGGTGACCACCGCAATCACCGTTAACACGATGATCTCCGTCGAATTGAACCAGTCCAACTCTTTACCCCGGTCGAGCATGATCTGCAGGCTACCAATCCCTAACACCAGCAAGGCCAGCCCCACGCCGTCAATACGGCGCTGCTCGGTGCGGGTTTCGCGGCCTCGCAGGGCCTGCAGGCTCATCAGCACCACGACGATACCAATTGGCACGTTGATGAAGAAGATCCAGCCCCAGTGATAGTTGTCGCTGATGTAGCCGCCCAGAATCGGGCCGCAAATTGGCGCCACGATCACCGTCATCGACCACAGCGCCAGCGCAATGCTGCGTTTGGCGGGCGGGTAGTTGCTCAGCAACAGGCTCTGCGACAGCGGGATCAGTGGCCCGGCAACGATCCCCTGGATAACGCGGAAGAAGATCAGCATCGTCAGGCTGTTCGACATGCCGCACGCCCAGGAGGCGATAGCAAACAGCACGGTCGACCACAGGAACAGTCTCACTTCCCCGAAGCGTTTTGCCAGCCAGCCGGTGATTGGGATTGAGATGGCGTTCGCCACCCCAAACGAGGTGATAACCCACGTCCCCTGGCTCAGGGATGAGCCCAGGTTACCGGCAATCGTCGGGATAGCCACGTTAGCGATGGTGGAGTCCAGCACCTGCATAAAGGTCGCCAGCGACAGAGCGATGGTCATAATGACCAGCTGGGCGCCTTCTAGCGGTTTTTGTTGTGCCATACACCCTCCGCTTTATTAACCCGCATTGGCCTGAATAATCTGGTCAATAAGCTGGTTAGCCGGCGTCAGATTCAGCTCACGCGCGTTACTTTCGTAAACCGGCGTGGTGCGGGTCTGAGAGGACAGTACGCTCCCGTCGCGGTTGCTGGTATCCACGTTCACCAGCGTGGACAGGCCGATACGCAGCGGATGCTGTTCAACCTGTCTGGCGTCCAGTTCGATACGCACCGGCAGGCGCTGAACCACTTTGATCCAGTTTCCGGTGGCGTTCTGCGCTGGCAGCAGCGAGAAGGCGCTGCCGGTGCCCATATCCAGGCCGACAACTTTCCCGGTGTACTTCACGTCATCGCCGTAGATATCGCTGACGATGGTGGCCGACTGGCCAATGCGCATATGCGCCAGCTGGGTTTCTTTAAAGTTAGCATCAACCCACATCCCGCTGGCTGGCACAATGGCCATCAGCGCCGTGGACGGGCTAATTTGGGCGCCAACCTGCACGGCACGGCGGGAAACATAGCCGGTCATTGGGCTGACGATGGTGGTACGCTGCAGCGCCATCCAGCTGTTACGCACTTCGGTCGCCGCCTGTTGAACCGCAGGCTGTTCTTCCAGTCTGGTACCGAGAATCATTGCCTGGTTAGCGTTGTATTGCTGCACGGCGACATCCAGTTGAGCCTGAGCGCTGGTGACGGCATCACGGGCGTGCTGCAGTTCTTCGCGGCCAATCAGGTTGGCGCTGCCCAGCGGAATACGGCGGTTCAGGTCGCTTTGCGCCTGCGCCAGAGCCGTTTTCTGCAGTTCGATATTGGCCTGATACTGTTTGCTGTTGATCATCAGCTGGCGAGTCTGCCGCACGCTGGAGGCCAGCTGGGTTTTAGCCTTTTCAAACGCCTGCTCGGCGTCGGCGCGGTCGAGGCTGACCAGCACATCACCCTGTTTGACAAAATCGGTATTGTCTGCCCAGACTTTGGTCACGCTACCGGAGACCTGGGCCATGATCTGCACCTGGTTTCCTGCCACATAAGCATCATCGGTCTCTTCAAAGTGACGCAGCACCAAAAACCAATAGATTCCATATGCCACAGCAATAATGACAAAGAGCAAGGTCAACAAGATCAGAGCACTTTTACGTTTGCCTTTCTTGTTAGCCGGTTGCTGCGGGGCTTGAGTCTCCGCATTTGTGCTCATGCTAATCTCCACCTGTTTATTATTATTTCCGGTCAGCTGAGCCGACCTGTTAGACCTGACAGGCCAGCAAGGAGATTGCTGGCCTGAGAGTAGTTGCGAAATCGGATTGTTGTTGGACGTGCAGACGATGAAAGCTTAGCTCAGCGCTTCAAGGATCACCTTGTCTTCTTCCATCTGGTCGAGGCGGTTGAGCAGCTTACGGGTAATCATTTCCAGCTGCTCTTTTTCGCTGGCGTCAAGCGCGGACCACAGTTGATGCAGGCAGTTATGCTGCGGGGGCAGCACCTGGCGCAGGAATTCGTGACCTTTTTCGGTCAAATGCAGGTGCAGGCAGCGGCGGTCATTGTCGCTTTCACGGCGCTCAATCCAGCCGCGTTTTTCCAGCTCATCCGCTATACGCGTGGCGTTGGTGCGGGATGAGCCCAGCGCACAGCTCAGTTCAGAGGGCTGAATGCTGTGATTTTCCTGGGACTCAAGGGTAATGAGTGCCATGAATAAGGTCTCGTTGATCCCCTGCGCCTTCAGCATCTTATTGCGGTTTTCCAGCAGTTTACCCTGCATGTGCATACAAAGACGCGTCAACAGAACCTCCTGGTACGGGAACTCCTGATAACGTTTGGCGCGGAACTTCAGCATTTGTTCTATGGGCGTGAACGAACTATCCATTTTGGCATAACCTCATTAGTTGCAGCCGATATAGTAACGATGGTGACAAATAAAGTAAATGCATTATTTATACGTTTGTATACGTTTATATACGTTTGGTTGTTGCCACCATCGGCGTAAACCACGCTAAGCCGTAGCCCAGAGCGCTAAGCAGCGTGGGGGAAGAAAATGGGTTTCGAGTGGGGTAACGACGTTTAACGGCAGCGAAGCCGGAGGCTGATGCCTTGAGGACAGAAGAAATGGCGATGGAAAAGCTGCTTTTCAGTCTGACGAACAGTTTCGCCCTGTGGCGATTGTCGGCTGAAACAGTTGCGGGTTTATCCATATAAGGTGTTAATAAATAACCTGCGTTAATGTCACTCGAATTAGTAAACGGGGACAACCTTAACAGACTGTCCCCGCCATTACATCTTCAATTTCCCTTACGGGGAGCGACGATACCGCGCTAATCGGCCTGCCGCTGGTATCCGCGCCACCACACTACCAGATTTAGTAGGGCGACGCTGGCACCGGCAATACACACCCCGTTCCAGCCGGCATGTTGGTAAGCGCTCGCTGAAATCAAAGAGCCTGCCGCGCCGCCGATGAAGTAGCTGGTCATGTACCCGGCTGTCAGTCGGTTACGGGCTTCCGGCATCATGCGGTATATCAAGCTCTGGTTGGTGATGTGGACGCCCTGGACGGTGAGATCCAGCACCAGGATACCCACAATCAGGGCGAGGGCTGAGAACTGACCAAAAGCGATCGCGGCCCAGGAGAGCAGCAACAACAGCAGGCCGATGGTGGTGGTGTGGTGCCCTTTACCCTTATCAACCAGCCCGCCTGCCGGGCGAGCGCCGAGTGCGCCAGCGGCACCTGCAAGGCCGAACAGGCCGATAACCCCTTCGGAATAGTTGAACGGCGGTGAGGCCAGCAGGAACGCCATCGAGGTCCAGAGAATGCTGAAGTTGGCAAAGGTCAGACAGCCCAGCAGGGCGCGGGTGCGCAACAGGCTATTTTTAATAAACAGGCTGAAGATGGAGGTCAACAGCTGCGGATAGTTGAGGTGACTGTCTTGTTTCACCTGTGGCAGCCCGCGCCACAGGGCCAGCGCCATGAGTGCCATCAGCACGCTGGCAACCCAATAAACAGTGCGCCAGCCGCCAAGGCTTGCGAGCAGACCGGCGACGGTACGCGCCAGCAGGATCCCGAGCAGCAGCCCGCTCATAATTGTCCCGACCACTTTCCCGCGCTTTTCCGGTGCCGCGAGCGTCGCGGCAAACGGCACAAGGATCTGCGCCACCACGGAGAAAAGCCCGGTCAGCGCGGTGCCCAGAATCATCATCCACAGGGACTGGCTGGTGGCGGTGATCAGCATCCCACCTGCCGCCAGCAGCGTCATAAAGACGATAAGCCCCCGGCGCTCGAACATATCCCCAAGTGGAACCAGCAGCAACAGCCCTGCCGCATAGCCAAGCTGGGCGGTGGTGACGATAAACCCAGCCTGATTCACCGAGAGCGAAAAGGCGTTTGCGATGGTGTCGAGCAGCGGCTGCGCGTAGTAGTTGCTGGCAACCGCGAGGCCGGTTGCGACGGACATCAGGACGATCAGCGCCGGACTGAGTCCGTGAGTATTGTTTTTCATTATTATCTTCAACTTGCCAAAGAGAGGTTTGAATCATAGCGAAAAACAATGACAGCTGAAGGAGAGGTGGGTGTCGGATCGTGCGGTTATAGACCCTGACGCCCGAAAGCTCAACCTCGCCTGAGTTGGGTCGTAGCCGGGGGGATGAGAGCAGGGGACAAGCTCATCGCGGTGAGCATTAACGCGATGGTGATGTTCAGTGTGGCTGTGGGTTAAAAGCGAGGCTGTCTGTCCCCTCTCCACTTTGGGGAGAGGGGGAGGGGCGTTTATTTCGCCGCCAGTGCCTCTTTCACCCAGTCGTCAAACTGCGCCTGGTGTGCCTTAATCCAGCCGTCCACATGGCCGTTAATGTCTGCCTCAGAAGACTTACCGTTATGCATCATCGCGTTCTGGGCGTTAATGTCCGCCAGCGGCAGCTTCATGATGGCAAACAGCTTCGCCGCCTGCGGGTTCTTCTCGGCCCATGCCTTGTTGGCCACAATGTGCATGGTATTCACCGGGAAGCCGTAGTTCGCGCCGTTAGGCAGTTTGGTATCGATATCTTTCTGCTCACCCGGCAGGGAAGAGAACGGGACCTGCAGCCACACCACGTCTTTACCCGGCTTCAGCACGTCGCTCACCCAGTACGGCGTCCAGGTGTAATACAGCACCGGTTTACCTTCTTTAAAGCGGGCGATGGTGTCAGCCATCATCGCCGAGTAGTTGCCGTGGTTGACGGTCACGGTGTTCGCCAGCTTGTAGGCTTCATTCTGGTGATTAATCACCGCCTCGCAGCCCCAGCCCGGTGTACAACCCATCATGTCGGCTTTGCCGTCGCCGTTGCTGTCGAACAGTCTGGCGATTTTCGGATCCTTAAGTTGCTCGATATTGGTGATGTGGTACTGGTCGGCGGTTTTCTTATCGATAAGGTAGCCCTGAGCCGCGCCGGTCACGAAGGTGCCTTCACGGTAGAATTTCTTGCTCCCGCCCGCGGCGGCGTACATATCATCATGCAGCGGCTGCCAGTTAACGGCGGTAAAGGTGGCGTCGCCGGAAGCGATAGAGGTGTAGCCGACGTTATAGTCCACCTCGCTTGGCTTATTCACGGTGTAGCCCATTTTTTCCAGGGCGCGGCTGACCAGCAGCGTCTGGAAGGTTTCTTCGGCAATGGTGCTCTGTACGGGCTGAACGGTAATGCCTTTGCCCGGCAGGTCCGCGGCAAAAGCGCTGGTGGTAACGAGTGTCGCAAGAGCTGTGGCTAAAATAGCGTTGTGTCGCATCGTTATTCCTTTTTTATGAGGGATGGGGCGAGGGGCGACCGAAGCCGCCGCCTGGCTTATTTCATGAAGGGACGGGTCACAAGACCCAGCGGGCCGGTGGTAAACCAGCGGCGGTTGCCACGGGAGCGGGAGTCGCGTCCAATGGACTGAGTCAGGCGGTCGAGAATAATGGCCAGGATCACGATCCCTACGCCCCCGACCGTAGCCAGACCCATATCGAGGCGGCCAATGCCGCGCAGAACCATCTGGCCGAGTCCACCGACGGCAATCATCGACGCGATAACCACCATCGACAGCGCCAGCATCAGCGTCTGGTTAACGCCGGCCATAATGGTTGGCATCGCCAGCGGGAGCTGCACTTTGAACAACATCTGGCGCGGACTGGCGCCGAATGAGCGTGCCGCCTCGACCAAATCTTCCGGCACCTGTTTAATGCCCAGAATCGTCAGGCGTACAATCGGTGGCAGGGCAAAGATAATGGTCACCACCACGCCTGGCACGTTGCCGATACCGAACAACATCACGATAGGCACCAGGTAAACAAACGCCGGCGTGGTTTGCATGGCATCCAGCAAGGGGCGAACGATTTTTGCCGCACGTTCGCTGCGCGCCAGCCAAATCCCGAGAGGCAGGCCGAGGACCATACAAAACAGCAGCGCCGTCAACACCAGTGCCAGGGTGACCATCGCCTGCGACCAGGCGCCAATCGCCCCAATGGCGACCAGCGAGACTAGCGTGGCGACGCCCATTCCGAGGCTGGACATTTGCCAGGCAATCAGCGCAAAGACAATAATCGCGACTGGCGCGGGCATCCCTAAAAGCAGCTGCTGGAAGCCGCTGAGAATATAATCCACCGGCACGCGAATGCCCTGGAACACCGGACGGAAATGGGTCACCACCCAGTCGATCCCCTCCGTCACCCAGCTGTCCAGAGGGATCAGCGTTTTATGGAACGGATCCAGAATACTGAAATGCTCAGGCGCGGCTGCCGGGGTCGAATTCAGCCAGTCAGCGCCCCCGCTGGTGGCCGCATCCGACGCCGGAGCGCCCCATGCGTCTGCAGAACTGGCTGCCTGACTGGTTGCGGCATCGGTTGCCGCGCTGCCGGTATCCCACGGATTAATTGCGTCACTCATTGACTTGCCCCCTCACGATCTAATGCCTGCAGCAGCACCCCTTTCGAGATGATGCCCACGTACTGCCCCTCTTCACTGACCACCGGCACCGCGCACGGAGCCTGGCCGACATGAGAGAGCAGATCGCTCAGCGAGGTTTCGGCAGAGACCGCCTCCGGGGAGGTCAGGAACGCATTGTCCAGACCTTCGCCCGCCGCCAGTGCCGTTTTCAGCGAATCGGTGGAGACAATACCGAGGAATTTCTGCCCACGCTCAATGACATAGCCAAATTCGCGGTCGTCATCCTGCAGCAGTTTCAAGGCCGAGCGAGGGCCAAAGCCGCTGGTTTTACGCAGCAGGCCCGCCGGACTACGGCGGGCGATATCTTTGGCGCTAAAGACCTGGCTGATGTCCACGCCGCGGAAGAAGGTGCGTACGTAATCGTTAGCCGGATTATTCAGGATTTCATCCGGCGTACCGACCTGCACCACTTCACCGCCCTGCATAATGGCAATGCGATCGCCAATACGCATGGCTTCGTCGAGATCGTGGGAAATAAACACGATGGTGCGCTGATGTTTTGCCTGCAGCTTAATTAATTCGTCCTGCATCTCGGTCCGAATTAAGGGGTCAAGCGCGGAGAATGCTTCATCCATAAGTAATATGTCTGGATTAATGGCCAGCGCGCGGGCTAAACCTACGCGCTGACGCATCCCGCCTGACAATTCATCGGGATAAGCATGGGCATAATTCTCAAGCCCGACCTGACGCAGCGCATCCCGCGCTTTTTCATGCCGTTCTTTGACCGGAATTCCCGCAAGCTCCATGCCGAACGCGGCATTATTTAACACCGTCATATGCGGCATTAAAGCAAAGGACTGGAAGACCATTGCGATCTTTTTTTTGCGCACCTCGCGGAGTTCTGATTCCGATATTTTGGCAATATCAATGCCGTCAATCAGCACCTGTCCACGGGTGGGTTCAATCAGGCGATTGAGAAGGCGAACCATGGTAGATTTTCCTGAGCCGGATAACCCCATGATGACAAAAATCTCGCCTTCTTCAATGGCCAGACTGGCGTCTTTTACGCCAAGCGACAGACCCGTTTTTTCCAGTAATTCACTCTTGGAAATGCCCTTTTCAATGTATTTGAACGCACGCTGCGGATGTTCGCCAAATACTTTATATAAATTCTTCACTTCTAATTTAATTGCCATGCAATAAACAGTTTCCTGTATTTAATTTATTTATAGGTGATTCCTGGTGGAAATATTGACCGGTATATACCCTAACATACTAAGAATCTGAGGCAACCCTCGATTCTGTGATGTCAAAATATCCGCGTGATGAAAGTGGGTGAAATTCCCCATGAGCACTGGTCTGAGCGTGAATTAATGCAGTGGAATATTTTTTGTCAATGAAGTGAATATTCAGCCTGAATCTGGGGGATTCAGGCTGAAATGACAGGCATATTACGGTTGTGCAATTAAATTAATAACGGCAGTTTTATTCCTGTTAAGCAGCCATTTGGCTTTGTCTTTAAATGTATTATTTTCCCGCCAGGCATGTGCGGCGGTAACAATATTCTCCAGGGCTTCATCGGGCTTGAACGGCTCCATATTGGGGTAGGGCCACGGCGTTTGGCTATCGACAAACTGGGCGATATACAGGTAGCCATTTTGCAGGCTGTGTTCACCGCTTTTGGCTTGCCAGACGTTGACCCCAACTTTTTCACCCAACAGCCCTAACGGGTTCCAGGCATCCAGAATAAAGTTGCTGTAATGCCAGGATCTCGTGCGCTCAATTTCGGTCACCGGCACACCTTTGGCGTCAAACTGTACCGGGATACGCTGGGTGGCAGAAATCAAACGCTGTCTGGCCGCCTCTTTATCCCCCAACCACAGGGCAATCGCGGCCGCCTGAACGTCATACCAGGTGCCATGGTTATTTTCAGCCGCGGCCTCTTTTTTGCCGTTTTCGCTGGTGGTCAGCCACTGGTAATAATCCCGATACCACTGCCTGAGCGAGCGCCAGGTTTTATCATCCAGCTTGCCGCCGTCGTGCAGCAATTCAATGGCGTCGATCAGCCGCACAAAGCCGCGTCCATCGAGGATACCGGTGCCGCGCACGCCTTTTCGTCCGGGAATAGTTTGGGCGTAGGCGAGATTCGGCGTCATCCGGGTTTCCGGCGTGATAAACCAGTTCACCAGCTGCTGGCGGGCTTTATCCGCGTAGGCATCTTTGCCGGAAAGTTGCCAGGCCAGCGCCAGATTCCATACGTCATCTGTCATGCTGTTCAGGCGGGCTTTGTCACTTTGTTTGCCGACGGCGGCGGGATTGATCTGGCCATCTTTTCGCACCCACGGCAGGCCATCGGGGCTTTTAGGATCAGGCCACCAGTAGTCAGAAAAGCTGTAATAATCGTGGGGATCGCCTGCCGGCGCACCGGGGCTTTTTTGGGTGATGCTGTAGAGTGGATGAATCAGCGCCTGATCGGCCTTATGCTTGAGGGCTTGCCAGGCGGGCATGAGCGCCGGATTTTGCTGGGTAATCTCTTGCTTACTGTGCGCCAGCTGTGCCGTGTCCAGCAGCAGTGGGGCGCCAAAGGCTAACGGTGCGCTGCCGCAAAGCAGCGCTAAAACAGAACAACGAAATAACGACATAGGCCACCTCGCAACATGCTCAGCGGCCAGATTACTAGAAATTCCAGTCCTCGTCCTCGGTTTCTACCGCCTTGCCCATCACGTAAGAGGAGCCTGAACCGGAGAAGAAATCGTGGTTCTCATCGGCATTGGGGGACAGCGCGGCGAGAATCGCCGGGTTAACGTCCGCCATCTCCGTCGGGAACAGCGCCTGGTAGCCCAGGTTCATCAGCGCTTTATTGGCGTTGTAGCTCAGAAACGCTTTCACTTCGTCTTCCCAGCCCAGTTCACGGTAAAGCGTTTCGCTATACGCCAGCTCGTTATCATAGAGATCCATCAGCAGATCGAGGGCAAAGTTTTGTAGCTCGGTCTGGCGTTCAGGACTCTGCTGCGCCAGCGCTTTCTGATATTTGTAGCCGATGTAATAGCCGTGCACCGCCTCATCGCGAATGATCAGCCGGATGAGATCGGCGGTGTTGGTCAGCTTGCCGCGGCTGGAGTAATACATCGGTAGCCAGAAGCCAGAGTAAAACAGGAAGGACTCAAGGAACACGCTGGCAATTTTCTTCTTCAACGGGTCGCTGTCCCGGTAATGGCCAAGAATAATCGAGGCTTTACGCTGCAGGGCTTCGTTCTGCTCGCTCCAGTCGTAGGCGGCGTCCACGTCTTTGGTCTGGCAGAGCGTGGAAAATATCGAGCTGTAGGAACGGGCGTGTACCGCTTCCATAAAGCTGATATTCGACATCACCGCTTCTTCGTGTGGCGTCAGCGAATCGGCCATCAGCGCCGGGGCACCCACGGTATTCTGAATGGTGTCCAGCAGTGTCAGCCCGGTAAACACGCGGATAACGAGCTGCTGCTCCTGCTCGCTGAGCGATTGCCAGGCCGGCATGTCATTAGAGAGCGGGACCTTCTCCGGCAGCCAGAAGTTACTGGTCAGGCGGTTCCAGACCTCGAGGTCTTTATCGTCCTCGATTTTGTTCCAGTTGATGGCGCTTACGCGCGTCAGTTGCGTCATTTTCTTTCCTTGTGCTTTCGCGTTATAGCGCGCAGGACACGCAGCCCTGCACCTCGGTGCCTTCCAGCGCCAGCTGCCGCAGACGAATGTAGTAGAGCGTTTTAATGCCTTTCTTCCAGGCATAAATCTGCGCTTTATTAATGTCGCGGGTGGTGGCGGTATCACGGAAGAACAGCGTCAGCGAAAGCCCCTGGTCAACGTGTCGGGTGGCCTCGGCGTAGGTGTCGATGATCTTTTCCGGGCCGATATCGTAGGCGTCCTGGTAAAACTCAAGATTGTCGTTGGTCATAAACGGGGCAGGGTAATACACACGCCCCGTTTTGCCCTCTTTACGGATCTCAATCCGGGAGACAATCGGGTGGATGCTCGAGGTCGCGTGATTGATGTAAGAGATCGATCCCGTCGGTGGGATAGCCTGCAGATTCTGGTTATACAGGCCATATTTGCGCACGTCGTCGCATAGCTGCTGCCACTGTTCGCGGGTTGGAATCGCAATCCCCGCTTTGGCAAACAGCGCCCGCACTTTCTCCGTTTTGGGCTCCCAGGTCTGCTCCAGGTACTGGCAGAAGTATTCGCCGCTGGCGTAGCGAGACTGTTCAAAACCGGCAAAACGCTGCTGCCGCTCGCGGGCTAACGCACTGGAAGCGCGAAGCGCGTGCCAGGTGATGGTGTAGAAATACATATTGGTGAAATCCAGCCCTTCCGCTGAGCCGTAGGCAATGCCCTCGCGCGCCAGGTAGCCGTGCAGGTTCATTTGCCCGAGGCCAATGGCGTGGGAGGCGGCATTTCCGGCTTCGACCGACGGCACCGAGCGAATATGGCTCATATCAGACACCGCCGTCAGGCCGCGAATGGCGGTCTCCACGGTGCGGCCAAAATCCGCAGAATCCATGGTATGGGCGATGTTCAGTGAGCCAAGGTTGCAGGAGATGTCTTTGCCCGTTTGGGCGTAATCCAGGTTTTCATCGTAGGTCGATGCGCTGTTCACCTGCAAAATTTCCGAGCAGAGGTTGCTCATGTTGATACGCCCGGCAATCGGGTTGGCGCGGTTAACCGTGTCTTCAAACATGATGTACGGGTAGCCGGACTCAAACTGGATCTCCGCCAGCGTCTGGAAGAAGTCGCGGGCATTAATCCAGCTTTTGCGAATGCGCTCGTCGTCCACCATTTGCTGATAAAGATCGTTGACGCTGATGTCGCCAAACGGCTTGCCGTAGATTCTCTCCACGTCGTAAGGCGAAAACAGCGCCATCTGCTGATTGGTTTTGGCGAGCTGGAAGGTAATGTCCGGAATAGTCACCCCGAGCGACAGCGTTTTAATGCGGATCTTCTCGTCGGCATTTTCCCGCTTGGTATCGAGGAAGCGCAGGATATCCGGGTGGTGTGCATTAAGGTAAACCGCTCCCGCGCCCTGGCGTGCGCCAAGCTGGTTGGCGTAGGAAAACGCGTCTTCCAGCATCTTCATGACCGGGATCACCCCTGAAGACTGGTTTTCAATGCGTTTGATGGGCGCCCCGGCTTCACGCAGGTTCGAAAGCAGGAAGGCAACGCCACCGCCACGCTTGGAAAGCTGGAGTGCCGAGTTAACCGCGCGGCCAATCGACTCCATATTGTCCTCAATTCGCAGCAGGAAGCAGGAAACCAGTTCTCCCCGTTGCTTCTTACCGCAGTTGAGGAACGTTGGCGTGGCGGGCTGGAAACGGCCGCTGAGCATCTCTTCCATCAGGCGTGTGGCAAGCGGCTCATCTCCCTGTGCCAGGGTGAGCGCCACCATGCAAACGCGGTCCGGGAAATGTTCCAGATACTGCCTCCCGTCCCAGGTTTTCAGGGTGTAGCTGGTGTAATACTTCCAGGCCCCTAAAAAGGTCTGGAACTGGAAGCCGCTGCCGTGGGCTCTGTCGAACAGTTCAAGGATAAACGGGCGTGAATAGCGAGTTAGCACGGCATCGTCGTAATAGTGTTCTGCCACCAGATAGTCCAGCTTCGCCTGCAGGCTGGGGAAGCTGACGGTGTTCGGCAAGACGTGCTGCGAAAAGAAGCTTTCTACGGCCTGTTTGTCTTTATCAAACTGGATGTTTCCCTCTTTGTCATAGAGGTTGAGCATGGCGTTGAGCGCGTGGTAATCCACGCTTTCCGTCGCTAAACGGACTGCTTCTGTCGTTGCCAAAATTCGCTTACTCCCTTACGCACGTTGTCGATGTCTTGTGGGGTGCCCAGTAGCTCAAAACGGTAGAGATAAGGCACCTGGCATTTTTGTGAAATGACGTCCCCGGCCCGGCAAAATCCTTCGCCAAAGCTGCGGTTGCCGCTGGCGATCACGCCGCGTATCAGCGCGCGATTGTTCGGGTTGTTCAGAAAGCGGATCACCTGCGGCGGTACCGCCCCGGCAATGCCGCCGCCACCATAGCTGGGCACGATTAAAATGTAGGGTTCCGTCACTTCCAGGCGCGCTTTTACCTCCAGGGGAATGCGTAAGGCGGGCAGTCCCAGGCGTTCGATAAAACGCAGGGTGTTTTCCGACTCGCTGGAGAAGTAGACGAGGGTGCTCATACGCTGGCGGCAACGCAGAGACGATTGATCATATCCGGGCGAAAACCACTCCAGCTTTCGGCTTCTGTTACCACCACCGGCAGCTGGCGGAAGCCCTGGGCTCTCAGGTCGTCAGCCGCCTCCGGACACTGATCGAGATTAATCATTTCGAAGGCAAAACCCCGGCTCTCCATCGCCCGTTTTGTAGCATGGCACTGAACACAATCATCTTTAGTGTAAATAGTAATGCGCATGATTCGTATTTCCCTTTAGAATAATGGAACGCCGCATAAAGTGGACAGCGGGTGGTGTGTTCTTACTGAAAGAAATACTAGATGTTGATTTTAATTTTTGCAACCACGCAAGATATAGTATTTTTGTGATTTTTTGTAGGGGGTTGAAAAGTGTAGGGGAAGGGGGATCTGATTCGGCACAAAGTGCCTTCATCTGTGAAAGAACGGTTGAGATTCCGTTCACTCGTTAATCAGTATCACATGGTGGACATGCCAAAGAGATTACGCCATTCCGCTGATAGCCCCTCCCCCTCTCCCTGTCAGGGAGAGGGGGAAAAACCAGAAGCACTGCTGCGGTTTAAGCCTGTGCAGGACATACATTGAGCCGTGCACGGCCTTTGTGGTGGCTTATAAAGCAGCCCTGGAACAGAACGAAACATGCTCCAGGCCACACAGAACGTGTTTATGTCTAAAAGACAAACCCTCGCTTACCCGGTGTGCCTTATATCCCCGTCCTTCAGGGCGGGGATATAAGGCACGGTTTTCCACCTAACCTGGTGTTTGCTGTTGCTCAATATATTGCCGGATGATCGAAATCGGCGA
>NZ_FXAS01000012.1:0-162023 GCF_900177785.1 Cedecea sp. NFIX57 | reverse complement strand
GCGGCGGGGCACGCCGCGTTAGCCTGTGGAGAGATGGCAGCTTTAGGCCGCTCGATGAAGCAGGAACCCACCGAAACGACTCAGACCCTGGTTTGAGCGTAGTAGGAATCCTCGCCCTTTAGGGCGGGGAGGATGTCAATGATGTACGCGATCGGGTTTCCGAGGGAAAGCCCCTATGGCAGGCACTGGAGCAGTCGGGGTATTTCACACCACTTTGCCAACAGCTGGTTCGAATTGGTGAAGAATCCGGTTCTCTGGATTTGATGCTTGAACGCCTGGCGCGCTGGCATTATGAGAAAACGCAGGAGCTGGCTGAAAATCTTGCCGCCACGCTAGAGCCAGTCATGATGCTGGTCATTGGCTTGATCATTGGCACACTGGTGATCGCCATGTATCTGCCTATTTTCCAGATGGGGGATGCCATGGGCGGAGGAGGATGACGCAGCCTGAGCTGCGTCATCGATGCCCATCAGAGGCTATTGAAAACGCGGTTTTCCTGTTCCGCTACGCGGATGAAAGTTGTGCGCTTGGTCAGCTCTTTAAGGCGAGAGGCACCTACATAGGTACAGGCAGAACGCAGGCCGCCAAGAATATCGCGAGCGGTATTTTCCACCGGCCCTCGCAGAGGCAGCTTAACGGTTTTGCCTTCTGCGGCGCGGTACTGCGCAACACCGCCTACGTGACGGGTCATAGCCGACTCGGAGCTCATACCGTAGAACAGCATAAACTTCTCGCCATCCTGTTCAACAACAGTACCACCGCTTTCTTCATGCCCTGCCAGCATACCGCCCAGCATAACGAAGTCAGCGCCACCACCAAAGGCTTTAGCCACATCGCCCGGCATAGTACAGCCACCGTCACTGACGATCTGGCCGCCTAAGCCGTGAGCTGCGTCAGCACATTCAATGACAGCGGAAAGCTGAGGATAGCCCACGCCGGTTTTAACGCGCGTGGTACATACAGAACCAGGGCCAATGCCCACTTTCACGATATCAGCCCCGGACAGGATCAGTTCTTCACACATTTCACCGGTAACCACGTTACCCGCACAGATAACTTTGTCAGGCCATGCTTCGCGCGCTTTGCTGACGAACTGGGTGAAGTGTTCAGAGTAGCCGTTTGCCACATCGATGCAGATAAATTTCAGCGCAGGCGTCAGGGCCAGAATCTGCTTAGTTTTGGCAAAATCTGCATCAGACGTGCCGGTTGAGACCATGATATGGCGCAGCAGGCTTTCAGGCACGGAACGAATAAAGTTGCTCCACTCTTCTACAGAGTAGTGTTTGTGCACGGCGGTAAAGATATCGAATGAGGCCAGCGCCTGCGCCATCGCGAAAGTGCCTACGGTGTCCATATTTGCAGCAATAATAGGGACGCCAGACCACGTGATACCGGAATGCTTGAATGTGAATTGACGTTCCAGCTCAACGTCTGAACGGCTTTTGAGGGTGGAGCGTTTTGGGCGGATTAAAACGTCTTTAAAACCTAACTTCAAATCTTCTTCAATACGCATGGTGCAGATCCCTGGGTCGAATAGCGATGAACGCGATCGGCGGTAGGCTCTTCATTACTCAAGACACAGTACAGAGGTAAGCCCAAACCCAGAGAGAAAGAAATCAGACACTGGGGTGAGCAAGCACGGTAAACGTACCTGTGGCTTAAAATAAAACGAGCAAACAACAGCCAACTCCAGTGACGCTATCATACGCAGTAATAATGACTCCGCAAGACTGCGAAAACCGACTTTTTTACGCTACAATCGTTTAAATTTACCTGGTAAACGGTAAAAGGCCCTCAGACGGCGAATATCAGATTTTTATGTGGTGCAAACCCACTGAGAATCACGTTGTAGAAAGGCCTTTATCTTATTGATAAATATATCATCAGGATCGGTTATTTATGGTTTTCACGGTTGCACTTACGGGCGGCATTGGCAGTGGTAAAAGTACCGTCGCCGAAGCCTTTTCCCGCGCTGGAGTCACCGTCATCGATGCAGATGTGATTGCCCGTCAGGTTGTTGAGCCAGGCCAACGTGCGTTAGCTCTCATTTCTCAACATTTTGGCCCAGAGATCCTTCTGGAAGATGGTTCTTTAAACCGTCGGGCGTTGAGAGAAACGATCTTCAGCTCCCCGCAGCAAAAGCAATGGGTCAATAACCTGCTACATCCCATAATCCAGCAGCAAACCCGTGATGAGATTGCCCGTGCTACCTCACCTTACGTGTTGTGGGTAGTCCCTCTGTTGGTAGAAAACAATCTGCAACAAAAGGCAGACCGGATTTTAGTGGTGGATGTTTCCCCCGAAACCCAGATTGCGCGTACTATGCTGCGGGACAATGTTTCCCGCGAACACGCACAGCAGATCCTGGACGCTCAGGCCTCCCGGGAAGCTCGTCTCGCCGTGGCAGATGATGTAATTAATAATGACGGCAGTCCCCAGGACGTTGTCGTGCATGTTGACCGCCTGCATCGCCAGTACCTGAAACTGGCTAGTCTGGCCGCACAACAGGAAGCAGAATAATGAACACTCAGGTTCTTTTCGAACACCCATTGAATGAGAAAATGCGCACATGGCTGCGTATTGAGTTTTTGATCCAACAGATGCAGTCAGCACTTCCTATCAATGACAGCGCAAAGGCGCTGCATTTTTTTCGTAACGTCGGTGACTTACTGGATGTGTTTGAAAGGGGCGAAATTCGCACTGATATTCTCAAAGAGATAAGCCGTCAGCAGCGTAAACTGCTGAGCTGGTCGGAAGTCCCGGGGGTTGATATGCAGCGTATCGACTCACTGCGAAGCCAGTTGGAGAGCTGTGGCAGTGTGCTAATGGCCGCGCCGCGTATAGGGCAGATACTGCGAGAAGATCGGCTTATTGCGCTGGTACGTCAGCGTCTTAGCATCCCAGGCGGCTGCTGCAGCTTCGACCTGCCTACCCTGCACATTTGGCTTTATCTGCCCCAGGAACAACGCGATGCTCAGGTTCATTTTTGGCTAAACAGTCTCGAACCTGTGAAACAGTCGCTCGACCTTCTGCTGGACATCATCCGCAATTCTGCGCCGTTCCGGAAACAAACCAGCCTCAATGGATTCTACCAGGACAACGGCGATGATGCCGACCTGCTTCGCCTACATCTCACTCTTGGCGACCAGCTTTATCCGCAGATATCCGGCCATAAAAGCCGCTTTGCGATTCGGTTTATGCCGCTGGATTCGGAAAATGGCTTGGTTCCAGAACGCCTCGACTTTGAGCTAGCCTGCTGTTAAGGAAGAAACATGAGCGAAGAGACTATCGTCAATTGCCCGGGCTGCGGTAAAGCCGTTATCTGGAACGAGAGCAGCCCTTACCGGCCGTTCTGCAGCAAACGCTGCCAGCTTATCGACCTTGGAGAATGGGCCGCAGAGGAAAAACGTATTCCCAGCAGCGGCGACCTCTCTGAAAGCGAAGGCTGGAGCGAAGAACAGGAACGCTAAGCGTTCAGCAGTTTTAAAATAACGGGCTCGTTGGCTGGCGGAAACTCGTCAGCGATGAGCTCTCCCTGAGCAACCCAACGTCCTGGCTGCCCTTCTTTGCCCCAGGGTTCTCCTGCCCAGCTCTCTATCAGATAAAACCACAGAGAAATATGACGATCCGGGAACTGGTACTCAAGAGTTTCAAACAGTTTGGGCTTCTGCGCCACAATACCGGTTTCTTCCTGTAATTCGCGGATCACCGCCTGCTCCGGGGACTCACCGGCCTCAATCTTCCCACCGGGGAATTCCCATTTATTCGCCATGTGCGCATCGGCTGCGCGCTGCGTGATAAAAATTTCACCCTGCTGATTACGAATAATGCCGACGGCGATTTGCAGTTGCTTCATATTCTCAAACTCCATGCGTAAAAAAGGCGCAGCAAGCTGCGCCTTTTCGATTTTGTCAGACCTTAGCTCAGACGGCCATGGCACTGTTTGTATTTTTTACCGGAACCACATGGGCAAGGATCGTTCCTCCCCACTTTGCGATCGCCAGTTTCTGCTGCCAGCGCCTGTGCGGCCTGAGTTTCGTCATCCACATGGCTAAGCTGTTGCATACGTGCCAGGCGCTCGGCTTCTTCACGACGCTGCTGTTCCATCGCTTCCACTTCTTCCGGCAGGCGTACCTGGACTTTGCTCAGGGTGCTGATCACTTCATATTTCAGTGATTCCAACATCGCGGCAAACATAGAGAAGGATTCGCGCTTATATTCCTGCTTCGGATCTTTCTGTGCATAACCACGCAGGTGGATGCCCTGACGCAGGTAATCCATTGCCGCAAGGTGCTCTTTCCACAGGGAATCGAGCGTTTGCAGCATCACGCCTTTTTCGAAGTGGCGCATCATTTCTGCACCAACAACTTCTTCTTTACGCTGATAAAGCTCAATCGCCGTCTGCAGGATACGCTCACGCAGGGTTTCTTCATGCAGCTCAGGTTCTTTATCCAGCCACTCTTTGATCGGCATCTCGAGATCAAAGTCGTTTTTCAGGCGCTCTTCCAGACCTTCTACATCCCACATTTCTTCCAGAGACTGAGGCGGAATATGTGCATCGATGGTAACTTTGAAGACGTCTTCACGAATACTGGCGATAGTTTCGCTCACATCCGTAACGTCGAGCAGCTCATTACGCTGGGTATAAATAGCGCGGCGCTGATCGTTCGCGACGTCATCGTATTCCAGCAGCTGTTTACGAATATCAAAGTTACGACTTTCAACTTTACGCTGTGCGTTGGCAATCGCCTTGGTTACCCAAGGGTGTTCAATCGCCTCGCCCGGCTTCATGCCGAGTTTACGCATCATGTTGGACACGCGATCTGAGGCGAAGATACGCATCAGGGCATCTTCCATCGACAGGTAGAAGCGGGATGAACCGGCATCACCCTGACGGCCAGAACGACCACGCAGCTGGTTATCGATACGACGGGATTCATGACGCTCGGTACCGATAATATGCAGACCGCCTGACGCCAGTACCGCGTCGTGGCGAACCTTCCAGTCCGCTTTGATCTGAGCAATTTGTTCTGGGGTTGGATCGTCCAGCTCGGCAATCTCTTCCTGCCAGCTACCGCCCAACACGATATCCGTACCACGACCCGCCATGTTCGTTGCGATGGTCACTGCAGCTGGGTAACCCGCCTGAGCAACGATAGCCGCTTCGTTGGCGTGGAACTTAGCGTTCAGTACGTTGTGCTTAATACCGGCTTTGGTCAGCTCATGAGAAACCACTTCAGATTTCTCAATGGAGATGGTCCCAACCAAAACGGGTTGGCCGTTTGCGGTACGCTCTTTAATGTCTTCGATAATTGCGCCGATTTTATCCAGCTCGGTCATGTAGACCAGATCCGGCATATCTTTACGGATCATTGGGCGGTTAGTCGGCACAACAATGGTATCGAGCTTATAAATGGAGCTAAATTCAAACGCTTCGGTGTCTGCAGTACCGGTCATCCCCGCCAGCTTCTCGTAAAGACGGAAGTAGTTCTGGAAGGTGATAGACGCCAGCGTCTGGTTTTCATTTTGAATCTCGACGCCTTCTTTCGCTTCGACGGCCTGGTGAAGACCATCTGACCAACGACGTCCCTGCATGGTACGGCCGGTGTGTTCGTCAACGATAATGACTTCGCCATCTTTCACGATGTAGTCAACGTCGCGGGTGAACAGCGCATGGGCACGCAGCGCAGCTGTTACGTGGTGCATCAACATGATATTGGCAGGAGAGTACAATGACTCACCCTCTTCCATCATGCCTTCCTGCACCAAAAGCTCTTCAATCAGCACCAGACCGCGTTCGGTCAGGTTAACCTGACGAGATTTTTCATCCACAGAGAAGTGGCCTTCACCCTGGAAGGTGTCGGAGTCTTCTTTTTCCTGACGCATCAGGTGTGGAATGATTTTGTTCACGCGTTTGTACAGCTCAGAGCTATCTTCCGCCGGGCCGGAGATGATCAGCGGCGTACGCGCCTCATCGATCAGAATGGAGTCAACTTCATCCACCAGCGCATAGTGAAGCTTACGCTGCACGCGCTCTTCAGGGCTGAAAGCCATGTTGTCGCGGAGGTAGTCGAAACCGTATTCGTTGTTGGTGCCGTAGGTAATGTCTGCGGCGTAAGCTTCACGCTTAGCCGGAGCCGGCATGCCTGGCAGGTTGATACCGACGCTCAGGCCCAGATATTCAAACAGAGGGCGGTTGTTTTCGGCATCACGCTGCGCCAGATAGTCGTTCACGGTAACAACGTGCACACCTTTGCCGCTCAGTGCGTTCAGGTAAGCAGGCAGCGTTGCGGTAAGGGTTTTACCTTCACCAGTACGCATTTCCGCGATGCAGCGATCGTTCAGGACCATACCGCCCAGCAGCTGTACGTCGAAGTGGCGCATACCGAAGACACGCTTACTGGCTTCACGAACAACGGCGAAAGCTTCTGGGATCAGGTTTTCCAACACTTCACCTTTTTCCAGGCGCGCGCGGAACTCACCAGTTTTAGCCTTCAGCTCATCGTCAGTGAGCTTTTCCATCTGCGGTTCCATGCTGTTGATCACGGAAACAACTTTGCGCATACGGCGCAGTGTACGATCGTTACGACTACCGAAAACTTTAGTTAATAATTTGATTAGCATAATAAATTCTCAAACGCCTGCCGTCAGTGCGGTCAATAAATTGTTGTTAGTTTGGAAGATGAATTAGCTGAGGCAAAGCGGGCCTGCACGGATGCCCTGTACCTGACGGATCCACACCACGGTACTGAAAACGTCCCCCACAGGAGATGCCGTAAACGCAGTCTGGCGAACAATAACGGGAGGTTTACTTTCTTGCGTTAACAGCGCGCTAAGCGTGTCGAGCAGGGCAAGGTGCTGTGCCTGAAGCGGCACATTTTCCTGGGCCACAGGCAAAGCCTGAGGTGCCATAGCAAAGGAAAGATGACGGATAACGGTGCGGATTGCATGCTGGTGCCAATAGTCCACACTAAAGGAAGGACGGCGGGTGCTTTCTTGCAGTTGAACAAGGCTATCAAAACGCAGCTGCCGTGCCGAATCGTGACGGCTGGCGGAAGCTTCAGCGGGCACGCCGGTTTCTGTGTTACCGTTGAGCGCAGGCATGCCAAAACTCGCCGCGACCATCCCCAACAGGAGATGCGGCCAGAAATAACGTCTGCCAAATTGTCGCCAACGATTTAGAATACCAATCACTTTTTCCGCCGGAGCTTAATGTATGCGCGACAGTCGCCCGCAATCTTTAGAAAATCTGTTTGACGAAGCCGGTCAGGAAAGCATGCTGCAAAACGTACAGCAACGTGCCGTCGCTCTACTACGCCTTAACCGGGCAGTGAAAGGCATTTTACCTGCTCCACTGCATCCCTGGTGCCGGGTGGCCAACTTTCGTCAGGGCATTCTCGTCCTTGAAACCGCAAATGCCAGCTGGCTGATGCGCTTACGCTATGAACAAGCCACGCTGCTGAGTGCATTACGCGCCCAAATATTACCATCATTGACATCAATCGACATCAGGATTAATCCTTCGCTGGCGGTAAAAGGGCAGGATTCTGTTCAAGAAAACACCACTCAGACTGGGACAGAAAAATATGAAGTGAATCGTCAACTGAGTAAAGAGAGTGCGGAAGCGTTGAGAGAGGTGGCTAAACGTAGCCCGGAGAAATTAAGAGCAACAATAGAACGACTGGCTTCACTGGCCGGAGAGGGTACCAGCAAAACCAGTCGTAATCGCTAATTCAAGCGTTACGCCAGCACCAGTTTAGGTGCTTTAAACGCCAGCGGAAGTTCGGCTTCGTCTTCGAAGGTCGCCCATTCCCAGGCTTCCTGCTTAGCCAAAACAGCCTGCAGCAGTTTGTTGTTCAACGCGTGACCTGATTTATAGGCGGTAAATGCGCCGATAATATTATGGCCACACATGAACAGATCGCCGATCGCATCCAGCATTTTGTGACGAACGAATTCATCTTCAAAACGCAGGCCGTCTTCGTTCAATACGCGATAATCGTCAACAACGATGGCACAATCGAAGCTGCCGCCCAGGCACAGGCCACGGGACTGCAGATATTCGATATCACGCATAAAACCAAAGGTACGCGCACGGCTAATCTGACGCATGAATGCTTCAGCAGAGAAGTTCATGGTATAGCGCTGGGTGCTTGCATCAATCGCCGGATGGTTGAAGTCGATGGTAAAGTCCAACGAGAAACCATTAAACGGTGACATTTCAGCCCATTTATCGCCATCTTCCACACGAACCGTCTCTTTCAGACGTATAAATTTCTTGGCCGAGTTCAGTTCGTCGATCCCTGCATCAAGCAGCAGATAGACAAACGGCGCCGCACTGCCGTCCATGATAGGGATTTCTGGTGCATCAACTTCAACAATAATGTTGTCGATACCCAGCCCTGCCAGGGCAGCGTTGAGGTGCTCTACGGTAGAAATCCGTACATCATGCTCGTTTACCAGACAAGTACAGAGCATGGTATCCCGCACGGATTTGGCATCAGCCGGAAAATCTACCGGAGGATTCAAGTCGGTGCGACGATAGATGACCCCGGTATTTGCCGGCGCAGGGCGTAGCGTCAGCGTGACTTTCTTGCCGGTATGTAAACCGACGCCAGTCGCCTGAACGATACGTTTAAGTGTCCTTTGTTTGATCATCGTATAATCCCGCCAAATTACTAAGCTAGCCGAGAGTGTATATCACTAACGGCAGGCCAGTTTAGCACAAAGAGCGAATATTCCCAACTTCCGGTTTATTCTTAATCAGCTTGCTTACGCAGGAACGCTGGAATATCCAGATAATCAGGCTCTTTCGCCGTCTGTGGTGTATTGTCGTTAACCACCTTAGCGGCCGGCTTTTGCTCTTGCGTCAGCGGAGCCATACCATGCTGCTGGTAACGATCCATCACCGGCTGCTGTACCTGCTTGTTAGTCACCAGGGTAATTTCAGGACGTTTGTCCATACCGATACCAGTAGCAACAACGGTAACGCGCAGTTCGTCGTTCATCTCTGGATCCAGAGATGTACCGATAACCACGGTTGCATTGTCGGACGCGAACGCACGAATGGTGTTACCCACGGTTTCGAACTCATCCAGACGCAGGTCGAAGCCAGCGGTGATGTTAACCAGCACGCCACGAGCACCAGACAGGTCGATATCTTCCAGCAGTGGGCTGGAGATAGCCATTTCTGCCGCTTCTTCAGCGCGATCTTCGCCGCTGGCAACGCCGGAGCCCATCATGGCGTAGCCCATTTCGGACATCACGGTACGTACGTCCGCGAAGTCAACGTTCATCAGGCCAGGACGAGTGATCAGCTCGGCAATACCCTGCACAGCACCTTTCAGTACGTCGTTTGCCGCACCAAATGCGTCCAGCAGAGAAATACCACGACCCAGCACTTTCAACAGCTTGTCGTTCGGAATAGTGATAAGGGAGTCAACATGCTTGGACAGCTCGGCGATGCCCTGCTCAGCGAATGCCATACGCTTCTTGCCTTCAAAGTTGAAAGGCTTAGTCACGACGGCAACGGTCAGGATACCCAAGTCTTTAGCGACTTCAGCCACAACAGGTGCAGCGCCGGTACCGGTACCACCACCCATACCTGCAGCGATGAACACCATGTCTGCCCCGTCCAGCGCAGCACGTAAAGCTTCGCGGTCTTCTTCCGCAGCGTTACGACCCACTTCTGGATTTGCGCCTGCGCCCAGACCTTTAGTGATCCCATTACCGATCTGGATCGTCTGGCCGACAGCGGTTTTACGCAGTGCCTGAGCATCTGTGTTAACCGCAAAGAATTCAACGCCTTCGATGCGTTCGCGCACCATGTGTTCAACGGCATTACCGCCGCCGCCACCGACGCCGATGACTTTAATCACCGCGTCGTTGGTCAGTTCCATAGGTTCAAACATAGTTTCTCTCCGTTTTGTGCCTGTCGCCTGAGACCGCTAATTGTCTCCGGTCTCTTATAAAAATTAAAATTCTTTTCTCAGCCAGCTATTCAGTCGCTTAAACCATGAGCCGACAGAGGTCCTTTTTTCCACTTCTGCTTCACCACTGAGATGTGATTCTTTCCCGTAGTGCAGCAACCCTACTGCGGTCGAGTAATACGACTCCTGGGCATAATCAGTAAGGCCAGTAATATTCAACGGCTGACCGATACGCACCTGCGTATGGAACACACGCTGAGCACAGGCTGCCAGGCCTTCAATTTGTGCCGCGCCGCCGGTTAACACAATCCCCGCCGCCAGGTGATGTTTAACACCCTGCTGGCGGAGCTGTTCCTGTAACTGCAAAATCTCTTCGTTGACCAGGTTGAGCAACTCTGTGTAGCGGGGCTCAATCACTTCGGCCAGCGTCTGACGCTGAAGGCTGCGCGGCGGACGCCCCCCCACGCTAGGAACTTCAACGTTCTCGTCTTTACCGACGATAGATCCCAGAGCACAACCATGGCGAACTTTAATCGCTTCCGCATCGCTCGGTGGCGTCCCGAAGGCATAGGCGATATCACTGGTCACCACGTTCCCGGCATAAGGGATAACTTTGGTGTGACGCAACGCGCCTCCGGTATACACCGCCATATCCATGGTACCACCGCCGATGTCCACAACACAGACACCCAGCTCGCGTTCATCTTCGGTCAGTACCGCATAGCTTGCGGCCAGGCCGGCAAAAATTAATTGGTCAACTTTCAAACCACAACGTTCAACCGCTTTAACGATGTTTTTCGCCATATCGTTATGGCAGGTAATCAAATGCACTTTCGCCTGCATACGGACACCGGACAGGCCTACCGGGTTTTTGATCCCTTCCTGGTAATCAATAGCGTATTCCTGTGGAATCACATGCAGAACGCGGTGTTCATCTCGAACACGCACTGATTTTGCCGTATGCACCACATTTTCAACATCTTCTTGCGTCACTTCCTCTTCCGAAATTGGCACCATGCCTATCTCGTTTTGGCAGCTGATATGCTTGCCGGACAGCGCCAGGTAAACTGAAGATATCTGGCAGTCTGCCATCAATTCAGCCTGGTCAATCGCCCGTTGAACGCATTTAACTACCGATTCGAGGTCGTTTACTCCGCCTTTGTCCATACCACGCGAAGGGCAACTGCCCACGCCAATAATATTGACCATACCGTCGGGCAGAACTTCCCCTACTAAAGCGGCAACCTTCGCGGTGCCAATCTCCAGTCCAACTACCAGTTTTCTGTCCGTCGCCTTGATCATTGTTGTTCTGCCTGTGCCTGATTCTGTTGCTGATTCGGATTAGGTACCGGAGGAGGAAGTGCCTCCCAACCTACCGCGGCGCCTGAATCGTATCGCAGGTCGACATAACTGATCCGTTTGTTATCAGCCTGCGCCTGCTGCTGCAGAACCGGGTACAGTTCTACAAAACGATCCAGACGTTTCATCGTGTCGCCCCGACCAAGGTTGAGCTTAATTCCGTTATTCAGCGTCAACTGCCAGGAGCGGCGAGCGGTCATAGCCGCTTGTTTCAACGTAAATTTATCCTTTGCCAGCACCACGCCCATGTCACGGTAACCTTGCAGAACTTCGTTTTCGCTACCTTCCGGGCCGGAAAGCATCGGCAAATTCTGCTTACTGGTGCGTTCTGCTGGTACGCTGAAGGAATTTCCCTCTGCGTCAACCATATGCTGGTCATTCCAACGCGCTACCGGCACATATTCAACCAGATGAATCTTCAATTCGTCCGGCCACTGCTTTCTAACGCTTGCCTGCTTGATCCAGGGCAAGCGCTCTATCTGCTGTTGGATGATATTGACATCCTGGGTCATAAAAGTACCCGGAGGCCCCAGGGCCAGAATAGACTGGCGTATATCATCATTACGTGTGTAGTGCCGCTCTCCGGTCACCACCAGTCTGGAGAGTGGCAAACGCTGGGCATCTTCCATCCAGCCCACCACAATCCAACCACCGATAAACACGCTCAACAGTACCGCACACAGGAAAATCATCCCTGCCAGACGGGACCCGTTGCTACGCCGAGAGCTGGCATTTTCCTCGGCACGATTACGCGCGTTCAGTGCAGCCTGCGACATATCAGTCCGCCAGTTCCAAAATACGTACAACCAGTTGTGAGAAGCTCATCCCCGCCTGACGAGCCGCCATCGGCACCAGGCTGTGGCTGGTCATGCCCGGAGAAGTGTTCACTTCTAACAGGTAAAACTGACCATCGCTATCCAGCATCACATCGACACGGCCCCAGCCGCTACAGCCGAGAATCTGCCAGGCCTGCAGAACTAATGCCTGCAATTCCTGCTCTCTTTGCTCAATTAATCCGCCAGGGCAGAAATATTGAGTTTCATCAGAGAGATACTTCGCCTCATAATCATAGAAGGTTCCAGCGGGTTGGATGCGAATAGACGGTAAAATTTCCTCGCCTAAAATCGCAACCGTGTATTCCGGGCCGCTCAACCATTTTTCAATCAGCACTTCATCATCATGCTCAAAGGCCAGTTCAAGCGCGGCTGGCAGAGCATCCAGGCTATCCACCTTAGACATGCCTACACTGGAACCTTCACGACTCGGCTTAACGATAACCGGCACACCTAACGCAGTAAAACGCTCAAGCAGCGCAGTACTCAGTCCCGCAGCGAAATCCTGGCGATTAACGGCAACCCATGGTGCAACGGGCAAACCCGCGCCCTGCCACAGCAGTTTGCTGCGCAGCTTATCCATCGTTATCGCCGATGCCATAACGCCGCTGCCGGTATAAGGCAGTTGAAGAAACTCCAGGAGCCCTTGCAAAGTCCCGTCTTCACCACCGCGACCGTGCAGCGCGATAAAAACCTTGTCAAAACCCCGAGCCTTCAGCTCAAGTACGGACTCGTTTTGCGGATCAAAAGCATGTGCATCAACACCCGCTTCTTTTAATCCCGCCAGCACCGCGCTGCCGGATTGCAAAGAAACCTCACGCTCAGCGGAGGTGCCTCCGAGAAGAACGGCGATCTTATCAGCCATGACGCCCTTCCTCTTTAGTTTGAGGCTGCAATTTGATTTCAGCCAGGTTTCGGGCGATTTTGCCGATATTCCCGGCACCTTGAACGAGGATCAAATCATTTCCCGTCAGAACCGGTGCCAAAATCTCCGCTACTTCCGCGTGATCGGAAACTAAAATTGGGTCCACTTTGCCACGGCCACGAATAGTGCGGCATAAAGAGCGGCTATCTGCTCCTGGAATCGGTGCCTCACCTGCAGGATAAACGTCCAGCATCACCAGAGAGTCAACCTGGGACAGCACCCCAGCAAAGTCATCATACAAATCACGCGTACGCGTATAGCGGTGTGGCTGGAAAATCATCACCAGATTTTTATCCGGCCAGCCTGCGCGCGCTGCCTTAATGGTGGCGTCCACTTCCGTTGGGTGGTGGCCGTAGTCGTCCACCAGCATAGCGGTGCCCGCTTTTCCATTTACCGACTCCAGTGGATATTCGCCCAGAAAATCGAAACGACGCCCCGTCCCCTGGAAGCTTTCGAGCGCACGCAAAATAGCGTCGTCTTCGATACCCTCTTCCGTCGCAACGGCAACTGCAGCAGCCGCATTCAGCGCGTTATGACGGCCAGGTGCATTCAACACCACATGCATCTCAGGCTTGTCCTGGCGCACGATGGTGAAAAAGCCCTGAGCGCCTTTCTGCTGATAATTTTCAACGCGAACATCTGCATCGTCGCTAAAACCATATGTGGTGATTTGACGACCCACGCGCGGCAGAAGCTCACGAATTACCGGATCGTCTACGCACATCACCGCACGTCCATAAAACGGCAAGTTGTGCAGGAAATTAATAAACGTCTGCTTTAAATTTTCGAAGTCGCCCTGGTAAGTATCCATATGATCGGCTTCGATATTGGTCACAATTGAGACCATTGGCTGCAGATGCAGGAACGAGGCATCGCTTTCATCAGCCTCAGCAATCAGGTAGCGACTGTTGCCCAGACGAGCATGGACGCCTGCAGCTTTCACCAGACCGCCATTGACAAAGGTTGGGTCCAGGCCTGCTTCGGCATAAATGCTCGATACCATCGCCGTTGTCGTGGTTTTACCATGCGTCCCCGCAATCGCAATGCCGTGACGGAAACGCATCAGTTCAGCAAGCATTTCTGCACGACGGATGACCGGAATACGCGCTTCATGGGCAGCAACAATTTCCGGGTTATCCGCAGAAATCGCCGTAGAAACAACAACCACGCTTGCATCGCGCACGTTTTCCGGGCGATGGTTGAAATAAATCGTGGCACCCAGTGCCGACAACTGCTGCGTAACCGGGTTCGGCGCCAGATCGGAACCGCTGATCTGGTAACCTTCGTTAGCCAATACTTCGGCAATACCGCCCATACCGGCGCCGCCGATGCCAACAAAGTGAATGTGCCGGACGCGACGCATCTCGGGCACAATTGAACGCAGTTTCGCCAGTTGTTGTGTATTCATTCTCTAAACCTGCAAGCGGCATGCCGCCATTACATCAAATTTACGGGCGACAATTTGCCACCCACAAGTATTACGCGCGCGCTGCGGCGCTGACTTCGTTTGCTACACGTTCAGTTGCATCAGGAATGGAGGCAGCGCGCGCTCGCTCGGCCATTGCCAGCAACGTTGCTCTGTCCCACCCCGCCAGGGCACGGGTAACGGCATCCACGGTAAACTGCGGTTGCTCCAGTATTTTCGCAGCGCCAGCCTTTTCCAGCGGCAGTGCATTCCAGTACTGTTGCCGATCTTTGTGCTGGAAAGGAACAAACAAGGCTGGTAACCCTGCAGCTGCGATTTCACTCACGGTTAATGCCCCTGAGCGACAAACCACAACATCAGCCCATTCGTAGGCTGCTGCCATATCATCAATAAACTCGGTGACCTTGTGCTGAGGCTGCCCTGCTTCAGCATAAGCCTGCTGTACAACCGCCTGACCACCCTTTCCGGTTTGGTGCCAGATAGTCACGGATTCACCTAAACGCCCTGCGACCTGCGGCATGGTTTGGTTCAACACGCGAGCGCCCTGAGAACCACCGACAACCAGCACACGAACCGGGCCTTCTCTTCCGGCAAAACGCACTTGCGGCAGCGGTAAAGCAAGCACATCTGTCCGCACCGGGTTGCCAACGACGTCCGCTTTAGGGAATGCGCCAGGAAAGGCTTGCATTACCTTGGTGGCGATCTTTGCCAGCCATTTATTCGTCAAACCGGCTATGCCGTTTTGTTCATGCAAGACAACGGGAATGCCAAGAGACCAGGCAGCCAGGCCACCAGGCCCGGAAACATAACCGCCCATGCCCAGCACAACATCAGGTTTCCATGCTTTCATGATGGCGCGAGCCTGGCGCCACGCGTTGAAAATACGCACAGGGGCCAGCAACAAGGCTTTTACGCCCTTGCCGCGCAGGCCAGAAATGCGAATAAAGTCGATCTCAATCCCGTTTTTCGGCACCAGATCGGCTTCCATACGGTCCGCAGTACCAAGCCAGCGAATATCCCACCCTTCCGCCTGAAGGTGATGAGCAACAGCCAGCCCTGGGAAAACATGCCCACCGGTGCCACCCGCCATCACCATCAATCGCTTCGCTTTGCCCGTCATTTGGCACTCCGTGTAAACGCCTGGGCCTTAGCCAGACGCGTTTCATAATCTATTCTCAACAGCAGCATAATTGCCGTCGACATAATCAGCAGGCTGGAACCGCCGTAACTGATAAGCGGCAGCGTCAGGCCTTTAGTCGGCAACATACCCGCAGCAGCGCCGACGTTAACCAGCGCCTGGAAGCTAAACCAGATCCCGATAGAACACGCCAGGAAACCGGAGAAACGCTGATCCAATTCCAGCGCACGTTTGCCGATGGACATCGCACGAAAAGCGACGAAGAATACCATCAAAAGAGCAAGCACCACACCGATATATCCCAGCTCCTCACCGATGATCGAGAAGATGAAGTCAGTGTGCGCTTCAGGCAGATATTCCAGCTTCTGAACCGAGTTCCCCAGCCCTTGCCCCCACAATTCACCGCGCCCGAAAGCCATCAGCGATTGCGTTAGCTGGTAGCCGCTGCCGAACGGATCTTCCCACGGGTTCCAGAACGATGTAACGCGGCGGATACGGTAAGGCTCGGCGAGGATCAGCAGGATAACCGCCGAGATCCCCATCCCGATAATCGCGATAAACTGCCACAGCTTTGCCCCTGCAAGGAACAGCATTGCCAGCGTGGTAACAAACAGCACAACTACGGTACCCAGGTCAGGCTGAGCCAGCAGCAGAACGGCCATCACCAGAATCACGCCCATTGGCTTCAGGAAGCCGCGCAGGTTATTTCGAACTTCATCCACCTTGCGCACAAGATAGTTTGCGAGATAACAGAACAGTGACAGCTTGGAAAACTCTGCGGGCTGAATACGCAGCGGGCCGAAAGCAATCCAGCGCGATGCCCCGTTAACCGAACTACCGACGACCAGTACAATCAGCAGCATCACGATCGAAGCCAGCAGCATCGCCGTACTGTGGCGCTGCCAGAAATCCATCGGCAAACGCAGCGTCACCATCGCCAGCACAAACGCGACGATGATGTAGAGCCCGTCGCGCTTTGCAAACAGGAACGGATCGTTTGCCAGGCGTTGACCTACCGGCATCGACGCCGAAGTCACCATAATAAAACCGATCGCGGCCAGCCCTAAGGTCAGCCAGAGCAGCGTGCGGTCATACAGGACCATGCTGTTGGCGTCGGCCTCGCGGGAGCCCATTACCCACCCTTTTAACGCCGAAGCGACCCAGGCCAGGATACCAAACCCTGGAATGCGAGGAACGCGAAGGCGAGGGAGAGATAAACGCATCAGCCTAGCTCCTTCGCTAATTGAGTAAACATGTCGCCGCGTTGTTCAAAGTTTTTAAACTGATCGAGGCTGGCGCAAGCTGGAGAGAGCAACACCATATCGCCAGACTCCACACGGCCCGCGGCAAGTTTCATTGCCTGTTCCATGGTTTCTGTCTGCTCGGCAATATCCGGGCGTAACTCAGCCAGTTCCGCACCGTCACGACCAAAGCAGTACAGGCGAACGCGATCGCCCTGCAGGTAGCGAGCTAAAGGTGAGAAGTCGGCAGACTTCCCGTCACCGCCTAACAGCAGATGGAGCGTCCCTTCAACGTGCAGACCATTTAACGCCGCTTCTGTGCTGCCAACGTTGGTGGCCTTAGAATCATTAATCCAGCGAACGCCATTACGTTCCCAGGCCAGCTGGAAGCGATGCGCCAGACCGGTATAGGTGGTCAGTGCTTTCAGGCTGCTGGAGCGGGGAAGATTCACCGCGTCCGCTAGCGCCAGCGCGGCCAGAGCGTTGGTATAGTTATGCTGCCCAACCAGTTTCATTTCTTTGGTGTTGAGGATTTTCTCCCCTTTCACCCGCAACCAGGTGTCGCCCTGCTGGCGATTAAGATGATAATCGCCGACGTCGACACCAAAGCTGATACAGCGCTCGTCCGCACCACGAACCGGCATCGTCAGCGCGTCGTCTGCGTTGACTACGCAAACTTTGGCATTTTCATAGATGCTCAGTTTTGCCGCACGATATTGCTGCATCCCGAACGGATAGCGATCCATATGATCTTCAGTCACGTTCAGAACGGTCGCCGCTGCGGCCTTCAGACTATGGGTGGTTTCCAGTTGGAAACTGGAGAGTTCCAGGACATAAAGCTCGCAGCCTTTGTCCAGCAGCATTAAAGCTGGCAGCCCAATATTTCCGCCCACGCCCACATTCACACCAGCTGCTTTCGCCATCTCTCCCACCAGGGTAGTCACGGTACTTTTACCGTTAGAGCCGGTGATGGCGACGATCGGAGCCTGGGCTTCACGGCAAAACAGTTCGATATCACCGATTACCTCAATCCCGGCATCCACCGCCGCATTCAAGGCTGGAGTAGCAAGCGCCACGCCAGGGCTGGCAATAATCAAATCCGCCGTCAGCAACCAGTCTTCATTCAGCGAACCGGTATGGCGGTCAACGCTCTCAGGCAGTTTATCGAGACCAGGAGGAGAAATACGGGTATCCATTACGCGTGGCGTAATGCCGCGCGCAATAAAGAAATCCACGCAGGACAGGCCCGTCAGGCCTAGTCCAATGATGACAACGTTTTTACCCTGGTAATCTGCCATGTTTAGCGAACCTTCAGCGTAGCCAGGCCAATCAGCACCAGCATCAGCGAAATAATCCAGAAGCGCACAATCACGCGCGGCTCCGGCCAGCCTTTCAATTCATAGTGATGGTGAATGGGCGCCATACGGAAGATGCGCTGTCCTCTGAGCTTGAACGAGCCCACCTGGAGGATTACCGATAACGTTTCAACGACGAACACGCCGCCCATAATCACCAGCAAGAACTCCTGGCGCAGCAGTACCGCGATCGTCCCAAGCGCCCCGCCGAGAGCCAGAGAACCCACATCACCCATGAAGACCTGAGCCGGGTAAGTGTTGAACCACAGGAAGCCCAGGCCGGCGCCGACAATCGCCGTACAGACGATAACCAGTTCGCCCGCGTGGCGCAGGTAAGGTATGTGCAGATAACCCGCAAAGTTCATGTTCCCCGTAGCCCATGCCACCAGTGCAAAACCAGCGGCAACGAATACGGTCGGCATAATTGCCAGGCCATCAAGGCCATCGGTCAGGTTTACCGCATTACCGGTGCCGACAATAACGAAGTACGCAAGCAGCACGTAGAACAGGCCAAGCTGCGGCATCACGTCCTTGAAGAACGGCACAACAAGTTCAGTTGCTGGCGTCCCTTTCCCGGCTACATACATTGTGAAAGCAACGACCAGCGCAATCACTGACATCCAGAAGTATTTCCAGCGAGCAATCAGACCTTTGGTGTCCTTACGAACCACTTTGCGGTAGTCATCGACAAAGCCAACGATCCCGAAACCGATCAGCACAAACAGCACGCACCAGACGTAAGGGTTCGAGGGATAAGCCCACATCAGTACGGACACCACAATGGCGGTCAGGATCATAATCCCGCCCATGGTTGGCGTCCCTTTCTTGCTAAAGTGAGACTCAGGGCCATCGTTACGTACAACTTGCCCGAAGGAGAGTTGCTGTAAACGTGCGATCATACGCGGCCCCATCCACAGGGAGATAAACAGAGCGGTCAGCAGGCTGACGATGGCGCGAAACGTCAGATAAGAAAAGACGTTAAAGCCGGAATAATATTTGACCAAATGTTCGGCCAGCCAAACTAGCATGCTTGTTTCTCCTGTAATGCGCGAACCACCTCTTCCATGGCCGCACTACGTGAACCTTTCACCAAAATGGTTAAAATTGAATGTTCCGCGATAAGCGCTTTCAAACGCTCCACCACGGCCTGTTTATCAGTAAAATGTTCACCAACTTCTGATGCGTCACTGAGCGTTTTGCTTAACACACCAACGCTCAAAACACGGTCAATACCTGCGGCTTTAGCGGCTTCGCCAACCTGACGATGACAAGCTTCGGCTTCATCGCCCAGCTCGCCCATATCGCCAACTACCATCACACGGTAACCCGGCATTTCTGACAATACCTGTGCCGCCGCAGTCATTGAGCCCACGTTAGCGTTGTAGCTGTCGTCCAGCAGCAGCTGGTTCTCTGCAAGCTGGATAGGGAACAGACGACCCGGCACCGCTTTAAGCTCAGCGAGCCCTGCTTTTGCAGCTTCGAGCGTCGCACCAACGGCCATCGCTAATGCGGTAGCTGCCAGAGAGTTAGCAATATTGTGGCGACCCGGCAGCGGCAGAACGACATCAACATCGCCCTGAGGGGTATGCAGAGTAAATTCTGTGCCGTGGGAGGTGATATGGATATTCGTCGCGGTGAAATCACTGCCTGCGGCGTTGGGTGAGAAGCGCCAGGTTTTGCGATCGCCAATAATCGCCTGCCAGTTCAGCCAGTCGTTATTATCGGCGTTGAGGATCGCCGTGCCGTTTGCAGCGAGGCCAGTAAAGATCTCGCCTTTAGCTTTAGCCACGCCAGCCAGGGAACCAAAGCCTTCAAGATGCGCAGCCGCCAGGTTATTCACCAGCGCCGCTTCCGGGCGGGTTAACCCTACGGTCCAGGCGATTTCCCCCTGGTGGTTTGCACCCAGCTCAATAACGGCATAATCGTATTCCGGCGTCAGACGCAGCAGCGTCATTGGCACGCCAATATCGTTATTCAGATTGCCTGCGGTATAAAGCGTATTGCCGCACTGGCGCAGAATAGACGCCGCCATTTCCTTCACGGAAGTTTTGCCGGAAGAGCCGGTTAGTGCCACAACGCGAGTTGGCACCTGCTGGCGAACCCACGCGCCTAGTTCACCAAATGCAAGGCGGGTATCGGCCACAACCAGTTGGGGCACATCAATATCCAGCTTACGGTTAACTAATAATGCACCAGCACCACCTTTCACCGCATCGGCGGCAAAGTCATGGGCATCAAAACGTTCGCCTTTCAGCGCAACAAACAGACAGCCAGCCGTCAGCTTGCGGGTATCCGTTGTGACATCAATAATGTCGGCGTCTGCGCCATGTAGCTGTCCATTAAGAATGGACGCCAGTTGCTTCAGGGAGACGCGAATCATGCCACAACCCCTAACAGACGAGCCGCGGTGACGCGGTCGGAGTAATCCAGACGACGGTTGCCAACAATCTGATAGTCCTCGTGTCCTTTACCTGCCAGCAGAACCACGTCATTTTCTTTGGCCTGCATAATCGCGTTGGTCACCGCTTCTGCGCGCCCCAGTACAACGTGCGCACGGCCAGCATCCAGCATACCGGTCAGAATATCGTTGACGATAGCCTTCGGTTCTTCGGTGCGCGGGTTATCATCTGTTACCACCACCACATCGGCATATTGCTCGGCAATCCCGCCCATAATAGGCCGCTTGCCCTTGTCGCGGTCGCCGCCACAGCCAAATACGCACCACAACTTGCCGGAACAGTGCAGACGAGCTGCCTGCAGCGCTTTTTCCAGCGCATCCGGCGTGTGGGCATAATCCACAACCACGGTAGGTTTGCCGTCAGTGCTGAACACTTCCATTCGCCCACAAACTGGTTGCAGAAGCGGGCCAGTTTCAATTAATGCTTCGAGCGGATAACCCAGCGCCAGCAGCGTGGCTAAAGCCAACAGTAGGTTACTGACGTTAAACGCGCCCATAAGACGGCTTTCGATCTCGCCTTCACCCCACGATGAACTGAAGCGAATTGTCGCCCCACCGTCGTGATAAATCACTTCATCAGCTTTCAGCCAGCGCCCATGTGCACCCGGCTCAAGGTTATTTTCCATGGTGACCGCCACAGCATCCGGCAGGCGCGCCAGCCAGCGGTGACCCACTTCGTCATCGGCGTTGATGATCGCCTGACCGCAGTCATGCTCGGAAAACAACAGCCACTTAGCGGCTTCGTAATTCGCCATATCACCATGATAATCAAGGTGATCGCGGCTTAAATTGGTAAACACCGACGCGGCAAACTTCAGTGCCGCCACACGATGCTGGACCAGACCATGGGATGAAACTTCCATGGCACCAAAGGTTGCGCCCTGAGCCTTCAGGCTCGCCAGCACGTGCTGCACGTCTACCGCAGAGCCGGTGGTATTTTCTGTTGGTACAACCTGCCCGAGCAGGCCATTACCTACGGTCCCCATCACGGCGCTGGTTTCACCCAACAGCTGTGCCCACTGTGCCAACAGTTGAGTCGTTGTCGTTTTGCCATTGGTGCCGGTAACACCAACCAGACGCAAGGATTCAGAAGGCTGGTGATAGAAACGGCCAGCCAATGCAGACAGGCGCTGATGCAGTTGGCTCAGGTAAATAACCGGTACGCCGTGCATCTCGCGAACTTCACCATCCGCCGCTTCACCGTCCGCTTCTGCGATCACGGCAGCCACACCCTGTGCTATCGCCTGCGGGATATAACGACGCCCGTCCGCCTGATGACCGACCACGGCCACAAAAAGATCGCCCGCAGCCGCCACGCGACTGTCGAGTGTCATCTCTCGCAGCGCTCTCGCAGGTAGCCCGGCTACCCACGGAGCAAGAAGGTCGCTCAAATTACGATCTGCCACCTGATGCCTCTTTCTGATTAATTACAAATTCGCTTTTCTCACCGGTTGCCAGCGCATCCGGCTCGATGTTCATGGTGCGCAGTACGCCGCCCATGATGGCACCGAACACAGGTGCAGATACGGCACCGCCGTAATACTTACCGCCCTGCGGGTCATTGATAACCACCACCAGCGCAAATCGCGGCTGGCTGGCTGGCGCAACGCCTGCGGTGTAAGCAATGTATTTGTTTATGTACTTACCGTCCGGCCCGACTTTTTTCGCAGTACCGGTTTTAATCGCAATACGGTAGCCCTTAATCGCCGCCTTCACGCCGCCGCCGCCGGGCAGCGCCACGCTTTCCATCATGTGCACCACGGTACGGACGGTCGATTCAGCAAAAATACGCTCGCCGGGAACCGGCGGGTCAACTTTGGTTATCGACAGCGGGCGATAAATGCCATAGCTGCCAATCGTTGCGTAGACTCGCGCTAACTGTAACGGGGTTACCATTAGCCCATAGCCGAAAGAGAAGGTGGCCCTCTCTATGTCAGACCACCGTTGTTTTTGAGGATATAAGCCACTGCGTTCCCCGACCAACCCCAAATTGGTCGCTTTTCCCAGTCCAAAACGTGAGTAAGTATCTACTAACGCTGAGGAGGGCATCGCTAACGCCAGCTTAGAAACACCGACGTTACTCGACTTCTGTAAGACCCCGGTAAGGGTCAATTCGCTGTACCGCGCCACATCTTTGATCTCATGACCATTAATGCGGTACGGAATTGTATTCAGTACGGTATTTTCATTTACCACGCCACGCTGCAGCGCGGTCATCACCACCATCGGCTTAACGGTGGAACCTGGCTCGAAGACGTCGGTGATGGTGCGGTTACGCATTACGTCTTTTGCCGTGCCGGTCAGATTATTCGGGTTGTAGGACGGGCTGTTAGCCATCGCCAGGACTTCACCAGTATTCACATCAACCAAAACAGCGCTGCCCGATTCGGCTTTGTTGAAAGCAACAGCGTTATTCAGTTCGCGGTAAACCAGCGCCTGCAGGCGTTCATCAATGCTCAAAGCCAGGTTATGGGCGGCCTGGCTGTCGGTAGAGGAAATGTCTTCGATAACGCGCCCATAGCGATCTTTACGCACAATGCGCTCGCCCGGCTGACCGGTAAGCCATTTATCAAAGCTTTTTTCCACCCCCTCGATCCCTTCGCTGTCCACGTTGGTGAAGCCGATAAGGTGAGCAGTCACTTCGCCGGATGGATAGTAGCGACGAGATTCCTGCCGCAGGTGAATTCCCGGAAGCTTAAGCTTTTTGATGTAGTCACCAATATCCGGGTTAACCTGACGCGCAAGATAAATAAATCGCCCATTGGGGTTGCTGTTCACGCGGGATGAAAGCTGGTCGAGAGGAATTTTTAGTGCGTCGGCCAGCGCCTTCCAGCGGTTGTCCAGCGTCACTCCACCAGCGTCATGCAATTCTTTTGGATCGGCCCAGACGGCATTGACCGGTACGCTAACCGCCAGAGGGCGTCCCGCGCGATCGCTTATCATCCCTCGGGAAGTAGACACTTCCTGCACGCGCAATGAACGCATGTCACCCTGGCGTACCAGCATGTCCGGGTTAATGATTTGCAGCCAGGCGACACGGCCCAGAAGGAAAGCCAGCGCTAACAGAATGCAACCGCAGAGCAACGCAAAACGCCAACTCACAAAGTTGGCCTGTTCTTCCTGACGTTTTGGTTTAAGCGTTTTTGCCGCTGCTCTCATCTGCCGCACGATTCCTTATTGCTGAACTACGATGTTTTCCTGTGAAGGATCGACATGCTGCAGTTGCAGCTTCTCCGTCGCGATCCGTTCTACCCGGCTATGATCGCCGAGCGCGTTTTCTTCAAGAATCAGGTTGCGCCATTCAATATCCAGCGCATCACGTTCGAGTACCATCTGCTCACGCTGTGCGGTAAGCAGACGGGTATGGTGCGCCGTTGTGACCACGGAAACCGCGGTCACGATAATGGCGACGAACAAGCAAAGTGCCAGTTTCCCATGGCGCAGAAGATCGCCACCAATCACGGCAGGCAACGCATGTCGCTCGTTGCTACCGAGCTGCGTCACTCTGCTGAGGGTTTCTGTCACCCGATTGATCATGCGTTAGTCCTCTCCGCAATACGCAAAACAGAACTACGGGCGCGTGGATTTTCCGCCACTTCTTCTTCACCTGGCATCAGCTTACCTAGCGCCTTCAACTGGCGACCGCCCAGCTTATTCAATTGTGCTTCCGTCATCGGTAAGCCAGCTGGGACCTGTGGCCCTCGGCTGTTTTCGCGCATAAAACGTTTAACGATACGATCTTCCAGAGAATGGAAGCTAATGATCGATAAGCGGCCACCGGGAGATAACGCTTCCAGCGAGCCATTCAACGCTTTTTCAATTTCATCCAGCTCGCTGTTGATCCAGATCCGAATAGCCTGGAATGTTCGGGTCGCCGGGTGCTTAAACTTATCTTTGACCGGCATAGCGGCAGAGACCACAGCCGCCAGCTCTTTGGTACGCGTCATCGGCTCTTCGCGGTTACGCTCAACGATGGCGCGTGCAATGCGCTTACCAAAACGTTCTTCGCCGAAAGTTTTAATAACCCAGGCAATGTCGGTTTCTTCAGCCGTCATCAGCCATTGGGCGGCAGATTGACCTCGCGTTGGGTCCATACGCATATCCAACGGACCATCACGCATAAACGAAAAGCCGCGCTCTGCATCATCCAGTTGAGGAGAAGAGACGCCGAGATCCAGCAAAATGCCGTCGATCTTACCGTCCAGTTCGCGCTCACGTGCGTAATCTGCAAGCGCAGAGAATGGGCCATGAATGATGGAGAAGCGTGGGTCATCGATAGCAGCCGCCGCAGCAATCGCCTGCGGATCGCGGTCGATCGCGAGCAGCCGTCCTTGCTCACCGAGCTGGGACAGAATCAGGCGTGAATGGCCACCGCGACCAAAAGTGCCATCAATGTAGATGCCGTCGGGACGAATATTCAGACCATTAACGGCCTCGTCCAGCAGCACCGTAGTATGTTTAAAATTTTCCATCATTTCTAAAGTGACAAGTCCTGCAGACGATCCGACAAGGTGTTTGTCGAACCCTGCTCAGCGTCGATATCTTCCTTGACCTGTTGATGCCAGGTCGCTTCATCCCACAGCTCAAACTTATTGAACTGGCCGACCAGCATGACTTCTTTGGTAAGCCCGGCGTGCTGCCGTAAAACGGGCGCCAACAGCAATCGCCCGGCGTTATCCATCTGACATTCACTGGCATGACCCAATAACAGACGCTGTACGCGGCGTTCTGCGGGGTTCATGCTCGACAGACGGGCAAGCTTTTGTTCAATGATTTCCCACTCAGGAACGGTGTAAAGCAGCAGGCAGGGGTGATGGATGTCGATGGTACAAACCATCTGACCTTCTGAGGTTTCGATCAGCTTTTCCCTGTAACGGGTAGGTACGGCGAGCCGCCCCTTGCTGTCGAGATTGACTAACGTTGCCCCACGGAACATGCCAGCCTCACCCTTTAATGACCCATTTCACCACTTTAACCCACAAATTCCCACATAAAGGAGTTTACGGAGGGGAGGAAAACCTTGTCAAGCCAGCCAGGCCGCTTACGGGAATAAATTCCCGCGCCTAAGCGATTGATAAATGGCTGGCGTGAAAAAGCCCGCAATAGCGAGGCAAAATTAACGTTATGAATATTTGAAAGAAAAAGACCAATAAACATCAACAGCGTTAAAACGACCGAATACTTGATTAGGGAAATATTAAGTACCCAGTTTGCGACGCGGGCGGCATTTTAAGGTATTTCAAGGCGAGTGAACAGCGCCAGATGCCCGTCTGGCGCTGGCTCTGCGCAAGACAGAAGTAAAGAGAGGTTGCTAATGATTAATAATCCAACATTTCTTAACGGCGGGTGTGTAACAAAATAATACAAAGAAGAGATTTATTTCTCGATGGGGATTTTTTTACCCGATTTTTCCCGCCTAATTAATTGCCTTAAAAAATAAGGGTAAATATACGGGAAAAATCTTAATTAACTTTAAGTGGCTGATAATGATCTCTTTATCAGTAACGACTTAGGCTACCCCGACGATAAAGATTGCGGCGAATTCGGGTTAACCCAGGCTTCGGCTTACGCGGCTCATCAAGGCTTGCCAGCACAAGTTCCAGCACTCGCTCAGCAACATCGCGATGACGCTGTGCGACCGCCAATACCGGACACTGCAGGAAATCCAGCAGCTCATGATCGCCAAAGGTGGCGATCGCCAACTCCGAAGGCAGCCGCCCTTGACGGCGCAGCGTGACATCCATTACGCCCTGCAGCAGAGCGAAGGACGTTGTGTACAACGCATCAGGCATCTCGTGAGTTTCCAGCCATTTTTCAAAAAGCTGAGCGGCAGCCTCACGTTCATAGCTGTTAGCGTAGAGATAATTGACAGTACGAGGATCATCTTTCCAGGCAGTACGGAACCCTTGCTCACGCAGGAAGCTCACGGACAGTTCAGGTAACGCGCCAAGGTAAAGGATATTTTCACCTGGGAATTTGCGAAGCTCCTCAGCCAGCATTTCTGCATCGTCCTGATCGGCACCGACAACGCTGGTGAAGTGTTCACGGTCTAACGCACGGTCGAGCGCAATAATCGGAAACGAATCGTTTGCCCATCGCTGATAAAAAGGGTGCTCAGGCGGTAAGGAGGTAGACACAATAATGGCATCAACCTGCCGCTGTAGAAGATGTTCAATGCAGCGCATTTCGTTGTCGGGTTGATCCTCAGAGCAAGCGATCAACAACTGATAGCCGCGCTGGCGAGCCTGACGCTCAAGGTAATTTGCTATACGGGTGTAGCTGGTGTTTTCCAGGTCTGGGATCACCAGCCCGATAGAACGCGTGCGTCCTGCACGTAGCCCGGCGGCTACCGCATTAGGGTGGTAATTATGCTCACGTACCACCGCCATGACTTTCTCAACGGTTTTATCGCTAACGCGATACTGTTTTGCTTTTCCGTTGATAACATAGCTTGCTGTGGTGCGCGACACGCCAGCCAGACGCGCGATTTCATCCAATTTCACTGTAGCCCCTTACTCTCCAGGTGATCCATAACCATGCCCTGGCTATGGTTAACGACATTTACATCTAAACGCAGAATAATAACTCCGGCAACCGCTTTTGCAGGCGCTTGTTTTCTTATTTGCAAAAAAAAGCCCGGCAGTGATTACCGGGCATGTGAATTAGATCACATTAGTGACTAACGCATGATCTTATCGCCGCGCGAAACGCCAACAATGCCCGAGCGAGCCACTTCGACGATTTTGGCAACGTCGCGGATTGTATCAAGGAACGCGTTGAGTTTATCGCTGGTGCCGGCAAGTTGGACAGTGTATAGCGTTGGTGTCACATCAATGATTTGCCCACGGAAAATTTCCGTGCTGCGTTTCACCTCTTCCCGCCCGTATCCGCTAGCCTGCACTTTCACCAGCATAATTTCACGCTCAACGTATGCCCCCTGCCCCAGCTCACTGACGCGGAGAACATCCACTAGCTTATGCAGTTGCTTCTCAATCTGCTCCAATACCTTCTCATCGCCAACGGTTTGGATCGTCATACGAGAAAGCGTAGGATCATCCGTAGGCGCTACGGTAAGACTTTCAATGTTGTAGCCACGCTGAGAGAACAGACCAATGACCCGGGACAACGCACCTGATTCATTTTCCAGTAAGACAGATAATATCCGGCGCATAATCAGGTTCTCTCCGTTTTGCTTAACCACATTTCATCCATACCGCCACCGCGAATCTGCATCGGATAAACGTGTTCAGTACCATCAACTGTGACATCGACAAACACCAGTCGCCCACCGCGCACCGTTTCCAGTGCCTGAGCAAGTTTACTTTCCAGCTCTTCTGGCTTAGTGATGCTAATCCCTACGTGGCCATAGGCCTCAGCCAGGCGGACAAAGTCCGGGAGCGACTCCATATAAGATTGGGAATGGCGACCCGAATAAATCATGTCCTGCCACTGTTTCACCATGCCGAGGTAACGGTTGTTAAGGTTCAAAACCAGAACCGACAAGCCGTACTGCAACGCGGTAGAAAGCTCCTGGATATTCATCTGGATACTGCCATCGCCGGTGACGCAAATGACCGTTTCATCCGGCAACGCCATCTTCACGCCAAGCGCGGCAGGAAGACCAAAGCCCATCGTGCCCAGGCCACCTGAATTTATCCAACGTCGTGGCTTATCGAACGGATAATAAAGCGCGGCAAACATTTGGTGCTGGCCCACATCGGAGGTGACATAAGCATCACCGTTCGTCAGGCGATAAGCTGTTTCAATAACAGCCTGCGGCTTGATAGCCTGGCTATGGCGATCGAATTCAAGGCAGTGACGAGCGCGCCACTGTTCAATCTGTTGCCACCAGTCCCGAATATCATCCCCGGATTGCTGAATCTCTTCCTGGGCAAGTAAGTCCAGCATTTGAGTCAGAACCTGATGCGCATCCCCCACAATTGGGATATCCGCCGCAACTGTTTTGGAGATAGACGTAGGATCAATATCAATATGCAACACTGTCGCATTCGGGCAGTATTTTGCGAGATTGTTCGTGGTTCGGTCATCAAAGCGCACGCCAACGGCAAAGATAACGTCCGAATGATGCATCGTCATATTGGCTTCGTAGGTGCCGTGCATGCCCAGCATACCCAGCGACTGCCGGTGCGTGGCCGGGAACGCACCAAGCCCCATCAGCGAAGAGACAACTGGAATGTTGAGCTTTTCAGCAAGCGTTAATAATTCTGCCTCACAAGCTGAATTGATCGCCCCACCGCCTACATACATCACCGGTTTTTTAGCCGCAATCAGCGTCTGCAGGGCGCGTTTGATCTGCCCTTTGTGGCCCTGCGTCGTTGGGTTGTAAGAGCGCATACTAACGGCGTCTGGCCAGGCATACGGCAACTTATTCAGCGGACTCATGATGTCTTTGGGTAAATCGACCACAACAGGCCCCGGACGGCCGCTTGAGGCTAACCAGAAGGCCTTCTTGATGATCCCCGGTATGTCTTCGACCTGTTTTACCAGGAAGCTATGTTTCACGACAGGTCGAGAGATACCGACCATATCGCATTCCTGAAAGGCGTCGTAACCAATCAATGAAGTCGCGACCTGCCCGGACAACACGACCATCGGAATAGAATCCATATAGGCGGTGGCGATGCCGGTAATGGCATTCGTCGCGCCAGGCCCCGAAGTCACCAGCACAACGCCGGTCTCCCCGGTAGCACGCGCCAGGCCGTCAGCCATATGCACGGCAGCCTGCTCATGGCGCACCAGCACATGATCGATCCCGCCCATAGTATGAAGCGCATCATAAATATCGAGAACTGCGCCTCCCGGATAGCCGAATACTTGCTTTACGCCCTGATCGATTAACGACCGGACGACCATCTCGGCTCCTGACAACATCTCCATGGTTTTGCCTCCAGGCTCACGTTTTTGACCGCGCGCAGAAATCATTTCCGCGCCGTCGTTGCGACAGGTTGTGTCTCTGCCTGTATCGTTTTTATAGGTTTAGCCCATTAACATAACCGCTCAAGATCCGTCAGGCAATTACCCCCCTGTGCCAGCGGGAAAGAAGAAATTACGCTCACCGCTATAAAAATCGTGCATGGCGGAGCGATCAACTAAATACGAGGGGTGACTATTGACGAATATGTCAAAGATGCGGAGAAACACAGTGTGTTATCTATTAATTTAGCATGATGCTGCAGCCAGGAGATCGGCGTCAGAAAATGCTTAAGTTGAAAATACTGGATTTTTTATATCAAGGAGTGGAAACGGGCTGTTTAGGCCCGAAAATCCAACATACTGCTGATGTTATTGGTATAAGATTTTTGCTATTTGGTTTTGCATCCACAAATGGCCCTTATCTTGCCCGGCTGAGCTATGCCACGATAAATAGCAGGTGCGCTCTTTCTGGATAAAAGGCACAGGGAATACCTTAAGATTCAGATCAGTAGATACGTTATCAACCAGCCAGCGTGGTGCAACAGCCACTAGCCGTGTTTGTGAAACCACGTTTAATACACAGGTCATTGCCATCCCCTGATAAGCAATCGCCTTTTGCTTATTCAACGTGTCATACCAGAACGAACTGAACGAACCATAACATTCAGGGGAAGTTACTGCATGTTTCTGATTATAGAAATCGCGCGCCGTTAATGGCGAACAAAAGCCAGGATGTTCTTTGCCCGTAACTAAAACCATTTCATCATCAAACAAAGATATTTTTTTAAATTCCGGGCACATAATTTCATCATAGCAAATCAAAAAGTCAACTTCCTGATAGCGTAACTGCCGTTCAACATCGTCATTAAAAGAAGACTTAAAAATTAACTGAACATTCGGCGCAGTATATTTAAGAGCATCTAAAATACGCGACATTATTTTGCTGTCCAAAGGACTGGCTATGCAAAACGTAAACTGACGCTTGCTTATCAAGGGATCAAAATCGCCCTCAGGCAGCTCATTTTGGACCATCTGTAAGGCATCACGAATCACGTCATAAAGCTGAAAAGCTCTTGTCGTTGCTTGTATGGTTCTCCCGTTACGTACAAATAATTCGTCATTGAAAGTTGTTTTCAACCGGGAAACAGCGTTGCTGACAGCTGGTTGAGACATCCCTAACAACTTAGCGGCACCGGTGATACTTTGCGCTCTCATTACCGTATCAAAAACAGTCAGCAAATTTAAGTCTACATTACGTAGCCGGGGTTTTATGGCATCCAGAGCCTCCCGACTCTTATTTCTTCTGCAATCCATTTTTTACTCCAGTAATGAATTGGGGTCCATTTCACAATACATAAGTTTGAAATTCCATTTAATATTTCACGCCAAGCATCTCTTTTAACAATTCGCGTAACCAGCACCGTTATTATTGATGATGATGAAACGCGTCATAAAACTCACCGACATAAAAACTTCGATATTTAACGAAAAATAAGAGGCCCATCAGACAATGGAACAATACATGAGTTCCGTCATATTCATAAGGTTAATTTCAAGAATTCAGCATATTATCAGATAATAAAAAACAACCTAATCTTAATTAAGATATTAAGAAAACATTATTTCACAGTATTTTTCACTGAATGAACATCTTCTGCTTATCCTTCCTACGATCCTGCTGCTCGCCTAAAGGTTGACACCTGCGTTGAGATCAAGTACCAATAAATACATCACGAAATTGCACAGGGCTTGAAACATGAATCGCACCGTCCGCCTACTTGGTCTACTACTAAACGCATCTTATTTGCGCGGTAGACTGGTGGGCGACAATCAGCGTTGATTCAAGCCTTCAGACAGAAAAAACCCGCGCCAATGCGCGGGTTTTTTTATGCTCGTCGCGAAGGCACCCAAAGAGATAAAGGACCGAACCATGAGCCAGCAAGTCATTATTTTTGATACTACATTGCGCGACGGCGAACAGGCTTTACAGGCAAGCCTGAGTGTAAAAGAGAAGTTGCAGATCGCTATGGCGCTGGAACGCATGGGCGTCGACGTCATGGAGGTCGGCTTTCCCGTCTCTTCCCCTGGTGATTTTGAATCCGTACAGACTATCGCTCGCAATATCAAAAACAGCCGTGTTTGCGGCCTGGCCCGTTGTGTTGAAAAAGACATCGATGTTGCAGCTGAATCCTTAAAAGTCGCTGAAGCCTTCCGTATTCATACTTTCATCGCCACCTCTCCAATGCACATCGCCACCAAGCTGCGCAGTACGCTGGACGAAGTCATTGAGCGCGCCGTTTATATGGTGAAACGCGCCCGTAATTACACCGATGACGTGGAATTCTCCTGCGAAGATGCTGGCCGTACGCCGATTGCAGATCTGGCTCGTGTAGTGGAAGCCGCGATCAACGCAGGCGCAACCACCATTAACATCCCGGATACCGTCGGTTACACCATGCCGTTTGAGTTCTCCAACATCATCACCGGCTTGTATGAACGCGTGCCTAACATTGATAAAGCAATTATTTCCGTACATACCCACGACGATTTGGGGCTGGCCGTAGGTAATGCTATGGCGGCAGTTCACGCAGGTGCTCGCCAGGTTGAAGGCGCAATGAACGGCATCGGCGAACGAGCGGGTAACTGTTCACTGGAAGAAGTCATCATGGCTATCAAGGTGCGCAAGGACATCATGAACCTGCACACCAATATCAATCATCAGGAAATCTGGCGCACCAGCCAGATGGTTAGCCAAATCTGCAACATGCCAATTCCGGCCAACAAAGCTATCGTCGGCACCGGCGCCTTCGCCCACTCTTCTGGCATCCACCAGGACGGCGTGCTGAAAAATCGCGAAAACTACGAAATCATGACGCCGGAATCAATCGGCTTGAATCAGGTACAGCTGAACCTGACCTCACGCTCCGGCCGTGCCGCAGTTAAACACCGCATGGACGAGATGGGTTACAAAGAGGCTGATTACAACCTGGATAACCTGTACGACGCCTTCCTGAAGCTGGCGGACAAAAAAGGCCAGGTGTTTGATTACGACCTGGAAGCATTGGCCTTCATCAACAAGCAACAGGAAGAGCCAGAGCACTTCAGCCTGGATTATTTCAGCGTGCAGTCGGGTTCTAACGGTATCGCGACCGCATCCGTGAAGCTGGTTTGCGGCGAAGAGATCAAAGCTGAAGCAGCAAACGGTAACGGCCCGGTGGATGCGGTCTATCAGGCAATTAACCGCATCACCGATTACAACATTGAGCTGGTGAAATACAGCTTAACTGCCAAAGGTCAGGGCAAAGACGCGCTGGGCCAGGTGGATATCGTGGTGGATTACAACGGTCGTCGCTTCCACGGCGTAGGCCTGACAACCGACATCGTCGAGTCATCGGCCAAAGCCATGGTCCACGTACTGAACAACATTTGGCGCGCCGGTGAAGTCGAAAAAGAATTGCAACGCAAAGCTCAACATCAGAATAAAGAACAAAATCAGGAAACCGTGTAATGTCGAAAAATTACCATATTGCAGTTTTGCCGGGTGACGGTATTGGCCCGGAAGTGATGGCTCAGGCCCTGAAAGTACTGGATGCAGTTCGCAATCGCTTTGATATCCGTATCAGCACCAGCTCCTATGATGTCGGTGGCGCAGCCATTGATCGTCACGGCAGCCCTCTGCCTGCGGCCACGGTTGAAGGCTGTGAGCAGGCTGATGCAATTCTGTTCGGCTCTGTAGGTGGCCCGAAGTGGGAACATCTGCCGCCAGCGGAACAACCTGAGCGCGGTGCCCTGCTGCCGTTGCGTAAACACTTTAAGCTCTTCAGCAACCTGCGCCCTGCGCGCCTGTATCAGGGGCTGGAAGAGTTTTGCCCGCTGCGAGCCGACATTGCGGCAAACGGCTTCGACATTCTGTGCGTTCGCGAACTGACTGGAGGGATTTACTTCGGCCAGCCGAAAGGCCGCGAAGGCAGCGGTATGCACGAGAAAGCCTTCGATACTGAGGTTTACCACCGCTTTGAGATCGAGCGCATTGCTCGCATCGCCTTTGAGTCTGCCCGCAAGCGCCGCAGCAAAGTGACCTCGATTGATAAAGCAAACGTGCTGCAAACCTCACTGTTGTGGCGCGAAATCGTCAACGAAATCGCTAAAGAATACCCCGATGTGTCGCTGTCTCACATGTATATCGACAACGCCACCATGCAGTTAATTAAAGATCCATCGCAGTTCGACGTTCTGCTGTGTTCCAACCTGTTCGGTGACATCCTGTCCGACGAATGCGCCATGATCACCGGATCTATGGGCATGTTGCCTTCTGCCAGCCTCAACGAACAAGGTTTTGGCTTATACGAACCTGCAGGTGGCTCAGCACCGGATATCGCCGGGAAGAACATTGCCAACCCTATCGCGCAGATCCTGTCGCTGGCGCTGCTGTTGCGCTACAGCCTGGATGCCGAAGAAGCCGCACAGGCTATCGAAAGCGCCATCAATCGCGCGTTAGAAGAAGGCCACCGCACCGGCGATTTAGCCCGCGACGGTCAGGCAGTCAGCACCGACGAAATGGGCGATATCATTGCCCGCTACATCGCTCAGGGGAAATAATCATGGCCAGAACCTTATATCAGAAGTTGTACGATGCCCACGTCGTGTATGAAGCCCCGGAAGAGACACCGCTGCTGTATATCGATCGCCATCTGGTGCATGAAGTGACTTCCCCGCAGGCCTTTGACGGATTGCGCGCCCATGGCCGCCCGGTTCGTCAGCCGGGGAAAACCTTCGCCACGATGGACCATAACGTGTCGACCCAAACCAAGGACATCAACGCCTCCGGCGAGATGGCTCGTATTCAGATGCAGGAACTGATGAAGAACTGCAAAGAGTTTGGCGTTGAGCTGTACGATCTGAACCACCCTTATCAGGGCATCGTTCACGTTATGGGGCCAGAACAAGGGATCACCCTGCCGGGCATGACCATTGTGTGCGGCGACTCCCATACGGCTACTCACGGCGCATTCGGTGCACTGGCTTTTGGGATTGGGACCTCCGAAGTTGAGCACGTTCTGGCGACGCAGACCCTGAAACAGGGCCGTGCGAAAACCATGAAAATTGAAGTCCAGGGCAAAGCGGCTCCAGGGATCACGGCCAAGGACATCGTGCTGGCCATCATCGGCAAAACCGGCAGCGCCGGCGGCACCGGTCACGTGGTTGAATTCTGCGGCGATGCTATTCGTGCGTTGAGCATGGAAGGCCGAATGACGCTGTGTAACATGGCCATTGAAATGGGGGCTAAAGCCGGGATTGTTGCGCCGGATGAAACCACCTTCGACTATGTGAAAGGCCGCCTGCATGCACCAAAAGGGGCCGACTGGGATGAAGCCGTCGCGTACTGGAAAACCTTCAGCACCGACGAAGGCGCGAAATTTGACACTATCGTCACCTTAGACGCCGCCGATATTGCTCCGCAAGTTACCTGGGGAACCAACCCAGGTCAGGTGATTTCCGTCACCGATAATATTCCTAACCCGGAATCCTTCAGCGATCCGGTGGAACGTGCCTCGGCAGAAAAAGCGCTGGCCTATATGGGCCTGAAGCCGGGTATTCCGCTGACCGAAGTGGCTATCGATAAAGTCTTTATCGGCTCCTGCACCAACTCGCGTATCGAAGACCTGCGCGCAGCAGCTGAAGTCGCCAAAGGCCGTAAAGTCGCGCCAGGCGTGCTGGCCATGGTTGTACCAGGCTCAGGCCCGGTCAAAGCGCAGGCTGAGTCTGAAGGGCTGGATAAGATCTTCATTGAAGCCGGTTTTGAATGGCGTTTGCCTGGGTGTTCCATGTGCCTGGCCATGAACAACGACCGCCTGAATCCTGGCGAGCGTTGCGCCTCTACCAGCAACCGTAACTTCGAAGGTCGCCAGGGTCGCGGCGGGCGTACTCACCTGGTCAGCCCGGCGATGGCCGCCGCGGCCGCTGTTTCCGGTCATTTTGCCGATATTCGTACACTGAAATAAGAGGAACCACCATGGCAGAGAAATTTATCCAACATACCGGCCTGGTCGTTCCGCTGGACGCGGCGAACGTCGATACCGATGCCATTATCCCGAAGCAGTTTTTGCAGAAGGTAACCCGCACTGGTTTTGGTGCGCACCTGTTTAACGACTGGCGTTTTTTGGACGATGCAGGACAAGTCCCTAACCCGGAGTTCGTGCTGAACTACCCGGAATTTAAAGGTGCTTCAATTCTGCTGGCTCGCGAAAACTTCGGTTGCGGCTCTTCTCGTGAGCACGCCCCGTGGGCATTAACCGACTACGGTTTCAAAGTGGTGATTGCGCCAAGCTTTGCGGACATTTTCTATGGCAACTCGTTTAACAACCAGCTGTTGCCGGTTATCTTGAGCGATGAGCAGGTGGATGAGTTGTTCAAGCTGGTCGAAGCCCAGCCTGGCATTAAGTTTGTCGTCGACCTGGAAGCCCAGACGGTTCTGGCGGGCGAGAAGAGCTATTCGTTTGAGCTGGATAGCTTCCGCCGTCACTGCATGTTGAACGGCCTGGACAGCATCGGCCTGACGCTGCAGCACGAAGCCGCTATTTCTGGCTACGAGCAAAAACTGCCAACATTTATGCAGTAACTCATTTTCCCCTCTCGCTCATGAGAGGGGAAAATTTTAAACGTTCTTAACCCGGCTAGTCAGGAACAGTGCGATCACCGCAAGTGCCGCCATCAGCCAGTAAACAGAATAGTGACCAAAACCTTCCGCAAGCGCGCCTTGAAGTATCCCAGCCAGAATCACGCCCGTTGAAATACTGTTGGTGAATAGCGTCGTTGCAGATCCCGGTCTTCCCGGCATCAAATCCTGGAACCACAGCATGCCTATCCCCGCAATAATCCCAATAAACACCGCATTAAAGAGCTGTAAGATCACCAACGCCGTTTTGGAGTGGAAAAGGATCAGCCCAACATAAAACAGGATGCCCGCCGCAACGGCCGCCACCATCATGTTACGTTTTCCAAAACGCTTCACGTAGTAGCCGGCGAGGATCATCGCGGGGATCTCAATCCCTGCCGCCGTGCCCATTAATAACCCCGCCAGCTCATCCGGCAACCCGAGATCCTGGCTTATCCACAGCGGCATATCGATGATGTACATGGTGTTGCAGGTCCACATCAGCATCGAAGCGATAAACAGCATCCGCACGTTACTGTCTTTCCAGCCGCTGACCTGCGTTATCGCCACCTCTGCGGGCTGTTCAACTCTCGGCACGGACGGCAGCGCGAAAATAATCAGCGCCAGTGAAATAACAAATATCCCGGCAGCGATAAGGAACATCGTGGTAAAGCCATATTTCAGTGCCAGCATAAAAGAGAGTGGCGGCCCGATAACCCACGCCAAAGAAAGCTGCGCACGCATGATCGAGCTGAACATCACCACTTCGCGGGCGGAACGGTCGGCGTATTCACGCGCCAGGGCAAAAATCTGCGGCATGGCGGTATTGGCTATTGAGGCAAACATTACGCCGAGCGTAATCAGCGTCAGATAATGACGGTTAAAGGCAAACAGAACGCAGTTTGCCACCGCCATCACGCAGCAAACCATAATCAGTTTTCGCCTGTCGCCCTGACTGTCTGACCTTTTGGCCAGCAGTAAACTGACACCAATCCCGGCAATCGCGTTAACGGTGTAAAACAGGCCGACCCAAAACGGCCTGACTTCAACTTCACGAGTTAAAAAGAGGCTAAGCGTCGGAGCCTGTAGCGCACCGGCCACGCCAATCATAAAAGAGACGGCCATGAAGGCAGCGTAAACAGGGTTAAAACGGCGTGCGCGGGTCAAAAACCAGAGCATGGAGTGTCCTTAAAAGGAGATGTCGTCAGAGGTATTTGTTAAATGCGTAAAGATTAAACGAAAAAAGCCAGCAGTAAACAGCTGCTGGCCGGTGAAAAGCACCAATACTCAGTCACACATGAGTCGGCGCGTTGGCGTTCTCGGGCATCGGGGTTGTAACCTCCCACTGCATCAAGTCTTCGAGCATCCTTAGTCTTTGCTCCACCGTCAGGCGAGCCAGCCATCCAGAACAAACAAACTGTGTTGCGGCAAAGTACTGTTGGAAAAACTTCGCAGGTGATGACCGCTTCATAAACACCTCCTCGCTTCATCGAGGATGATTATTGGCGTAATATAGGGAAAGTTAAATTGATGAGTTTCCGCCTGGAGTTCCTCTTTTATGTCTTCGTCACGCCTGCAACAACAATTCATCCGCCTGTGGCAATGCTGCGAAGGCAAACCTCAGGAAACCACGCTGAATGATTTAGCGGATTTGCTGAGCTGTTCCCGCCGCCATATGCGTACGCTGCTTAATGCGATGCAGGAAAAGGGCTGGCTAAGCTGGCAGGCGGAAGCCGGACGAGGCAAGCGCTCGCAGCTCACTTTTCTTTATACCGGGCTGGCGCTTCAGCAGCAGAGGGCGGAAGATCTGCTGGAGCAAGATCGTATCGATCAGCTAGTCCAAATCGTCGGCGACAAAGCCGCTGTCCGCCAGATGCTCATCTCTCATTTAGGCCGCAGCTTTCGCCAGGGCAGACATATTCTGCGTGTCCTTTACTATCGCCCGCTGCTAAATCTGCTGCCCGGTTCGGCGCTGCGTCGTTCCGAAACCCACATCGCCCGCCAGATTTTTAGCGGCCTGACGCGAATAAATGAGGAAAATGGGGAACTCGAAGCGGATATTGCTCACCATTGGCAGCAAATTTCCCCATTACGCTGGCGTTTCTTCCTGCGCCCCGGCATCCATTTCCATCACGGCCGCGAGCTGGACATGCTCGATATCATCTCTTCCCTGCAGCGCATCAACGCCCTGCCGCTTTTTGCCCATATCACACAAATCACCTCGCCGACTATCTGGACACTGGATATCCATCTTAGCCAGCCGGATGACTGGCTGCCGTGGCTATTGGGCAGCGTGAACGCCATGATCCTGCCGCGGGAATGGACAACGATGACAAATTTCGCCAGCCAGCCCATCGGCACGGGCCCCTATTCCGTGGCGCGGAACAACCGCAACCAGCTAAAGATCCACGCCTTTGATGATTACTTTGGCTTTCGGGCGCTGATTGACGAGGTTAACTTCTGGGTCCTGCCCGAAGTGGGTGAAGAGTCGAGCTGCGGCGTGCAGCTCCAGGGCATGCCGGACAGCGAAAAAGCCGTTGAAAGCCGCCCGGAAGAAGGCTGCTACTACCTGCTGTTCGACAGCCGCTCCAGCCTCGGCGTCAATGAAGACGTTCGCCAGTGGATTGGGCATATTCTCTCCCCGGTCAACCTTATCTACCGCGCGACCGAGCAGTATCAACAATACTGGTTCCCGGCCTATGGTTTACTCCCGCGCTGGCACCATTCGCGCCCCGGGCCGTTGCTGGCTAAACCTGCCGGGCTGGAGAGCATTACGCTCACCTACTACCGCGATCACGTAGAGCATCGGGTGATCAGCAGCATCATGACCGAATTACTGGCTGAGCAGGGCGTGAAGCTGATTGTGCAGGAGATAGATTATGCGGAGTGGCATCAGGGTGAGGCCGAGAGCGACATCTGGCTGAACAGCGTGAACTTCACCGTGCCGTTGGAATACTCCCTGTTTGCCCAGCTGTATGAAGTCCCGCTGATTCAAAAATGCATCCCCATCGACTGGCAGGGCGATGCTCATCGCTGGCACAGCAAAACGCTGGCCCTGCCGGAATGGTGCAAGCAAATGCTGGAGCGAAATGACGTTATCCCATTGATTCATCATTGGTTGCGCATTGAAGGCCAGCGCAGTATGCGCGGGGTACGGATGAACACGCTAGGCTGGTTTGATTTCAAGTCCGCCTGGTTTGCCCCACCGGGCCCATAACGCTTTCGTAACATTACTTCCGTAACCCAAAGGAAATCAGTAGAATCCTTCCTGCTCAACGGGGTGCCAGGACAGTTTGTCCGCGCTGAGATAATACCCGTCGAACCTGATCCGGATAACGCCGGCGAAGGGATTTGAGACGATCAACTCAATTCCTTTGCCCCCTTTTACTGAGGTGCAAAGTGTTCAAAAAGTTTCTGCCGCTGCTGGCGCTGGCCGCCATGCCCGTTTTCGCTAAACCTGTATTAACCGTCTACACCTACGACTCGTTCGCCGCCGACTGGGGCCCTGGCCCGGCGGTGAAAAAAGCCTTTGAGGCCGACTGTAACTGCGAGCTGAAATTTGTGGCGCTTGAAGACGGCGTTTCTCTGCTGAACCGCGTACGCATGGAAGGCAAGAACAGCAAAGCAGACGTCGTGCTGGGGCTGGACAACAATCTGGTAGAAGCCGCCACGCAAACCAAACTGTTTGCCCCCTCTAACGTCGAAAACGCCACCCTTCAGGTGCCTGGCGGCTGGAAAAACAGCACCTTCGTGCCTTACGATTACGGCTACTTTGCTTTCGTATACGACAAGAACAAGCTAAAAAACCCGCCAAAAAGCCTGAAAGAGTTGGTTGAAAGCGATCAAAAATGGAAGGTCATTTACGAAGATCCACGCACCAGCACCCCAGGGCTTGGCCTGCTGCTGTGGATGCAAAAAGTGTACGGCGATAAAGCCCCCGAAGCCTGGCAAAAGCTGGCGAAGAAAACCGTCACCGTCACTAAAGGCTGGAGCGAAGCTTACGGCTTGTTCCTGAAAGGGGAAGCCGACCTGGTGCTGAGCTATACCACCTCCCCGGCCTACCACATCATTGAAGAAAAGAAAGACAACTACGCCGCCGCGGATTTCAGCGAAGGGCATTACCTGCAGGTTGAAGTGGCGGGCAGACTGGCGAACAGCAAACAGCCTGAACTCGCCGAGAAATTTATCAAATTCATCGCCACACCAGGTTTCCAGAACACCATTGCTACCGGCAACTGGATGTACCCGGTGACTAACGTAGCGTTACCTGCTGGCTTCGACAGCCTGGTGAAGCCGCAAACCACGCTGGAATTCCCCCCTCAGCAGGTAGCTACTCACCGCGCAGCATGGATCAATGAATGGCAACGCGCCGTCAGCCACTAATACCAGGCTGGCTGTATCCAGGGCTATTTGCCGCGACGCTGGTCGTGGCGGTAGCCCTGGCGGCTTTTCTGGCGCTGTGGCTTAACGCTCCGCAGACGGATGTCTTCGCCATCTTGCAGGACGGCTATCTTTGGCACGTCCTGCGCTTCTCCTTCTGGCAGGCGTTTCTTTCTGCGGCACTTTCCGTTTTCCCGGCAATCTTTTTAGCCCGCGCGCTCTACCGCCGCCGCTTCCCTGGCCGACTGGCGCTACTTCGGCTTTGCGCCATGACGCTGGTACTGCCGGTACTGGTTGCCGTCTTCGGCATTCTTTCCGTTTATGGGCGAGAAGGCTGGCTGGCAACGCTCTGCGGCTGGCTCGGCTTTGAATGGCACTTTTCCCCTTATGGCCTGCAGGGCATTCTGCTGGCGCACGTCTTCTTTAACATGCCGATGGCGACCCGCCTTCTGCTGCAGGCGCTGAACAATATCCCTTCGGAACAGCGCCAGTTGGCGGCACAGCTGGGAATGCAGGGCTGGCATTTCTTCCGTTTTGTCGAATGGCCCTGGCTGCGCCGACAAATACTCCCGGTTGGTGCTCTGATTTTTATGCTTTGCTTCGCGAGCTTCGCCACCGTGCTTTCCTTGGGTGGAGGCCCGCAGGCAACAACCATCGAACTGGCCATCTTTCAGGCATTAAGCTACGACTACGATCCCGCCAAAGCGGCATTGCTGGCCCTGCTGCAAATGGCGTGCTGCCTTGGCCTGGTGTTGTTGAGCCAGAAGTTAAGTAAGGCTATTCCCGTCGGCGTCAGCCAGCTTCAGGGGTGGCGGGATCCTCAGGATTCTCTGCGCCGAAAACTTAGCGATGGCCTGCTTATTCTGCTCGCCCTGCTGCTGCTTCTCCCACCGCTGCTGGCGGTGATGGTCGACGGGATTAACGGCAGCATGGGCAGCGTGCTGCGGCAGCCTGCCCTGTGGAACGCGCTCTGGACTTCACTGAGAATTGCCATTGCCGCCGGGCTTATCAGCGTGACGCTAACGCTGATGCTGCTTTGGAGCTCGCGTGAACTTCGGCTTCGTAACCAACGCTTCGCCGGGCAGGCCATTGAACTTAGCGGCATGTTGATTCTGGCGATGCCGGGCATCGTCCTCGCCACTGGCTTCTTCCTGCTGCTAAACAACACCGTGGGCCTGCCACAATCTGCCGACGGAATTGTTATTTTTACCAATGCGCTGATGGCGATTCCTTATGCCCTGAAAGTGCTCGAAAACCCCATGCGAGACGTAGCGGAACGCTATACACAGCTTTGCCAGTCGCTGGATATCAGCGGCTTTAATCGCCTGCGATTCATTGAGTTAAAAGCGCTGAAACGCCCAATAGCTCAGGCGCTGGCCTTTGCCTGCGTGTTGTCGATTGGCGATTTTGGCGTAGTGGCGCTGTTCGGTAACGAAGACTTTAGAACCCTGCCCTTCTGGCTGTATCAGCAGATCGGCTCTTACCGCAGCCAGGACGGCGCGGTCACAGCGCTGCTCCTGCTGCTGCTTTGTTTTATGCTGTTTACCTTGATTGAAAAACTTCCGGGGCAAGATGCTAACTCTGACTGATGTAACCTGGCTGTACCAGCACTTACCCATGCGCTTTTCCCTGAAGGTTGCGGCGGGAGAACGAATCGCCATCCTGGGGCCAAGCGGCGCAGGGAAAAGTACGTTGCTGAGCCTGGTCGCCGGGTTCCTGCCGCCTGCCAGCGGCGGCATCGTCATCGCCGGCGTGGATCACACGCGGACACCGCCTTCAGCCCGCCCGGTTTCCATGCTTTTCCAGGAAAATAATCTGTTTAGCCATTTGACCGTCCGGCAAAATATCGCCCTGGGCATGCATCCGGGAATGAAACTTGATGAAGCCCAGAAGCAGCGGCTGATAGAGATAGTGGAACGCGTGGGGTTAACTGACATGCTGGATCGCCTGCCGTCTCAGCTTTCCGGCGGCCAACGGCAGCGCGTCGCCCTCGCCCGCTGCCTGGTTCGTCAGCAGCCCGTTTTACTGCTGGACGAACCTTTCTCGGCGCTCGATCCGGCGCTGCGCAAAGAGATGCTGCAGCTGCTCGATGAGCTGTGTCGGGAGCAACAGCTGGCGCTGCTGATGGTTTCTCACAGTATTGAAGATGCCGCCCGTATCGCCCCTCGTAGCATCGTGGTAAAAGACGGGCGCATTACATGGGACGGCGAAACAGGCACATTGCTCAGCGGTGAGGCAAGCGTCTCCGCGCTGTTGGGGATAGGCAATTAGTGCGACAGCACCTTCCACAGGATGTCCCAGTAAACCGGCATTAATGGATGCTGCAGCAAGGCCACAAAACTGCCAATGCCCGCCACCAGCATAAGCGGAGCCAGCCAGTTTAGTCGGGCCTGCGGTAAATAGCGGGCCAGTCGATCTGAGCCTTGCTTACCGCTGCGATACCAACGCCAGCTTAGCCACGCAGCCAGCCAAAGCAGTAAAGCCACCGCCAAAAGCAGCCACTTGAAGCTCGCGCTTTTCATGTCTGCAGGAATGTCGATTGCTGCCCCGGCGAGGATACCCGGTAGAAAATAGAGCGGCGGCCAGAACAGGCAGCCGATAATATTCGGTGGCAAAAACTTCGCCAGCGGTAAGTCCAGCATCCCGGCCACCATCGGCACTAGCGGGCGCGTAGGGCCAACAAAGCGTCCGACAAGAATGGTAAACATGCTGTGCTGATGCAGCGCGTGCTCGGTCTTATCCAGCAGCGCCTTATTCTTCTTCATAAATGACCAGCGGTGTAGCGGACCTTTGAAGCGCTGCCCAAGCCAGAACGAGATCCAGTCGCCCAGCAGGCAACCTATAATCCCGGCTCCCCAGGCATAATAGAAATTGACCTGGCCACTGCCGATCAGCGCACCCAGTCCGGCCATCATCACCGTGCCAGGCAGGATAAGCCCTACCAGCGCCAGCGACTCAAAAAAGGCCACCAGCATCACCGCGATAAGCGAATATGCCACTGACTGTGTAATAAAGTGTTCCAGCAAGGATTCCATAAGCTTTCCGTCGATGAGCGAGCGGGCGATTCTCCAGAATTAACGTGACAGGCGTCAAGGTCTCATTTCTATGAATAAAGAATAGACGGTAAAGTTCCGGATAATTCGCACGCCTGACCAACAACACTGTATATAAATGCAGTAAATAACGGTTGTTTGCGCTATAATCTAAACACTTTTCCTGAGAGAGAATGCAGCGTGTCTCAAGCTCGTCAGGGGTTTCTGCTGACCAGGCACTGGCGAGACACCCCGCGCGGTACCGAAGTCGACTTCTGGCTGGCCACGGACGATGGCCCGCTTAAGGTGCGCCTGCCGCCACAGGAGTCCGTCGCTTTTATTCCCCAATCGCAGCTAGCTCAGGCGCAGCGTCTGCTAGCTGGTGAAAACCAGTTCCGCCTTACGCCGCTTGAACTCAAAGACTTCCATCGCCAGCCGGTGGCGGGCCTGTATTGCCAGCAGCACCGCCAGTTAATGCGGCTGGAGAAACTGCTACGCGACGGCGGCGTGACTGTCTATGAGGCGGATATTCGTCCCCCGGAGCGCTTCCTGATGGAACGCTTTATTACCGCGCCGGTCTGGTTTAGCGGTCATCCTCAGGGCGATGTGCTGCTGGATACCCGCCTGAAACCCGCCCCGGAATACCGCCCGCCGTTGAAATGGGTCTCGCTGGATATCGAAACGAATCGGCACGGCGAGCTGTACTGCATCGGCCTCGAAGGCTGCGGGCAGCGCCACGTCTATATGCTCGGGCCTGAAAACGGCGATGCTGCGGGCCTGGACTTCACGCTGGAATATGTCGCCAGCCGCCCTTTGCTGCTGGAGAAGCTGAATAGCTGGTTTGCCGAGCACGATCCCGATGTGTTGATCGGCTGGAACGTCGTTCAGTTTGACCTGCGCGTGCTGCAAAAAATGGCCGAACGCTACCAGGTTCCGCTTCGTTTAGGGCGAGGCAACAGCCCGCTAGAATGGCGTGAGCACGGCTTTAAGCAGGGCGTTTTCTTTGCCCAACTTGCGGGCCGGGTGATTATCGACGGCATCGAAGCGCTAAAATCGGCGTTCTGGAATTTCTCTTCATTTTCGCTGGAAACGGTCTCCCGTGAACTTCTCGGTGAAGGGAAGTCGATTGATAATCCCTGGGATCGTATGGATGAGATCGACCGCCGCTTTGCCGAAGACAAACCCGCGCTGGCGACCTATAACCTCAAAGACTGCGAGCTGGTCACGCGTATTTTCCACAAGACTGAGCTGATGCCTTTCCTGCTAGAGCGGGCGACGGTCAACGGGCTCCCGCTGGATAAACACGGCGGCTCGGTTGCGGCATTCAGCCACCTTTATTTCCCGCGTATGCACCGTGCAGGCTATGTCGCCCCCAATCTGGGCGAGGTTCCGCCGCAGGCAAGCCCCGGCGGCTATGTGATGGATTCGCGCCCAGGGCTGTATGATTCAGTGCTGGTGCTCGATTATAAAAGCCTGTACCCGTCGATTATCCGCACTTTCTTAATCGATCCGGTCGGGCTCGTCGAAGGTACAGCCCAGCCCGATGTGACGCACTCCGTTGAAGGGTTTATTGGCGGCTGGTTCTCCCGCGACAAACACTGCCTGCCGGAGATCGTGAGCCAGATCTGGCATGGCCGGGACGAGGCAAAGCGCCACGGTAACAAACCGCTCTCTCAGGCGCTCAAGATCATCATGAATGCCTTTTACGGCGTGCTGGGCACCAGCGCCTGTCGCTTTTTCGATCCACGCCTGGCTTCGTCGATCACCATGCGCGGTCATGAGATCATGCGCCAGACAAAGGCCCTGATTGAATCCCAGGGCTATGACGTTATATACGGCGATACGGATTCAACCTTTGTCTGGCTGAAAAAAGCCCATAGAGAAGAAGACGCCGCGCAAATTGGCAGGAAGCTGGTTGAGTACGTCAACACCTGGTGGCAACAGCATCTGAAAACCACGCTGAATCTCGACTGTGCCATGGAGCTGGAGTACGAAACGCACTTCTGCCGTTTTCTGATGCCGACTATCCGGGGAACGGACCAGGGCAGCAAAAAGCGCTACGCAGGGCTTATTCAGGAAGGCGACGAACAGCGTATGGTCTTTAAAGGGCTTGAAACGGTGCGCACCGACTGGACGCCCCTCGCCCAGCAGTTCCAGCAGACGCTCTATTTGAGAATTTTCCGCGGCGAGCCCTATCAGGACTACATCCGCGAAACCATTGCCAGCCTGATGGCGGGTGAGCTGGATTCACAGCTCATCTATCGCAAGCGCCTGCGTCGCCCGTTAAGCGAGTACCAGAAAAACGTGCCGCCGCACGTTCGCGCGGCAAGGCTTGCCGATGAGCATAACCAGCGTCTGGGCAGGCCTGCACAGTACCAGAACCGCGGTACGATAAAATATGTCATGACCCTGAGCGGCCCGGAACCGGTTGATTATCAGCAGTCTCCGCTGGATTATGACCACTACCTGACTCGCCAGCTGCAGCCCGTCGCCGAGGGGATTTTGCCCTTCCTTGAGGACGACTTTGCTACACTGATGACGGGGCAGATGGGGCTATTTTAAAAATACTCGACATAACTCAGTTTACGGCAAGGTGCCAAGAGCGCGCAGCCAGCGTCGCCGTAATTTGAAGCATGACGAGTACGTGACGAATCCGTTGCCATCCAGTACCATAGCGCCCTTTCTTCGAATCCTTAGACCCAATTTTAAACAACTGCGCCGCCTGTGCGCGGTTGCCATGCTATTGCCTGCAAATTTAAGTCACTGAAATAGAGCCGAAAACTTATGCCTTTTACACTTGGTCAACGTTGGATCAGCGATACCGAAAGCGAACTGGGACTGGGAACCGTGGTGGCGCTGGATGCGCGTATGGTTACCCTGCTCTTCCCGGCAACGGGTGAAAATCGTCTGTACGCCAGAAATGACTCCCCGATCACCCGCGTGATGTTTAACCCAGGCGATGTGATTACCAGCCATGAAGGCTGGCAGCTGAAAGTTGATGAAGTTAAGGAAGAAAAGGGGTTACTCGCCTACTTCGGCACCCGTCTCGATACCGAAGAACAAGAGGTTCTGCTGCGCGAAGTGTTCCTCGACAGCAAACTGGTCTTCAGCAAGCCGCAGGATCGTCTGTTTGCCGGGCAAATCGACCGTATGGACCGTTTTGCGCTGCGTTTTCGCGCCCGCAAATACCAGAGCGAACAGTCGCGCCAGATTTGGAGCGGCCTTCGCGGGATGCGCACCAGCCTGATCCCTCACCAGCTAAACATCGCTCATGACGTTGGCCGCCGCCATGCGCCGCGCGTATTGCTCGCGGATGAAGTTGGCCTGGGTAAAACCATTGAAGCCGGGATGATCATCCACCAGCAACTGCTGGCCGGCAGTGCCGAACGCGTTCTGATTGTGGTGCCGGAAACCCTGCAGCATCAGTGGCTGGTCGAAATGCTGCGTCGCTTTAACCTGCGCTTCGCGCTGTTTGACGATGAACGTTACGCGGAAGCCCAGCACGACAGCAGTAACCCGTTTGACACCGAACAATTGGTCATTTGTTCGCTGGACTTCGTGCGCCGCAATAAACAGCGCCTGGAAAACCTCTGCGAAGCGGAGTGGGATCTGCTGGTTGTCGATGAGGCCCACCACCTGGTGTGGAGCGAAGACGCGCCTAGCCGTGAATATCAGGCGATTGAACAACTGGCCGAGCATGTACCCGGCGTTCTGTTGCTGACCGCCACGCCTGAACAGCTGGGCATGGAAAGCCACTTCGCGCGCTTACGCCTGCTGGATCCAAATCGCTTCCATGATTTCACTATGTTCGTCGACGAGCAGCAGAATTATCGCCCGGTCGCAGACGCCGTTGCTTTGCTGCTGGCGGGTGACCGTCTGACCGATGAGCAACTGAATACCATGGGTGAGCTGATCGGCGAGCAGGATATCGAGCCACTGCTGCAAACCGCCAACAGCGATCGCGAAGGCAGTGAAGCCGCACGCCAGGAGCTGGTCTCCATGCTGATGGACAGGCACGGCACCAGCCGCGTCCTGTTCCGTAATACCCGTAACGGCGTGAAGGGTTTCCCGAAACGCGAACTGCACACCATTCGCCTGCCGCTGCCAACCCAGTACCAGACGGCAATTAAAGTCTCCGGTATTATGGCCGCGCGTAAGTCCGTGGAAGATCGCGCCCGCGACATGCTGTACCCGGAGCAGATTTATCAAGAATTCGAAGGCGACACCGGCACCTGGTGGAATTTCGACCCGCGCGTTGAATGGCTGATGGGTTACCTGACCAGTCACCGTTCGCAGAAAGTACTGGTGATCTGCGCCAAAGCCGCAACGGCGCTTCAGCTGGAGCAAGTTCTGCGCGAGCGCGAAGGCATCCGCGCCGCCGTCTTCCATGAAGGCATGTCCATCATCGAACGCGACCGCGCTGCAGCCTGGTTTGCGGAAGAAGATACCGGTGCACAGGTCCTGCTCTGCTCCGAAATTGGCTCAGAAGGCCGTAACTTCCAGTTCGCCAGCCAGCTGGTCATGTTTGACCTGCCGTTTAACCCAGACCTGCTGGAACAGCGTATTGGTCGTCTCGACCGTATTGGCCAGGCACACGACATCCAGATCCACGTTCCGTACCTGGAAAAAACCGCTCAGTCGGTCCTGGTGGACTGGTACCATGCCGGTCTGGATGCCTTCGAGCATACCTGCCCGACCGGCCGAACCATCTATGACAGCGTCTATCCGCAGCTGATCGAATATCTCGCGGCCCCGGAAAATACCGAAGGCTTTGACGCGCTGATCAAGCAGTGCCGCGAGCAGCACGATGCCCTTAAACAGCAGCTTGAGCAGGGCCGCGACCGTCTGCTGGAAATTCACTCCAACGGCGGTGAAAAAGCGCAGGCACTGGCAGAAGCCATTTCCGAGCAAGATAACGACACTAACCTCGTTAGCTTTGCGATGAACCTGTTTGATATCGTCGGCATTAACCAGGACGATCGCGGCGACAACATGGTCGTGATTACGCCGTCCGACCATATGCTGGTCCCGGACTTCCCGGGCCTGCCGGAAGACGGCTGCACAATCACCTTCGAGCGTGACGTAGCCTTATCCCGCGAAGACGCGCAGTTTGTGACCTGGGAACACCCGATCATCCGCAATGGCCTGGATTTGATCCTGTCAGGCGATACCGGTAGCTGTGCCCTGTCTCTGCTGAAAAACAAAGCGCTGCCGGTGGGTACGCTGCTGCTGGAGCTGATTTACGTTGTTGAGGCCAAAGCGCCTAAACAGCTGCAGCTCAACCGCTTCCTGCCGCCGACGCCGGTGCGCATGCTGGTGGATAAAAACGGCACCAACCTCGCGGCGCAGGTGGAGTTTGAAAGCTTTAACCGCCAGCTCAGCGCGGTTAACCGTCATACCGGCAGCAAACTGGTGAATGCGGTGCAGTCCGACGTGCACGCTATTCTGCAGGTGGCGGAAGAGAAAGTTGCCGATGCGGCACAGGCGCTGATCGACGCAGCTCGTGAAGAAGCCGATGAGAAGCTGAGCGCTGAGCTGTCCCGTCTGGAAGCGTTGAAAGCCGTTAACCCAAACATTCGTGACGACGAACTTGCGGCTATTGAAACCAATCGCCAGCAGGTGATGGAAGCGCTGAGCCAGGCTAACTGGCGTCTTGATGCCCTGCGTTTGATTGTTGTGACGCACCAGTAAATATGCGTCGCTTTACTCAAATCATTCGAGTTGCAGCAAGGCGGCAAAAGAGAGAATTCCCAGGAGCTTACTAAACTAAGTGACTGGGATAAGTGAGAGCAGCCAACGCGGCTGCAGCTTGAAGGATGCAGAGTAAATGCTGATGGAACCCTACAATCCGCCTCTTGATCCCTGGCTGGTTATCCTTTACCAGGATGAGCACATCATGGTGGTTAACAAGCCCAGCGGTCTGCTGTCCGTCCCGGGGCGTCTTGATGAGCACAAAGACAGCGTGATGACGCGCATTCAGCGCGACTTCCCGCTGGCGGAGTCGGTCCATCGGCTTGATATGGCGACCAGTGGCGTGATTGTGGTGGCGCTGACCAAAGCGGCAGAGCGAGAGCTGAAGCGCCAGTTCCGTGAACGCGAGCCTAAAAAGCAGTACGTGGCTCGCGTTTGGGGCCATCCGCAACCGGAAGAAGGTTTGGTGGATCTGCCGCTGATTTGCGACTGGCCTAACAGACCAAAGCAAAAGGTGTGCTACGAGACAGGAAAGTCTGCGCAGACTGGATATCAGGTGCTGGAATACGCGGCGGATAATACCGCTCGTATACAGCTCATGCCGATTACCGGGCGTTCACATCAGCTTCGCGTGCATATGCAGGCGCTGGGGCACCCGATTCTCGGGGACCGCTTCTACGCGACGCCAGAAGCGCTTGCCATGGCGCCGCGTCTTCAGCTCCATGCTGAGATGCTCACCATTACGCACCCGAGCTACGGTACGCCAATGACGTTTAGAGCGCCGGCGGACTTTTAAAGAAAAGCCTCTCATTTGAGAGGCTTTTTTCTATTTAAACCCTTTTGCCGTTTTAATCAGGTCGTAAGCACCCTGAATCTCCTGAGCCTTTTGCTTCGCCATCTGCATCATTTCCGGCGGCAGACCTTTTGCCACCAGCTTGTCCGGGTGGTGCTCACTCATTAGCTTACGGTACGCACGCTTGATAACCGTTGGCTCATCGCTGCTTTTTACCCCAAGCACCTTGCAGGCATCCTCCAGCGTCGGGCCCCTTTGCTGCTGCGCGAAGCCGCCTTGTGATTGCTGGTATTGGTACTGGCCACCACCGAACTGCTGGCCGCCTTCCATCATGCGCAAGAACTGGTCGAACTGAGCACGTGAGATCCCCAGTTCTTCGGCAATCACATACAGCACCTGGCGCTCATTTGGGTGCAACGAGCCATCCGCAAACGCGGCCTGAATTTGGATTTCCAGAAACATCCGAATTAAGTCAGAGCGGCCAAAACAGACGCTGCGCATCTGCCCCATTTTCTCTCTGAGCGGATAATTATTTTCTTTACCCGCCCGAAATGCGCGCTGAGCTGCTGCTCGAGCCTCACCATGAAGCTGCATTCGGTCCATCAGTAAAGAAGCGATTTGAATATCGGCTTCCGTTACCCGGCCTTTCGATTTGGTGAGGTGCCCCATCACTTCAAAAGTGGTAGAAAAAAAGATCGCCTGACGCTGCTGTTGGTTAGCAAACCAGGCCCCGCGACGGCTGCGCGCCTTATCAAACATATGGCCGATAAGAAAACCTATCACCACGCCCCAAAAGCCGCCGCCCGAGATTAAACCCAAAGCAACACCGAGTACTTTTCCCCAATACTGCATATACTCCCCAAATCGTCATGCTGTCGTCTAGAATTTGCTTTATCATACCCGCCATTGATAGCGCTGCCTAACGGCATACTGCTAATGGGCTGGATTAACACTAGCGCTGTGGTGATGAGTAAGTTAGTCTCTGACCGTTTGCCTTCGCTATACCCTGATGACGGAACAACAAATAACACGTATGAAAAAACGTATTCCCACCTTGCTGGCCACCCTGATTGGTTCAGCCCTTTATAGCCAACAAGGTATGGCTGCCGACCTTGCCTCGCAGTGTATGCTGGGTATCCCAAGCTATAATCGTCCATTGGTTAAGGACGACGGTAATAGCCTGCCGGTGACAATCCAGGCCGATCACGCCAAAGGTGATTACCCGGACAATGCCGTGTTTACCGGGAATGTTGACGTTCAGCAGGGCAACAGCCGCCTGCAGTCAGACGAAGTTCAGCTTCACCAGAAGCAGGTCGACGGTCAAGCGGATCCCGTTCGCACGGTGGATGCCTTAGGTAATGTGCATTACGACGACAATCAGGTCATCCTGAAAGGTCCGAAAGCATGGTCCAATTTAAACACCAAAGATACTAACGTCTGGAGCGGTGATTACCAGATGGTGGGCCGCCAAGGTCGCGGCACCGCAGACCTCATGAAACAGCGCGGCGACAACCGCTACACGATTCTTGAAAACGGGACGTTCACCTCCTGCCTGCCGGGTTCCAATACCTGGAGCGTGGTCGGCACTGAGGTGATTCAGGACAGACAGGAAGAAGTGGCGGAGATTTGGAATGCCCGCTTTAAGCTGGGCCCGGTACCGGTTTTCTACAGTCCATATCTGCAACTTCCTATTGGCGATAAACGCCGTTCGGGCTTCCTGATCCCAAGCGCTAAATACAGCACCAACAACGGCATTGAGTTCACGCTACCGTATTACTGGAACATTGCGCCAAACTTCGATGCCACTATCACGCCTCATTACATTGATAAGCGGGGCGGTATCCAGTGGCAGAACGAATTCCGGTACCTGACCCAGGCCGGTGCGGGTCTAATGGAGTTTGACTATCTCCCGTCGGATGACGAATACAAGAACGAACCGGGTGTGTCGCAGGGTGAAAAAGACAGACGCTGGTTGTTCTACTGGAACCACAGCGGGGTCATGGATCAGGTGTGGCGTTTCAACGTCGACTACACCAAGGTTAGCGACTCTCGCTACTTCAACGACTTTAGCTCCCCTTACGGGAACAGTACCGACGGCTACGCCACGCAAAAATTTAGCGTCGGCTATGCGGTTGAAAACTTCGACGCTACCCTGTCAGCTAAACAGTTCCAGGTGTTTGCTAACCAGTTAGGTGCCAGCAAAAGCTCCTACCGCGCTGAGCCACAGCTGGACGTCAACTTCTACCAGAACGACGTGGGTCCGTTCGATACGCGTATTTATGGCCAGGCCGTGAAGTTCACCAACGTGAACTCTAACTACCCGGACGCCACGCGTCTGCACCTTGAGCCGGTCATCAACTTGCCGCTGTCTAACGGCTGGGCAAGTCTGAATACCGAAACCAAGCTGATGATGACCCATTATCAGCAGGACAACATTGATAAATACAAACAAAATATCAATACCGCCAGCACCTTAGAAAGCACTGTCAACCGCACGCTGCCTCAGTTTAAAGTGGATGGTAAGCTGATCTTCGATCGTGATATGGACTCCGTTGCCGGCTGGACGCAGACCCTGGAGCCGCGCGCTCAGTACCTGTACGTGCCGTATCGCAACCAAAGTGCTATCAACAACTACGACTCATCGCTGCTGCAGTCTGACTACAGCGGGCTGTTCCGCGATCGTACCTACGGTGGTCTGGACCGTATTGCTTCGGCCAATCAGGTAACGACGGGCGTAACTTCTCGCGTTTATGATGACGCTTCGGTTGAACGTTTTAACATATCCGCGGGTCAAATCTACTATTTCACCCAGTCCCGTACCGGGGATGACAACATCAACTGGGAGAAAGATAAGAAAACGGGCTCTATGCTTTGGGCCGGCGATACTTACTGGCGTATGACCGATCGTTGGGGCCTGCGTGGCGGCGTTCAGTATGATGCTCGCCTGGGCAGCGTGGCCAACGGTAACGGCGCCATTGAATACCGCCGTGACGCCGATCGTATTGCGCAGTTGACCTATCGTTATGCGAGTCCGGAGTATATTCAGGCAACATTGCCAGCATACTCGACTTACGAACAGTATAAAGAAGGGATTTCGCAGGTCGGTATGGTCGCCAGCTGGCCAATCGTGGATCGCTGGTCAGTTGTCGGGGCCTACTACTACGATACCAATGCCCGACAGTCCGCTGACTCTATGTTCGCCGTGCAGTACAGCTCTTGCTGTTATGCCATTCGCGTAGGCGTCGAACGTAAAATCAACGGCTGGGAAAATAACCAAAGCAAATACGATAACGTAATCGGCTTTAACATTGAGTTACGCGGTCTGAGTTCCAACTATGGCCTGGGTATTCCGCAGATGCTGCGTTCTAACATTCTGCCGTACCAAAGCTCGATGTAATTCACTTTGACGAATTCTCTAAATAATCCGCTTTGCGGCTAAGTAAAATGGAAAAAGTATGAAGAACTGGAGAACGCTGCTTCTTGGTGTCGCACTTGTGGCGAACACAACTTTTGCAGCCCCGCAGGTTGTCGACAAAGTAGCTGCCGTAGTCAATAACGGCGTAGTCCTCGAAAGCGATGTTGACGGCTTAATGCAGTCCGTCAAAATGAACTCACGCGACGCGGGGCAACAGCTTCCCGACGACGCGACGCTTCGCCATCAAATCATTGAACGTCTGATCATGGATCAAATCATCCTGCAGATGGGCCAGAAGATGGGCGTGAAGATCACCGACGATGAACTCGATCAGGCCATCGCCAACATCGCCAAACAGAACAACATGACCATGGATCAGATGCGCAGCCGTCTGGCCTATGATGGCGTGAACTACAACACCTACCGCAGTCAGATCCGTAAAGAGATGACGATTTCGGAAGTGCGTAACAATGAAGTCCGTCGTCGCGTCTCAATCCTGCCGCAGGAAGTTGATGCCCTGGCACAACAGGTTGGCAACCAGAACGACAGCAGTACGGAACTGAACCTGAGCCACATCCTGATTGCGCTGCCAGAAAACCCAAGCTCGGCTCAGGTTGATGACGCAGAAAAACAGGCGCGTAACGTTGTCGATCAGGCGCGTAACGGGGCAGACTTCGGCAAGCTTGCTATTAGCTATTCTGCCGACCAGCAGGCGCTGAAAGGCGGCCAAATGGGCTGGGGTCGCATCCAGGAACTGCCTTCTATTTTTGCCCAGGCATTGAGCACGGCGAAGAAGGGCGACATTATCGGGCCTATCCGTTCAGGCGTTGGCTTCCACATCCTGAAAGTTAACGATATGCGCGGCCAGAATCAGAATATTTCTGTGACTGAGGTTCACGCCCGTCACATCCTGCTGAAAACGTCGCCTATTATGAACGATACCCAGGCTCGCCAGAAGCTGGAGCAAATTGCCGCTGACATTAAGAGCGGGAAAACCACCTTTGCTGCTGCCGCGAAATCGTTCTCTGACGATCCTGGTTCAGCAAACCAGGGTGGCGATCTGGGCTGGGCGGCAACGGATATTTATGATCCCGCTTTCCGCGACGCACTGCAGAAGCTGAACAAAGGCCAGATGAGCGCCCCGGTGCACTCTTCCTTCGGCTGGCATCTGATCGAACTACTGGATACTCGTAAAGTCGACAGAACTGATGCGGCGCAAAAAGATCGTGCCTACCGCATGCTGTTCAACCGCAAGTTCTCAGAAGAAGCGCAAACCTGGATGCAGGAACAGCGCGCCAGCGCTTACGTGAAAATCATAGGCAGCAATGGCTAACATCTTTCGTGTGACCATCACTCCCGGCGAACCCGCCGGGATTGGTCCCGACCTGGTCGTCGCGTTAGCGCAACGCGACTGGCCCGTTGAACTGGTCGTCTGCGCTTCTCCAGAATTGCTACTCGCCAGAGCCTCTCTGCTCGGCCTCCCCCTGACGCTCCAGCCTTTCGAAGCAAATCAACCGGCAAAACCGCAGGCTGCAGGTACGTTGACCGTGCTGCCCGTTGAGCTACGTGCGCCGGTCGTTCCAGGGCAACTGGATGTACGTAACAGTGCTTACGTCGTCGAGACGCTCGCCCGGGCATGCGATGGCTGCCTGAGCGGGGAGTTTGCCGCGCTGATTACCGGGCCAGTACACAAAGGCATTATCAACGATGCCGGTATTCCGTTTATTGGTCACACCGAGTTCTTCGAAGAGCGTTCGCACAGCGAAAAAGTGGTGATGATGCTGGCCACGGAAGAGCTGCGAGTTGCGCTTGCCACAACGCATCTGCCGCTAAAAGCAATTTCTGACGCCATTACGCCGGATTTACTACGCCAGATTGTCACCATCCTGTATCATGACCTGCAAACCAAATTTGGTATCCCGCAGCCGCATGTGCTGGTTTGCGGTCTCAATCCGCACGCCGGGGAAGGTGGCCATATGGGCACCGAAGAGATAGACACCATCATCCCGGTGTTAAATGAGATGCGCGCTCTGGGGATGCGCCTTTCTGGCCCATTACCGGCAGATACGCTATTCCAGCCTAAATACCTCGATAGTGCCGACGCCGTACTGGCGATGTATCACGATCAGGGTCTGCCCGTGTTGAAATATCAGGGCTTCGGCCGCGCGGTAAATATCACGCTGGGATTACCTTTTATCCGTACCTCGGTTGACCACGGCACCGCTCTTGAGCTGGCAGGCCAGGGAAAAGCCGATGTCGGCAGTTTTATTACGGCGCTTAATCTCGCCATTAAAATGATTGTAAATAGTCAATGAATACTCGAGTCCACCAGGGCCACCTTGCCCGCAAACGATTTGGACAAAACTTCCTTAATGACCAGTTCGTTATCGACAGTATTGTCTCCGCGATTAACCCACAGCCAGGCCAGGCAATGGTCGAAATTGGCCCAGGCCTCGGCGCACTGACCGAGCCTGTGGGCGAACGCATGGATAAACTGACCGTTATCGAACTGGACCGCGATCTTGCTGCCCGTTTGCAAACGCATCCGTTCCTGGCTCCTAAGCTGACGATTTATCAGCAGGATGCTATGACCATGGATTTCGGCGATCTTTCGCAGAAAATTGGCCAGCCGTTGCGCGTTTTCGGTAACCTGCCGTATAACATCTCTACGCCGCTGATGTTCCATCTCTTTAGCTATACTGATGCCATTGCAGACATGCACTTCATGCTGCAAAAAGAGGTGGTTAACCGCTTAGTCGCCGGGCCAAACAGCAAAGCGTATGGCCGCCTGTCGGTGATGGCGCAGTATTACTGCAACGTTATCCCTGTGCTGGAAGTACCGCCTACTGCCTTTACGCCAGCGCCGAAAGTGGACTCTGCCGTTGTGCGTCTGGTGCCACACGCGACGTTACCGCACCCGGTTAAAGATCTGCGCGTGCTGAGCCGTATCACGACGGAAGCCTTTAACAAGCGCCGTAAAACCATCCGTAATAGCCTCGGCCATCTGTTCAGTGCCGACGTGCTGGCGGAGCTTGGCGTCGATGCGACACTGCGTGCGGAAAACATTTCCGTTGACCAGTACTGTAAGCTTGCAAACTATCTGGCTGAACACCCACAACAGCCATCGGAGAGCTAAACCATGCTTGATTCGCCCCGCGTATGCGTACAGGTGCAAAGCGTTTATATTGAGTCGCAATCCTCACCGGATGAAGAACGTTTCGTCTTTGCGTACACAGTCACTATTCGCAATCTGGGGCGAACCGCAGTTCAGCTACTTGGCCGTTACTGGCTAATCACCAACGGTAACGGCCGAGAAACCGAGGTTCAGGGCGAAGGTGTTGTCGGCGAACAGCCGCACATTGAGCCTGGCAACGACTACCAGTACACAAGCGGAGCGGTTATCGAAACGCCGCTTGGCACGATGCAAGGCCATTATGAAATGGTCGATGCACAGGGAGAGGCCTTCAGGGTCGAAATCCCGGTTTTCCGTCTGGCCATTCCAACTTTCATTCACTGATACCATGTCTACATATCTGATTGGCGATGTTCACGGCTGCTACGATGAACTGATCGCGTTGCTGCAGCAGGTTAATTTCAACCCTGAAGAAGATACGCTGTGGCTGACAGGGGATCTGGTGGCTCGCGGGCCTGCTTCCCTGGAAGTGCTGCGCTATGTTCGCAGTCTGGGTGACAGCGTAAGAGTGGTGCTTGGTAACCACGACCTGCATCTGCTGGCCGTCTTTGCGGGCATCAGTCGAAACAAGCCTAAAGACCGCGTTACGCCGCTGCTGGAAGCGCCTGACGCCGACGAGCTTCTCAACTGGCTTCGTCGTCAGCCGCTCATTCAGGTGGATGAAGAGAAAAAACTTGTTATGTCACATGCGGGGATCACGCCGCAGTGGGATATCAACACTGCGCTGGCCTGCGCGCGTGATGTCGAAGCCGTTCTGTCCAGCGACAGCTATCCGCTGTTCCTGGATGCAATGTATGGCGACATGCCCAACAACTGGTCCAGCGATCTCTCCGGTCTGGCTCGCCTGCGTTTCATCACTAACTCGCTCACCCGCATGCGCTATTGCTTCCCGAACGGCCAGTTGGATATGTACTGCAAAGACACGCCGGAAAAAGCGCCTTCGCCGCTGAAGCCCTGGTTTGCGATTCCGGGCCCCGTTACCGACGAATATTCGGTGGCCTTTGGTCACTGGGCATCGCTGGAAGGGAAAGGTACGCCGGAAGGGATCTATGCCCTGGATACGGGTTGCTGCTGGGGAGGAGAACTGACCTGCCTGCGTTGGGAAGATAAAACCTGGTTCGTACAGCCTTCAAATCGTCAGCAGGATAGCGGCGAAGATCAAACCGCTGCCGCCTCTTAGAGATTAACCCTCTCTCTGTCGAGAGAGGGTTAAAAACTTAACGACGCTCCAGAATTTCGAAGCAATAACCGTGGGAGTTATTCTCGTCGGCATCGTGGAATTCACTGAAGGTTGACTGCCACTCATCCGGATCGTAATCCGGGAAATGCGTGTCCCCTTCCACTTCCGCATCAATATGGGTCAGGTACAGGCGCTGCGCCTTGGGCAGGAACTGCTCGTATACGCGTCCCCCGCCAATCACCATAATTTCTTCGGCATCACCGCAGGCTTTGATCGCCTCTTCCACCGATTTCACCCACTCAACGCGATCGTCATTTCCGGCCTGGCTGCTGATCACGATGTTTTTACGTCCCGGCAGCGGGCGACCAATAGACTCCCACGTCAGGCGCCCCATAACGACAGGTTTATTAAGCGTATTGCGCTTGAACCAGGCAAGGTCGGCAGGCAAATCCCATGGCATGGCGTTTTCCATGCCGATAACGCGATCCACCGCTAAAGCAGCAATCAGACTGATCATTTAAATAACCTAAGGATGATGAAAAAAATTGCCGCCACTATACGGAAAGCGCAATCTTTCGTCGACAGGGGGCAAGGCGCGTAACGAGAATTTTTTTTATTCTGCTGCGGCCATCGCGCCCTGATTTTCAACTGCAGGATATGGAACAAGGGGTTAGCGTTAACCCCCGTTCACTATAAGGAAAAGTAAATATTTTTCAGCAAGTTCACTCTGCTGGCCTGACCGGGGGTTCGTCGGAAAGCTTACCGCTGTGAAGCCCTTCTTTCGTTCCCTGCCAGCCATCACGTTGGATAACGTGCAGGTGCGCACGATCCTCGTTGATAACCTCTGTCAGCATCGCGCTGTTACGCTTAAAGACATCCGCACGCTCGGCTGTCTTGTCGTCCGTCGGCACCATTTCTTCAAGCATTTGCAGGTTAAAGCGGCGGAAGTGGTCAGCTCGCTCACGCGCTTCGTATTTACCCACGCCCAATCCCTCCAGCGCGCGGCGGCCAATCTTCAGTGAGCTCTCGAACGTTTCACGTTCCGGCATCTCTACCCCCGCCTGGCGCAGGCGGATGTAGTGATTAATATCACGCGCGCGGGCAAGGATTTGCAGATGCGGGAAATGTTCTTTCGCCAGCTCAGTGAGTTGCATGCTAGCTTCAGGATCGTCAATGGCGTTAATCAGCACTTCAGCTCCTGCGGCTCCGGCTGACTCAAGCAGGTCAACGCGGGTGGCATCTCCGTAAAAGACTTTGGTGCCAAATTTTCGCAGCGTCTCTATATGGTCAGGGTCGTGATCCAGGATAACCACATTCACTCCGCTGCTCAGCAACAGACGGCCGGCAATCTGCCCAAAGCGCCCAAAGCCCGCGATGATGACCCGAGGTTGCTCTTCATCAATCTCGTCGGCCTCTCCTGCCTGCTCGCTGCCCGTTTTCTCGAGCCTGTTCAGCAGAACAAGGAGTAAAGGCGTGGCTGCCATGGATAGCGCCACGGCAAGCGTCAGAGACTTCGACCAGCCGTCGTCCAGCACCTGCGCCATATGTGCCGCCCCGAAGATAACGAAGGCAAACTCACTTCCCTGCCCCAGCAAAACGGCAAACCAGCGGCGCTGCCTGCGAGGCACTTTTAAAGGCTTAGCGACCAGCCAGAGCACCAGCGTTTTAATGACCAGGAAACCGACCAGCAGGACAAGAATGCGCAGCGGGTTGTCGAGCAAAGTCCCGAAGTCGATAGACATCCCAACCCCGATAAAGAACAGCCCCAGCAGCAGGCCTTTGAACGGCTCAATATCGCTTTCCAGCGCGTGACGATATTCGGAGCTGGCTAACAGCACCCCGGCAAGAAACGCCCCCATCGCCATGGACAGACCGGCCTCTTCAAGCAGCAGGCCAAAGCCAAACACCAGGAACAGGGCCACGGCGCTGAACACTTCACGTAACCCCGAGCGCGCCACAAACCGCAACACTGGCCGGGTGACATAGCGCCCAAGCAGTACAACCAAAGCAAGCGCCGCCGCTACCTTAAGCGCGGAAATTAAAAACGTCGCAAAGGTCATGGTGCCACCGCTGCTCGCCAGCAGCGGGATCATCGCCACCAGCGGAATCGCGGCAATATCCTGGAACAGCAGCACGGCAAACGCGCCTCTCCCCATCGGGGTGACGGTCAGGTTGCGTTCGTTCATCGCCTGCATGGCAATCGCAGTGGATGAGAGCGCCAGCGTCAGGCCAATAAGCAAGGCGATCTTCCAGTTAAGTCCCATCACGATACAAAACGCGCCGAGTGCCAACCCGCAGGCTGCCATTTGCAGAAAACCGCCGCCAAATACCGAAGCGCGAAGCGTCCATAGCCGCTGAGGATCAAGCTCAAGCCCGATAACGAAGAGCATCAGCACCACGCCAATTTCAGCAAAGTGCAGAATGGTTTCGGCATCGGTCACCAGCCCTAGCCCCCACGGCCCAATAATACAGCCGGCAATCAGGTAACCCAGCACAGAACCTAATCCGAGCCGCACGGCAATAGGCACGATAAGCGCGGCAGAACCGAGATAAATCAATGCCTGAATTAAGCTATGGCTATCCACGGTAAGCCTCCTGCCAGTCAATTAAACGCTGCTTATAGTCATCCGCCTGGCGGGCAAGCGTCAATTCATCGCAAACAAAGGTGAAATGAATCGCGAAGGCAGGAAGCCACTGCATTCCGCAGTAGAGCGCCGTGGCCTGCAGAGGCTGGGCGAGAACGTCAAATCCAGGGTGATCGCCCAGTTCGAAATGTTTTTCGCTGCCGCCGGTTGTCACGGCCCACATAACGTCTTTACCGTGCAGGGCATTCCCGCCTTTGCCGTATGCCCAGCCGTGCGAGAGCACTTTATCTATCCATAATTTCATCAACGGCGGCATGCTGTACCACTGCATGGGATGCTGCCAGATAACCAAATCAGCGCGGCTTAACGCCTGCTGCTCAGCGGCAATGTCGATATTAAAGTCGGGATAAAGCTCATAGAGGGAGCGAATCTCTACCCCCGGGAGCGCTTTGGCTCGCTCAAGCATTTGCCGGTTGGCATGGGAATGCTGGGGATAGGGATGCGCATAAATTATAAGAATCATTGTTAAGCCTGTCTTCACTACTGCCTTTAATGACAGTGAGTTTAGTCAGTTAATCGACAGGCTAACAGTCAATATTGCTGAGCGTGTTGTTGGATATTTCTTAACTAGTTATCCAGCTCGCTCATCTCTTTCACCTGGTCACGGTTGATCTGCTCGGTTTTACCCGTTTCGGCATTTTTGTACGACACCAGGCCCGTGTCTTTATCAACCTGCGGTTTACCGTCGGTCACGATAGTTTTGCCATCGTTGGTTTTAACCGCCTGATTGGACGAGCAGCCCGCCACGGTCAGCAGCGTTGCGGCAGTGAAAAGGGAAGCAAGTAAAGTTCGTTTCTGCATGGTGTTCTCCCAGCGTGTTTAGTCATTTTCAGTTGTGTGCAGGTAAACTGTAGACTATCTCGCTGGGTATAAAATAAAACGGCCTCTTTTCAGAGGCCGTTGGCGTTATTTTCGGAACATTCTTTCAGGATGTGAAAGATTAGCCCTTAATTTGGGCATGCATTTCCTGCACCGAAATCACCTTCTCGGTAGCATCGGCATTCAGCGCCATCGCCGTAGCGAAACCGCCGTTCAGCGTGGTGTCATAATGCACTTTGTATTGCAGCGCGCTGCGGCGAATCAGCTTGGAATCTTCAATCGCCTGGCGGCCCGCGGTGGTGTTGATGATGTAGGTGTATTCGCCATTCTTGATACGGTCCTGAATGTGCGGACGCCCTTCATGCACCTTGTTCACCAGGCGTGGGTTAATACCCGCTTCGCCCAGCACAATCGCTGTACCGTGGGTCGCATCCAGCTCGAAGCCCTGTTTCAGCAGCTTCGCGGCCAGGTCAACTACGCGCTCTTTGTCACCTTCGCGCACGGAGAGAAGCGCGCGGCCTGGCTTACGCATGGTGGACTGGCTGCCCAGCATCGCTTTAGAGAAAGCTTCTGCAAAAGTACGGCCCACACCCATCACTTCACCGGTAGAACGCATTTCTGGCCCTAACAGCGGGTCAACGCCCGGGAATTTGTTGAACGGCAGCACAACTTCTTTCACCGAGTAGTAAGGCGGGATGATTTCTTTGGTGACGCCCTGCTCAACCAGCGTTTTGCCTGCCATGACGCGAGCGGCAACTTTCGCCAGCGGCACGCCCGTCGCTTTAGAAACGAACGGCACGGTACGCGCGGCACGTGGGTTCACTTCAATCAGGTAAACTTCGTTGTCCTTCACCGCAAACTGCACGTTCATCAGGCCACGCACCTGCAGCTCGAAGGCCAGTTTCTGCACCTGCTGGCGCATCACATCCTGGATTTCCTGGCTCAGAGTGTAAGCTGGCAGAGAACATGCGGAGTCACCGGAGTGAACGCCCGCCTGCTCGATGTGTTCCATGATGCCGCCAATCAGCACGGTTTCACCGTCGCAAATGGCATCCACGTCCACTTCCACCGCATCGTCAAGGAAGCGGTCAAGCAGCACCGGTGCATCGTTGGAAACGCTCACCGCGGTCTGGAAGTAACGGCGAAGGTCTGCTTCGTCGTAGACGATTTCCATCGCGCGGCCGCCCAGCACATAAGAAGGGCGAACCACCAGCGGGTAGCCAATCTGAACTGCTTTCTCTACCGCCTGCTCGATAGCCGTTACGGTGGCGTTAGCAGGTTGCTTCAGCTTCAGGCGCTCAACGGCGTGCTGGAAGCGCTCACGGTCTTCCGCACGGTCGATAGCATCCGGGCTCGTACCGATAACCGGCACACCTGCCGCTTCCAGCGCACGAGCCAGTTTCAGCGGAGTCTGGCCGCCGTACTGTACGATGACGCCTTTTGGTTTCTCAACGCGGACGATTTCCAGCACGTCTTCAAAGGTGACAGGTTCAAAGTAGAGGCGGTCGGAGGTGTCGTAGTCGGTAGACACGGTTTCCGGGTTACAGTTAACCATAATGGTTTCGTAACCATCTTCACGCAGCGCCAGCGAGGCGTGTACGCAGCAATAGTCGAACTCAATGCCCTGGCCGATACGGTTTGGCCCGCCGCCCAGCACCATGATTTTGTCACGGTCATGGTTCGGGTTCGCTTCACACTCTTCTTCATACGTGGAGTACATATACGCGGTGTCGGTCGCGAATTCTGCCGCACAGGTGTCTACGCGTTTGTAGACAGGGTGCAGGTTATATTGCTCGCGCAGTTTGCGAATTTCAGCTTCACGAACGCCAGCCAGTTTAGCCAGGCGCGCATCCGCAAAACCTTTGCGCTTCAGCATACGCAGGAAGTCATGGTCCAGGCCGGTGATGCCCACTTCGGCCACCTGCTCTTCCAGACGCACCAGCTCTTCAATCTGCACCAGGAACCAGCGGTCGATGTTGGTCAGATTGAACACGCCATCTACGGACAGGCCCGCGCGGAATGCATCAGCCACATACCAGATGCGCTCTGCGCCCGCGTCTTTCAGCTCGCGGCGGATTTTGGTCAGCGCTTCCGGGTCATCCAGGCTAACTTTCGGGTCGAAGCCGGTAGCGCCCACTTCCAGGCCACGCAGTGCTTTCTGTAGTGATTCCTGCTGAGTACGGCCGATAGCCATGACTTCACCCACGGATTTCATCTGGGTGGTCAGACGGTCGTTTGCGCCAGCAAATTTCTCAAAGTTAAAGCGAGGAATTTTCGTCACAACATAGTCGATGGACGGTTCGAAGGAGGCAGGAGTACGGCCGCCGGTGATGTCGTTCATCAGCTCGTCAAGGGTGTAACCGACCGCCAGCTTCGCGGCAACTTTAGCAATCGGGAAGCCCGTAGCTTTAGACGCCAGTGCGGAGGAACGGGACACACGCGGGTTCATCTCGATGATAATCAGGCGGCCCGTTTTTGGGTTCACGGAGAACTGAACGTTTGAGCCACCGGTTTCCACACCGATTTCACGCAGTACTGCCATCGAGGCGTTACGCATGATTTGGTATTCTTTATCGGTCAGCGTTTGCGCTGGCGCCACGGTGATGGAGTCACCGGTATGAATCCCCATCGGGTCGAAGTTTTCGATAGAGCAGACGATGATGCAGTTGTCGTTCTTATCACGCACCACTTCCATCTCGTACTCTTTCCAGCCAATCAGCGACTCATCAATCAGCAGCTCTTTGGTTGGGGAGAGATCCAGGCCGCGCTCGCAAATCTCTTCAAACTCTTCGCGGTTATAAGCGATGCCGCCGCCGGTGCCGCCCATGGTAAAGGATGGACGAATGATGCACGGATAACCCACGTCTGCCGCCACTGCCAGCGCTTCTTCCATATTGTGCGCGATGCCGGAGCGAGCGGTGTCCAGGCCGATTTTTTTCATCGCAATGTCGAAGCGACGACGGTCTTCAGCCTTGTCGATGGCATCAGCGGTAGCGCCGATCATGGTGACGCCGAACTCTTCCAGTACGCCCTGGCGCTCAAGTTCCAGCGCGCAGTTCAGCGCGGTCTGGCCGCCCATGGTTGGCAGCACCGCATCCGGACGCTCTTTTTCGATGATTTTGCGTACCACTTCCCAGTGAATTGGCTCGATGTAGGTTGCATCCGCCATTTCCGGGTCGGTCATGATGGTGGCCGGGTTGGAGTTCACCAGAATAACGCGGTAACCCTCTTCACGCAGCGCTTTACAAGCCTGCGCGCCAGAGTAGTCAAACTCACAGGCCTGGCCGATAACAATCGGGCCCGCACCGAGGATCAGGATGCTTTTTATATCTGTACGTTTTGGCATGGTCTTCTCGGCTCCTGATTATTTAGCGGTAGAACGGTATTGCTTAATCAAATCGATAAAGTGGTCAAACAGCGGTGCAGCGTCGTGCGGCCCCGGGCTCGCCTCAGGGTGCCCCTGGAAGCTGAACGCGGCTTTATCGGTACGATGAATCCCCTGCAGGGTGCCATCGAACAGTGATTTGTGGGTTACGCGCAGGTTAGCAGGCAATGTGGCCTCATCAACCGCGAAACCGTGGTTCTGCGCGGTGATCATCACGCAGTCTTTATCCAGGTCTTTTACCGGGTGGTTGCCGCCGTGGTGACCAAACTTCATTTTTACGGTGTTGGCACCGCTGGCCAGCGCCAACAGCTGGTGGCCAAGGCAGATACCAAAGACAGGAATGTCTGTCTCCAGGAAGGATTTGATTGCGCTGATGGCGTAGTCGCAAGGAGCCGGGTCGCCAGGGCCGTTAGAAAGGAAGATGCCATCCGGGTTCATCTTCAACACGTCTTCCGCTGGCGTTTGAGCAGGCACCACCGTCAGGCGGCAGCCTCTGTCCACCAACATACGCAGAATATTGCGTTTCGCGCCGTAGTCATAAGCCACTACGTGGAAAGGTAACTCTTCGGTTTTTGCCGCTTCTGGCAGGTCGCCTTCCAGCGTCCAGCTCCCCTGCTGCCAGGTGTAAGCTTCTTTCGTGGTGACTTCTTTGGCGAGATCCATACCGTTCAGGCCAGGGAACGCTTTCGCTTTTTCCAGAGCCAGGGCCGCGTCGACATTATCGCCCGCGATAATACAGCCGTTCTGGGCACCTTTTTCACGCAGCAGGCGGGTCAGCTTACGGGTATCAATATCGGCAATCGCCACGATGTTATGGCGCTTAAGGTAAGAAGAAAGGTCTTCGGTGCTGCGGAAGTTGCTGGCAATCAGCGGCAGGTCACGAATGACGAGGCCTTGCGCATGAACCTGGGAGGATTCTTCGTCGGCTTCATTGGTGCCGACATTACCGATATGAGGATAAGTAAGAGTGACGATCTGGCGGGAGTAGGAAGGATCAGTGAGGATTTCTTGATAACCGGTCAATGAGGTATTGAAAACGACTTCACCCACTGCCGTACCCGATGCCCCAATGGCCCGACCGTGGAATTGGGTTCCGTCTTCCAGAACCAACAGCGCTGACTTAATCAAAACGTCCTCCAGGGAATAAACATTCAATTTATTCGCATATTAATTCAAAACTAACGCCTGAATCAAATGCAAAAAGCGTCTGCCCTACGGATTTTTGGCAAACGGCGGCATTCTAGAGACAAGCCGGGTAAAAGTCTACCTTAAGACAAAGTTTTTATGCCTCTTTTGCCGCTCAGAGTAAAAAGATCTGATTTGAAGGTCAAAATAACCAGCTAACCTGGGGAAAGTAATCGGTTGCCGACCATGAATACTGGAAAAGTGGAGAGAGGGTAGTGAAAAAGTGGACCAAGTGGTCAAAATTAACATTACAACAACACAAAAACAGATGATAACTACTAATTTAACATCTCACATATATAAATTAATACCAAACACTTAAAAAATAAAAGGGTGAAATTAATCACCCTAAAATCAATCAATTAAAAACAAACAACCACATTTATAAGGATACGTTTAACTACAAATTATTGAGATCTAGCACATCTCGCATATCAAAAATACCGTTCTTTTTACCTTTAAGCCATGAAGCTGAACGAACGGCCCCGTTAGCAAACGTCATGCGGCTGGAAGCCTTGTGGGTAATCTCAACCCGCTCGCCAATATCTGCAAACATCGCGGTATGCTCCCCGACGATATCGCCCGCACGCACGGTGGCAAAACCAATGGTGCCAGGCACACGTTCACCGGTATGGCCTTCGCGGGTATAAACGGCACAATCTTTAAGATCTTTGTCCATCGCCTGAGCAATCGCTTCACCCATCGCCAGCGCGGTGCCTGACGGGGCATCCACCTTGTAGCGGTGGTGGGCTTCGATGATTTCAATGTCGGTGTAATCGCCCATGACTTTTGCCGCTTTCTCCAGCAGCTTCAGCATGACGTTCACGCCCACGCTAAAGTTTGCCGCGAAAACAATCGGGATCTCACGCGCCGCATCGTTGATGGCCTGCTTGCCGGCTTCATCAAAACCCGTCGTGCCGATGACCATGCCTTTGCCATGCTTGAGGCAAAACGCCAGGTGAGCCAGCGTTCCCTCAGGGCGAGTAAAATCAATAAAAACGTCGAAATCGTTAGCCACCGCATCCAGGTTATCGCTGACCAGCACCCCTGTTTTTGCCGCGCCGGCCAGCTCACCCGCATCACTACCGACCAGGGAAGAGCCCGGACGCTCAAGCGCTGCACCAAGCTGAACGCCATCCAGCTGTAAAGCCGCCTGAATTAACTGGCGCCCCATACGGCCGCCCGCGCCCGCGATGGCTACGCGAATCTGTGCATCATGCATATCATTACTCTTTGGTTAAATAATTCGTAAAAACGTTATCAGGTTAACCAGCCCTCTAGCAGGCCGCCAGCCGAAAACACCCATAATTAGAATTTACTGTCATGGCCCGGTAGTTATCAATTACGCAGATAATCCCCCTGCTTTTAATGGGATAATTATTCACGGTGCCAGCGCCAGAACGTCAGAAACCCACGCCTGAAAACCGGGAACGTCGATATCCAACGCAACCTGAGCGTTTGCCGGACGTTCAAGACGATGTTCGAGATCTACCACTGTCGTTCCGCTGGTATAAGTGCCGTGCGTTTCTACCGCGACAAAGCAAGGGAATGACTGGAACAGTTCGGACTTAACCAGCCACGCAATGGCGGTCAAATCATGCATTCGCAGCCCGGTTTCCATGCTTCCGCTGCGGTAATGCGTGAATAGTGCGTGCAGCATCTTCCCGGTGCGATTCAATGCTGGCAGCTCAGCCAGAAATTCAGGCGTAAGCATTGCACGATTTGTCACATCCAGCCCACACATGACGATATCCAGCCCGCTGTCAAAGACGCGGGCTGCCGCCTCGGGGTCAATGGCCATATTAAATTCAGCCGTCGGCGTAAAGTTGCCCCGCCCCGCAGAGCCGCCCATCATGACCACGCGTTTAATACGCGTCTTACATTCAGGGTACTGCGTCAGCAGCATGGCGACGTTAGTCAGTGGACCAATGGTAACCAGAGTCACCGGCTCGTCGCTGCTTTTCAGACAATCGTACATGGCCTGGAATGCGGGAATTGGCAGTTCACGACGAGATGTTTCGGTGAAGACATACCCTTCCATCCCCGACTCGCCGTGCACATAAGCGGCATCCCGCAGTGGACGCAGCAGCGGGACAGAAGCCCCTTTCGCCACGGGTGTCTCTTTCTGCCAAAACTCCAGCAGTTGAAGGGCATTACGCGTAGTTTTGTCCACCGAGACATTTCCAGCCACGGTAGTGATGAGTTTCAAATCCAGTTGGGGGGGCAAATAAGGCCGCGGCAAGGGCAACCGCATCGTCGATACCGGGATCGGTATCAAGAATAATCGGGGTTCTGGCCATGCTTTTCTCCATAAAAAATGCCAGCGGGCATACACCAGCTGGCATCTTCTCATAAACGGAAACCAGCGACGCTAATCCACTTCACGGATGTCCACGCGCAGTTCACGAGGTACTTCAAACACGATGTTCTCTTCGCGCCCGGTCAGCTCCTGAGCTTCACTCCCACCCAGCTCACGCAGGCGAGTGATAACATTCTGCACCAACACGTCCGGTGCAGAAGCCCCGGCGGTAACGCCGACGCAATTCACGTCTTTGAGCCAGGACTCCTGAATATCAGACGCATCATCAATAAGCCAGGCAGCTTTCCCCATCCGCTGCGCCAGTTCGGCAAGACGGTTAGAGTTCGAGGAGTTTTTGGAGCCTACCACCAGCACAACATCAGCTTCCGTGGCCAGCGCCCGAACCGCTTCCTGACGATTGGTCGTGGCGTAACAAATGTCGTCTTTGCGCGGGCCGATGATTTTCGGGAAGCGCTGACGCAGGGCATCAATCACATCCGAGGTATCGTCCACGGAAAGCGTAGTTTGGGTCATAAACGACAGATTGCTTTCGTCTTTGACCTCAAGCGTCCAGACATCGTCCGGTGACTCAACCAGGTACATGCCCCCTTTCGGGTTGCTGTACTGGCCCATGGTGCCTTCCACTTCCGGATGGCCGGCATGGCCAATCAGAATGGACTCTTCACCACGACGGCTGGCACGCGCCACTTCCATATGCACTTTAGTCACTAACGGACAGGTGGCATCGAAAACTGTCAGCTCACGGCTCTTCGCTTCGTTACGCACCGCCTGAGAAACGCCGTGCGCCGAGAAAATCAGGATCGCGCCGTCCGGCACTTCGCTGATTTGCTCGATGAAAATCGCCCCGCGCGCTCGCAGGCTATCCACCACGTAGCGGTTATGCACCACTTCGTGGCGAACGTAGATTGGCGCGCCGTAAATCTGCAGCGCGTTTTCGACAATGCTGATAGCGCGGTCGACCCCAGCACAAAAACCTCTGGGATTAGCCAACAGGATCTGCATTCAACGCCTCCAGCACCGGATTAACTTCCAGCACTTCAATATCAAAATGGATAGTCTGCCCGGCCAGCGGATGGTTAAAGTCCACGGTGATAGAGTCACCGTTAACTTCACGCACCACGCCCGGCATTTCGCTGCCATCCATTGCGGTAAACAGCATAATCGCACCCGGCTCAGGCTCGCCCGCCTCAACAAACTCACGACGCGAAAAATACTGAATCATGTCCGGGCTTGGAATGCCAAAGGCCGATTCTGGCGCCAACGAGAACGCTTTTTTATCACCAGCCTTCAGGCCAACCAACTGGTCTTCCATACCCGGGGACAATGTCTCATCCCCAAGGCGGAACAGCGCAGGCTTACCGTTCGCACGGGTTGACTCCGCGGTGGAGCCATCTTCAAGCTTTAGCGTAAAGTGCACCAGCACCGCGCTGTTGGTTTGTACGGACTCAGCCATGGATTACCCTTTTTGCTTTGCGGGCTTGTCGGAGGAGACAAAGAAGCCCTCCAGCACAATCAGCGCCGCGCCGATACAGATTGCGGTATCGGCCAGATTGAAGGTGGCAAAGTGCCAGTCGCCAACGTAGAAATCGATCATGTCGACGACAAAGCCGTGCCACAAGCGATCGAACAGATTGCCGAGCGCACCACCAATGATTAACGCATAGGCGATGTTATTCAGTTTCTGGCTAGCTTTAGCGCGATACATCATCCACACCAACGCCACGCAGATACCGATCGCGATACCCGCGAAGAACCAGCGTTGCCAGCCGCCTTTATCGGCCAGGAAGCTAAACGCCGCGCCGTAGTTACGGGCATAGTGCAAATTCAGGGACGGGAACAGCGAAACCGTATCCCCCAGCATGAAATGCTGGAGGATCAGATATTTACTGCCCAGGTCCACAATCAGCACTACCACCACCAGCCACAGCCAGCGCAATCCGGTAGAGAAAATGGGTTTCATCAAGCAAACTTACGTTGTTCGCCGTCACCGGCTACGTTGCTGACACAGCGGCCGCAGATTTCTGCGTGCTCCGCTACCTGACCGATATCGGTGGTGTAATGCCAGCAGCGCGGGCACTTCTCACCGTCGGCTTTACGCAGAGCTACTTTCAGCCCCTTGAGGATTTCGCTCTGCTGAGCGTCATCGCTCGCCTGCGCATAATCGGCAACCGCAGCCCCGGAGGTCAACAGGACAAATCGTAATTCGTCGCTCAGGCTGTTCAACTTCGCCGCCAGCTCTGCGTCAGCGTACAGCGTCACTGCCGCTTCCAGAGAACCACCGATGCGCTTATCAGCACGAGCCTGCTCGATGACCTTGTTCACTTCGCCACGAACGGTCAGCAGCGTGTCCCAGAACTCACCGTTCATTGCTTCGCTTTCCGCCAGGCCAAACAGACCTTCGTACCATTCACCGGTGAACACGTACTTCTCGCGCGAGCCTGGCAGGTAGCCCCAGATCTCATCGGCGGTGAAGGACATGATCGGTGCCATCCAGCGAACCAGGGCTTCAGCAATGTGGTACAGCGCGGTCTGGCAGCTGCGACGCGCCACGCTGTCCGCTTTCGCGGTGTACTGACGATCTTTGATGATGTCGAGGTAGAACGACCCCATTTCCACTGAGCAGAAGCGCATCAGGCGCTGCACCACTTCGTGGAAATCGTAGTTTTCGTAAGAGGCGATGATATCCGCCTGAGCTTCTTGCGCACAGCCAACGGCCCAGCGATCCAGCACCACCATCTCTTCCGGTTTCACCATGTCAGTTTCTGGATTGAAGCCGTTCAGGTTGGCCAGCAGGAAGCGAGCTGTATTACGGATACGGCGGTAAGCGTCAGCGGAGCGTTTCAGGATCTCGTCGGAAACGGCCATTTCGCCGGTGTAATCGGTAGAGGCCACCCACAGACGTAGAATGTCCGCGCCGAGTTTGTTCATCACATCCTGCGGGCTAACGGTGTTACCGATAGATTTGGACATCTTGCGGCCCTGACCATCCACGGTAAAGCCGTGGGTCAGTACCTGGCGGTAAGGCGCTTTGCCTTTCATCGCCGTGGAAATCATCAGGGAGGACATGAACCAACCGCGATGCTGATCCGAACCTTCCAAGTACATATCCGCCGCGTGGCCGTGGAATTCTGGACGCACGTCAACAACGGAAGAGTGAGTCGATCCTGAATCGAACCAAACGTCCAGGGTATCCGGCACTTTAACGTAGTTGTCTGCGTCGTCGCCCATGATGTCGCGCGGATCAAGATCCCACCACGCCTGGATACCGTCCTGCTCAACGCGCTTAGCGACTTCTTCCATCAGCTCGAGCGAGCGTGGATGCAGTTCTTCGGTATCCTTGTGCACGAACAGGGACATCGGCACGCCCCAGGTACGCTGACGCGAGATACACCAGTCAGGGCGGTTTGCCACCATAGATTCGATACGCGCCTGGCCCCAGTCAGGGATCCATTGCACGCCTTTGATCTCTTTCAGGGACTGCGCGCGCAGGCCTTTCTGATCCATGCTGATAAACCACTGTGGCGTTGCACGGAAGATGATCGGCGTTTTGTGGCGCCAGCAGTGTGGGTAGCTGTGCAGCAGTTTTTCAACGTGCAGCAGAGCACCTTTATCACGCAGGATGTTAACGATCAGGTCGTTGGCTTTGAACACCTGAACGCCGTCCAGACCTTCATAGGTCCCCGGCAGATAGCTACCGTCCGGGCCGACCGGGTTAGCGATTTCCAAACCGTATTTCTGGCTGATGGTGTAGTCGTCCGGGCCGTGGCCACCGGCGGTGTGTACCGCACCGGTACCCGCGTCCAGAGTGACGTGATCGCCCAGAATAGCCGGCACGTCAAAGCCCATGAACGGATGTTTGAAGCGCAGCAGCTCAAGCTCAGCACCTTTCACGCTACCGAGAACCTGGTAATCAGTTACGCCGGCGCGCTTCAGCACGCTTTCCATCAGGTCTTTCGCCACGATCAGCGCCTGGCCTTCAATCTGCACCAGCACGTAATCGAACTCAGCGCCCAGAGAGATAGCGCGGTTAGCTGGCAGGGTCCACGGCGTTGTGGTCCAGATAAGCAGAGAAATCGGGCCATTAACGGCAGAAGCACCAAACTTAGCTTTCACCACATCGGCATCAACAGCATTGAACGTCACGTCGATGGACGGGGACGTTTTGTCGTAATACTCAACTTCGGCTTCTGCCAACGCAGAACGGCAGTCCACGCACCAGTGAACCGGCTTAGCACCTTTGTGCAGGTGACCATTGCCGATGATTTTGCCCAGTGCACGAATGATGTTGGCTTCAGTATTGAAGTCCATGGTCAGGTAAGGGCGAGACCAGTCGCCCAGCACGCCCAGACGGATGAAGTCTTCGCGCTGGCCGTTAACCTGATTAGCGGCGTATTCGCGGCATTTTGCACGGAATTCTGCTGCGGTGAATTTCTCACCCGGTTTGCCAAATTCCTGCTCAACCTTAAGCTCGATAGGCAGGCCGTGACAGTCCCAGCCCGGCACATACGGCGAGTCGAAGCCAGAAAGCCCTTTGGACTTGATAATAATATCTTTCAGAATCTTGTTAACTGAGTGACCAATGTGAATGCTACCGTTCGCATAAGGAGGGCCATCATGCAAAATAAAGGTTTTTTTGCCTTTTTTCGCATTACGGATGATGCCGTACAGATCGTCATCATTCCAACGCGCCAGCATGCCCGGTTCGCGCTTGGCTAAGTCGCCGCGCATCGGGAACCCTGTTTCAGGCAAATTTAGGGTAGATTTAAAGTCACTCATTAGATTCTCGGTTCCGTATTTCGGTTAGCCTTTCAGGCATTTGACTCAAAAAATTCTCGGGCTGACACCACATCTCTGGCGATTTGCGCCTTCAGCTCATCAAGTGAAGCAAATCGCTGCTCATTACGTATCTTTTTACGCAGCACTACTTCTATATGGCGACCATAAAGGTCCATTACAACGTCCAGTAAATGGACTTCAAGCTGCTGGCGTATTCCCGCCACCGTAGGGCGAGTCCCGATATTTGCCACGCCGGCAATCGGCTTGTCACCAAGGCCTGAGACTTCCACCGCATAAACCCCTTTTACCGGGGAAACATGGCGACGCAGCGGCAAGTTTGCGGTCGGGAAGCCAATAGTACGGCCCAGCTCATCCCCATGCACGACACGGCCGGAGATCATAAACGGATGCCCCAACAGATTTTCGGCCTGCTGCAGGTCATCATCAGCCAGCGCCTGGCGCACTGCGGTACTGCTGATACGCACCCCATCGTCGCAAAACGTTTGAGTGCTGGTGATATCAAAACCGTATTCGCAGCCAGCCTTCTGTAATAACAAGAAATCCCCCTGGCGACCAGCGCCAAAGCGGAAATCATCCCCCACCGCGAGAAATTTCACCCCGAGTCGGTCAACCAGAAGGTCGCTCACAAAGTTTTGTGCACTCAGTCCGGCAAAGCGACGGTCAAAGCGCACGCACAGGACGTAGTCCACGCCGCACTCGGCCAAATAGCGCAGCTTCTCTCGCAGGCGAGTCAACCGGGCAGGCGCTTTTTCCGGTGCAAACAATTCGAGCGGTTGAGGCTCAAAAATCATGACCATTACCGGAAGATTGCGCGCACGCCCTTCTTCGCACAGGCCCTTTAACAGCGCCTGATGGCCACGATGCACGCCGTCGAAATTACCAATGGTGAGTACACACCCGTGGTGCTCCCGGCGCAGATTATGTATACCGCGTATCAGCTTCATGGCTGGCTCAAAACAGTGGAAATTGGCGGATTATACCAACTACCGCGATTAAGGTTAACCGGCGATTACCGCCTTTAACGTAAAGCTTGAATGAATTCATTGTACTGGGAAGGGCTTTGCGCAGACTTCGCATTTGTCTTGACGAATTTTGATGCGAAAGACTGTATTCCGAAGCCTGATGCTGGTAGAATCCGCGCCATCACACGTAAGAGGTGTCGGAAATTTAACGACGCTTATTTGCACAAATCCATTGACAAAAGAAGGCTAACGGGGCATATTCCTCGGCCTTTGAATTGTCCACATAGATCATATTTGGGAGTTGGACCTTGGCTAATATCAAATCAGCTAAGAAACGTGCCGTACAGTCTGAAAAGGCTCGTAAGCACAACGCAAGCCGTCGCTCTATGATGCGTACTTTCATCAAGAAAGTATACGCAGCGATTGAAACTGGCGATAAAGCTGCTGCACAGAAAGCATTTAACGAAATGCAACCAATCGTGGACCGTCAGGCTGCTAAAGGTCTGATCCACAAAAACAAAGCTGCGCGTCATAAAGCAAACCTGACTGCGCAAATCAACAAACTGGCTTAATCGCCTTTTTGCTGTGAGCTTTGATAAAAAAACCGGCTAACGCCGGTTTTTTTATACCTGTCATTCAGTCAACTTTAAACAGCGCTGAGTAATCTTTGCTGCAGATACGCTGCACCGCAGGATGCTGGATCATGCGTTCAGCAAAGATGGCGTGATACTCCTCCAGCACGTTATCCATTCTGCCAATCTCAACGATGTCGTCATCACTATAGATATCCCGTGCATACAACGTCGGAGCAACAAAGATAGCATTGTGCGCAGCACCAAACGCTTTCATCAGCGCGGCATCATCAAACTCGCCCAGAATCTCAATCTTCAGCCCCTGGATGTTAATCCAGTTGAGAAGCTTGCGCCCAAGCATAGAACGGCGCCCAGGAATAAGAAGGCGTCGAGTTTCAAGGCAGGCGGGGAAAGGTAGCTCCGGCGCCGGACCTTTACACCAGAAGCTGATCCCGCACTCGCCAAGCTTCACCGAAAACAGCCCTTCTTGCTGAGTCGAGTCAATTGGGCAGTCCGAAATGATCATGTCCAGTTTATGCTGGCTCAACTGTTCGAGCAGCATTTCATGGGTGGATTCAAAACAGCGCAGATGAATTTGCTCGTCCCCAACGACTGCTGCATCCAGCACGCCGCTAACCAGACGTTTGGACAGCGCATCCGCGACGCCAACATCAAACAGGATGTTAGCCTCTTTGCGATAGTTAACGATATCCAGCATTTCCTGGCTCAGGGTAAACATTCTGTCGGCGTAGCGGAAGACCAGTTGCCCCAGCTCCGAAGGGACAAGCCCCCTTCCCTGACGGCGGAAAAGCTTCCCTTGCAGGCGTTCTTCAAGCGCTTTTATTTGCCCGGTGATTGTTTGTGGGGTCAGGAACAGCGCCTCGGCGGCACCAACAACCGACCCCTCTTTGCAAACGTGCCAGAAATAATAAAGATGATTGTAATTGATATGGGACATGCCCTTCACTCCCTGAAAATTAATCCATTATCGGGTCATCTGACGATGACCCGGCAGCCAGTAACGTCATGAAGTCGCCTTAGGCAATCGTGCTTTTAGCATCATGAAACCGACGACAGCAGAGAGCAACGATCCCAGGAGTATCCCCAGCTTCGCCCAGGTAATCAGCTCCGCGTCAACGTCGCCAAAGGCCAGCGAAGCGATAAAGATAGACATCGTAAACCCTATGCCACACAGCACGCCTACCGCCATGATATCCCTGAAACTGGTTCCCTCTGGCAGCGAGGCAAGTTTAAACTTGAGCGCCAGCCAGCAGAACAGGCTAATGCCCAGCGGCTTACCGATAAACAAACCGACCATAATCCCCAGCGGCAGAAGCGACGTTAGCCCCTGCACCGTCACTCCGCTGAGAGAAACGCCGGCATTGGCAAAAGCAAACAGCGGCAGAATCAAGAAAGCCACCCACGGATGCAGCACATGCTCCAGATCCTGAGCTGGCGAGCGTCCTTTCTCTTCTTTCAGCGGAATAAAGAACCCAATAATCACGCCCGCAAGCGTGGCATGCACGCCCGACTTCAGTACTGCCGTCCACAATATGACGCCCACCAGAATGTAAACTCCGGTACGGCGCACGTTGAACAGGTTCAGCAATGCCAGTACGACAATAGCTGCCGCCGCAACGCCCAGCGACATCATCGAGAGATCGTGGGTATAAAACAGCGCAATAATTACAATCGCCCCAAGGTCGTCAATGATCGCCAACGCCATCAGGAAGACTTTCAACGCCAGAGGAACACGGTTGCCCAGAAGCGCCAGGATCCCCAAAGCAAACGCGATATCCGTTGCCGCAGGTATCGCCCACCCTTCACGCGTTACAGGATCAGCATAGTTGAAAACCAGATAAAGCAGAGCCGGCACGACCATCCCGCCAAGGGCAGCAATGACCGGGAATGAAGCCTGACGGCGATCGGCCAGTGAGCCAATAACCATTTCCCGCTTCACCTCAAGGCCAATCATCAGGAAGAAAATCGCCATCAGGGCATCATTCACCCACAGCAGCAGATTTTTACTGATATCCAGTGGCCCGATTCTCACTTCAACAGGCGTGGCAAGGAACGCCTCGTAGCCGGCGCTGGTCGCATTCATATTCGCCAGCAGCATTGCCAGCGCGGCGGCAACAATCAAAAAAATACCGCCGGCGGCATCATTCTGAAAAAAACGTTGCAGATTTTTAGTCATTATTTCACCCAACTCTCTAAGTAGAGTATTCATCCTGAACACTAATAGGGTAGCCAGCATAGCGATAATGACACATCGTTAAAAACAGCTTATATTGCAAGTAACGATCGAAAAAACCGATCGATATAAAAAGGCATAAAAAAAACCTGAACCGAATGAAGCAGTTCAGGTTTTTTTAAGCATAACAACAGGAAGAAATTACCGAGTTAAATCATCAAAGAATTTCTTCACGCCGTCGAAGAAGCTCTTCGAGCGCGGGCTGTTGTTCGCCCCGGTAGGGCCGCCGAAGCTCTCTTCCAGGTCACGCAGTAGCTTTTTCTGCTTTTCGTTAAGGCTAACCGGCGTCTCTACAACAACGCGGCACAGCAGATCACCCTGCGCACCGCCGCGCACGGACTTCACGCCTTTACCGCGCATTCTGAACAGCTTGCCGGTTTGCGTTTCGCCCGGAACCTTGAGGTTAACCCGCCCGTCCAGGGTTGGGACTTCAATTTCCCCACCCAGCGCAGCCATTGCGAAGTTGATCGGCACTTCGCAGTACAGGTTATTACCTTCACGTTCGAAGATTGGGTGCTGTTTCACCTGAACCTGAACGTACAGATCGCCTGATGGCGCACCGTGTTCACCCGCTTCGCCTTCGCCAGACAGACGAATACGGTCACCGGTATCCACGCCCGCCGGGATTTTCACCGACAGCGTTTTGGTTTTCTCTACGCGGCCGTGGCCGTGGCAGCTATTGCACGGATCTTTAATGATGGTGCCGCGGCCCTGACAGTGCGGACAGCTTTGCTGCACGGTGAAGAAGCCCTGGCGCATTTGCACCTGGCCCTGTCCGTGGCAGGTTGGACAGGTCTGAGGGGAAGACCCTTTCTTCGCGCCGCTGCCGTGGCAAACTTCGCACTCTTCGAGCGTCGGGATACGGATCTCTTTGGTGACGCCACGAACCGCCTCTTCAAGCGTTAAGTCCATGTTGTAGCGCAAGTCTGCACCACGAGACGCACGCTGACGGCGTCCACCGCCAAAAATGTCGCCAAATACGTCGCCAAAGATATCGCTGAAGTCCGCACCGCCGCCGCCAAAGCCGCTGCCACCGCCCATACCGCCTTGTTCAAACGCAGCATGGCCGTACTGATCGTACGCCGCACGTTTTTGAGCGTCGGTAAGGATTTCGTAGGCTTCTTTGATCTCTTTGAACTTCGCCTCGGCCTCTTTATCGCCCTGGTTACGGTCCGGATGGAACTTCATCGCCAGGCGCTTATAAGCCTTTTTGATTTCACGCTCTTCCGCTGACTTCGGAACGCCTAAAACCTCGTAATAGTCTTTCTTCGCCATCTCTTTTTTCTGCCCTTAACATACGAGCACGGGCGTGGAGTAAACTCCGCGCCCGTGCCAGTTAATTACCCTGCATCAGGGCGATTATTTTTTATCTTTAACTTCTTCGAACTCGGCATCGACAACATCGTCGTCTTTACCGGCGTTAGCGTTGCCTGCATCAGCAGCATTGCCAGCCTGCTGCTCAGCGTGCTGCTGCTGAGCCAGTTCCATCAGCTTCTGGGAAACTTCAGCCAGAGCCTGAATTTTAGCTTCGATGTCCGCTTTATCTTCGCCTTTCAGCGACGCTTCCAGCGCAGTCAGCGCAGACTCAATAGCAGTTTTGTCGTCAGCCGGCAGTTTGTCGCCTGCTTCTTCAACCTGCTTACGGGTGCTGTGCAGCAGATGGTCGCCCTGGTTACGGGTCTGAACCAGCTCTTCGAACTTACGGTCAGCTTCGGCGTTAGCTTCTGCATCACGAACCATTTTCTGGATTTCGTCTTCGTTCAGACCGGAAGATGCCTTGATGGTGATCTTCTGCTCTTTACCGCTGTTTTTGTCTTTTGCAGAAACGTGCAGGATACCGTCAGCATCAATGTCAAAGGTGACTTCGATCTGTGGCATACCGCGCGGTGCCGCGCTGATCCCGTCCAGGTTGAACTGACCCAGTGATTTGTTATCGGATGCACGTTTACGTTCACCCTGAATCACATGGATGGTTACCGCAGACTGGTTGTCTTCAGCGGTAGAGAACACCTGGCTGTGCTTGGTCGGGATGGTGGTGTTTTTGCTGATAAGCGCAGTCATCACGCCACCCATGGTTTCGATACCCAGAGACAGCGGGGTAACGTCCAGCAGCAGTACGTCTTTTACATCACCGGTCAGCACGCCGCCCTGAACCGCTGCACCGATAGCAACAGCTTCATCCGGGTTAACGTCTTTACGTGGCTCTTTACCGAAGAACTCAGCAACTTTTTTCTGCACCATTGGCATACGAGTCTGACCGCCGACCAGGATAACGTCCTGGATATCGGAAACGGACAGGCCAGCATCCTGCAGGGCAACTTTCAGTGGCTCGATAGAACGGTTCACCAGGTCTTCGACCAGGGATTCCAGTTTCGCACGGGTCACTTTGATGTTCATGTGTTTTGGACCGGTCGCGTCTGCAGTGATGTACGGCAGGTTCACGTCGGTCTGCTGTGCAGAAGAAAGCTCGATTTTTGCTTTTTCTGCCGCTTCTTTCAGGCGCTGCATTGCCAGCGGATCGTTACGCAGGTCAATGCCCTGATCTTTCTTAAACTCGTCAACGAGGTAGTTGATCATGCGGCTGTCGAAGTCTTCACCACCCAGGTGGGTATCACCGTTGGTTGCCAGAACTTCGAAGGTTTTCTCGCCGTCAACTTCGTCGATTTCGATAATAGAGATATCGAAAGTACCACCACCAAGGTCGTAAACCGCGATAGTACGGTTGCCAACTTCTTTATCCAGACCGTAAGCCAGTGCGGCAGCGGTTGGTTCGTTGATGATACGTTTCACGTCCAGACCTGCGATACGGCCGGCGTCTTTGGTTGCCTGACGCTGAGCATCGTTAAAGTATGCTGGAACGGTGATAACAGCTTCGGTTACCGGCTCACCCAGGTAATCTTCAGCGGTTTTCTTCATTTTCTTCAGCACTTCAGCAGAGATCTGCGGCGGTGCCATTTTCTGACCTTTTACGTCAATCCATGCGTCGCCGTTGTCAGCGCCGATGATTTTGTAAGGCATGATGGCTTCATCACGCTGCACTTCTTCGTCCTGGAAGCGACGGCCAATCAGGCGTTTAATCGCAAACAGAGTGTTTTGCGGGTTAGTCACTGCCTGACGTTTAGCCGGCTGACCTACCAGGATTTCGCCGTCCTGCGTGTAAGCAATGATAGAAGGCGTGGTGCGGTCGCCCTCGGCGTTCTCCAGCACACGAGCAGTTGTACCATCCATAATCGCGACACAAGAGTTAGTAGTCCCCAGGTCGATACCAATAATTTTACCCATCTAAACGTCTCCACTAAAAATTCGTCATCATGTGGTTGTGAACCTGTTATGCGGGCAAAAGCGTCTGTTTCAACTGCCCGAAGCGTTTTTTTTCAGGTCCGCCAACTGCGGTTGCATACAAGATGGGGTCGCAACGCTTTCCATCAAGGGGCAGGTGAAAAAAAATTTTCCGCTTTCCCCCCGCTCAGATCATAGACGGCGACGTGCTGCCTGATTATTATGCCGCGCCCGCAACCGGACTCCCGGCTGCGGGGCCTTAATTAACACTACATTTCAGATGAATTTTTCAGAGGAACTATGGGCAACACTAAGTTGGCTAATCCAGCTCCCCTGGGCTTAATGGGCTTCGGCATGACCACCATTTTGCTCAACCTGCATAACGCAGGTATTTTTGGTTTTGACGTTACTATCCTCGCGATGGGGATTTTCTACGGCGGTATCGCGCAAATCTTCGCGGGCCTGCTGGAGTTTAAAAAAGGGAACACTTTCGGTTTAACCGCCTTCACCTCCTACGGCTCTTTCTGGCTGACGCTGGTGGCGATTCTGCTGATGCCTAAGATGGGCCTTAGCGATGCGGCCAACGGTCACTTCCTTGGCGCGTACCTGGGCCTGTGGGGTGTATTCACCCTGTTCATGTTCTTCGGTACTCTGAAAGCACCACGTATGCTGCAGTTCGTCTTTGCCAGCCTGACCGTGCTGTTTGCCCTGCTGGCAATTGGCCACCTGGCAGATAACGAAGGTATGGTGAAAGTCGCGGGCTGGATTGGCCTGGTGTGTGGCGCAAGCGCTATCTACCTGGCGATGGGTGAAGTGCTGAACGAGCAGTTTGGCCGCACCGTGCTGCCGATCGGCGAAAAGCACTAATCTTCCTTTAGCGGAAAGCAAAACGCGGAGCCTTGCTCCGCGTTTTTTTATTCAGGAAGGCGTCAGAGCCCCTTCTTCTATCTTATCCTGATGATGAATATCCTTTCTCAGCCAAATCCCCATCACCAAACCCACGATAGCAAGCGCCAACACATACCAGGCCGGGGCCATCGGCGAAACGCCCATTAGCATTGTGACCGCAATCGGCGTCAGGCCGCCAAAAATGGCATAGGACAGGTTGTAAGAAAACGAAATTCCGGTGAATCGCACCTGCGCCGGGAAGGCTCGCACCATAACAAATGGCACCGCGCCAACCACCCCCACGCTCAGCCCAACCAGGCCATAGAGCAAGAAGAGATGTTCCGGATGCGTCCCACTCAGGTGATAAAACATCCAGCTACAGATGGCGAGCAAGACGCTGCCGACGGTAAAGGTTTTCCCTGAGCCAAAGCGGTCAGCCGCCAGTCCTGCCAGCAGACAACCCACGCACAGCATAATCGTGGCAATACTGTTTGCCTGCAGCGTTAAGGCAGGCGCGATCCCATGCTGTTTTTGCAGCCAAATCGGTGACATCAAAATCACCACCACGATGCAGGCGGAGAGCAGCCAGGTCAGCAGCATAGAGACAACCACTGCTTTTTTATGCCCAACCACTACTGACTTAAGCGGCAGCTCCTCAGCCAACGCTTTACGCTGCTGCATTTCGAGGAAGATTGGCGTTTCACGCAACCAGCGGCGAAGATACATCGCCACCAGGCCAAAAATCCCGCCAAGGAAGAAAGGAATGCGCCAGCCGCCATCATGAATCGCCTGCTGGGTCATGGAAGTATTAATAATGGTTGCCACCACGGAGCCCAACAGAATCCCGACGGTCAGACCCATCGTCAAAATGCCGCAGGCAATACCAATCCGCTTATCCGGCACATGCTCAGAGACAAACACCCAGGCGCCCGGCACTTCGCCGCCGATTGCCGCCCCCTGCAGAATACGCATCAGCAACAGCAACAACGGAGCCGCAATGCCTAACGAGGCATACGTTGGCAGCAAACCAATGGCCAGCGTCGGTACCGCCATCAGCAGAATGCTGAGGGTAAACATCTTTTTGCGGCCGACCAGATCGCCAAAGTGCGCCATCACAACCCCGCCCAGTGGGCGCACAAGATAACCGGCCGCGAAAATAGCGAATGTCTGCACCTGGCGCAGCCACTCCGGGATATCAGCCGGGAAGAAGAGCTCTCCCAGCACTGCCGCAAAGAAGACGAAGATAATGAAGTCGTAGAATTCGAGGGCGCCGCCGAGGGCAGCAAGCGTCAGGGTTTTATAATCCTGCCGGTTAAGAGGTCTGGCGTGCTGTTTTGACATAGGGGACCGCTTGTAAAGAGGAGTGTTAATTATTTTTTCCGTTTAGCTGTAAAGCCAGAGTTACTATAACGGTAAAATGTTCACACTCCATACCAATTCGATCTTATGTCACAAAAGCTAATTATTCAGGGTTTTGTCTCGCGACGAGCACTTTTAGGACGGAAAGCTGCTACCACATGGTCATGCGTTTCAACATAAGGCCCATCCAGCAACTGTATACAATACGGTACACTTGCAAAAATCCCCGGCACCACAACCTTGCCGGTTTCATCTTTCACGCCTTCCAGCGTTTCCTGAATAGATTTTGGCTGCCCCGGAAGGTTGAGGATCAAGGCCTGTTTACGAATGACGCCTACCTGACGAGAAAGGATCGCCGTCGGGACAAAATGCAGGCTGATCTGACGCATCTGTTCGCCAAAGCCGGGCATTAAACGATCGGCAACGGCAAGCGTAGCATCCGGCGTTACGTCACGACGCGCCGGCCCGGTCCCACCGGTTGTCAGCACCAAATGGCAGGCCATTTCATCCACTAGCTCGCAGAGCGCTTGTTCAATGATGGATTGTTCGTCAGGGATCAGACGGGTTTCTATCTTAAAAGGTGTTGTCAGCGTCTGTTCGAGCCACTCTTGCAGCGCAGGAATGCCTTTATCCTGATAAACGCCGCTGGAAGCGCGGTCTGAAATGGACACAAGTCCAATGCGTAAGGTATTCATATCAATCCCGGAAATCAGCAAGTCTGAGAGGAATGATACACGGGGAAAGGCGTTGCAGACAGGGAAAGCGGTGAAAAGCGTGGCCGACGCAAGCCGGCCACGAGAATGATTACAGCAGATCGCCGATCATTTTTTCCAGTTTTTCCTGGTCGATTGCAAACTTACGGATACCGTCCGCCAGTTTGTCTACGGCCATTGGATCCTGGTTGTGCTGCCACAGGAACTGAGACTCGGTGATGCGCTCAGGACGCGCTTTCACTTCGCCGGTGTAGCTCAGCTTACGCTCGATGGTACCTTCGCTTTCTGCCAGCTCTTTTAGCAGCGCAGGAGCAATGGTCAGGCGGTCGCAGCCAGCCAGCTCGATGATTTCACCGACGTTACGGAAGCTTGCGCCCATCACCACGGTTTCATAACCGTGCTGCTTGTAGTACTGGTAGATTTCGGTCACGGAAACCACGCCTGGATCTTCCTGCGGCGCGTACTCTTTCTTGTCGGTGTTAGCTTTGTACCAGTCAAGGATACGGCCAACAAACGGAGAAATCAGGAACACGCCAGCTTCAGCACAGGCACGAGCCTGAGCGAAGGAGAACAGCAGGGTCAGGTTACAGTTGATGCCTTCTTTTTCCAGCTGCTCTGCAGCGCGGATGCCCTGCCAGGTAGAAGCCAGTTTAATCAGGATGCGATCGTTGCTGATGCCCGCGTCGTTGTAGAGCTTGATCAGGTGTTTGGCTTTCGCGATGCTGGCTTCGGTGTCATAGGACAGGCGAGCATCCACTTCGGTAGAGATACGGCCAGGGATCAGCTTCAGAATTTCCAGGCCGATGTTTACAGCCAGCTTGTCGGAAGCGTCAACCACCTGCTGAGCGCGATCGTTGCTCTGGCTACGAGCCCAGGTAATCGCTTCGTCGATCAGTTTACGGTACTCAGGGATCTGTGCAGCGTTAAGGATCAGAGAAGGGTTGGTAGTAGCATCTTGCGGCTGGTACAGCTTCATCGCCGCGATATCTCCGGTGTCAGCAACCACGGTGGTCAGTTGACGCAAAGAAGTCAATTTATCCGTCATAATGAGTGTTTCTCTTCAGGTGTAGCTTGTTAGGGAGATGTAACCGGTCTGGCTTGATGATATCACGCCGCCCATCAGGTGCAACCGCGACAAGTGCTGTCCGTCCAGTGGGCGAGAATATGCTAAACTCGACCGCCAATTTATCTGTAACGTAATGGATTGCATGGCCCGGGCTCGTCAACCTCGCCGCCATCACGCATTAACAAGAGGGACGTTAATGACAGATTTTTTATTATTTATCAACGAGGTGCTTTGGGGCTCGGTCCTGCTTTGGCTGCTGATTGGCGCGGGCATCTGGTTCACCTTCCGCAGCGGCTTCGTCCAGTTCCGTTACTTTACCCGGCTGCGCCTTTTCCTGCGCAACAGCGACTCGCCGGATCCTTCCGGAATATCCTCATTCCAGGCTCTTTGCACCAGCCTTGCCGCGCGCGTCGGCAGCGGTAACCTTGCGGGCATTGCGCTGGCCATCTCAGCTGGTGGCCCCGGATCGGTGTTCTGGATGTGGGTTGCCGCCGTGCTCAGCATGGCCACCGCCTTCGCAGAATGCTCCCTCGCCCAGCTCTATAAAACCCGCGACAAAGAAGGAAACTATCGCGGCGGCCCGGCCTGGTATATGGAACGCGGGCTTGGTATGCGCTGGATGGGCGTGCTGTTTTCCGTCTTTTTGATCGTTGCCTTCGGCATGGTGTTCAACGCCGTACAGGCCAACTCAATTGCGATTGCCACTCACTACGCGTTTGATGTGCCGAAAATCTGGGTGGGCCTTTTCCTGGTGACTGTTACCGCGCTAGTCATCTGGCGAGGAATGCGGACCATTGCTCGCCTCTCCCAGTGGCTGGTGCCGCTGATGGCCTTACTCTGGGTATGCATGAGCCTGTATGTTGTGGGGCTGCACATTGAACGTTTCCCCGAAGTCATCAGGCTGATTTTCAGCCACGCCTTTGGCTGGCACGAAGCCGCTTCGGGCGCGCTGGGTTATACCGTCAGCCAGGCCATCACCAATGGCTTCCAGCGCGGGATGTTTTCTAACGAAGCGGGCATGGGTTCCACACCAAATGCCGCCGCAGCCGCTGCCGCATGGCCTCCACACCCGGCAACTCAGGGCGTGGTGCAAATGTTTGGGGTGTTAATTGATACAGCAATCATCTGCACCGCGACAGCCGCCATTGTGCTGATGTCCGGCATGATGGACGGCATTGAAACGTCACGCAGCGGCATTATTCTGGTTCAACAGGCGCTCAGCTCAGCCGTGGGCGACTGGGGCAGCGGCTTTATCGTGGTGATCGTTTTCCTGTTCGCCTTCACGTCTATCATGGCGAATTACACCTACGCCGAGAACAATTTGTTGTTCCTGAACCAGGACAGCCGCGCGCTGAAATTTTTACTGCGCTTTATGGTACTCGCCATGGTGATGTTCGGAACTCAGGCTGCGCTGCCGCTGGTCTGGCAGTTGGCAGACGTGGCGATGGCGATTATGGCGATAACCAATATCACGGCGATCCTGCTGCTTTCACCGGTGGTGAAAGCGATAGCAGCAGATTATCTTCGCCAGCAAAAGCTGGGCATATCGCCTATTTTCAATCCCAACCGTTTCCCGGAGATTAAGAACCAGCTGGCGCCCGGCGTTTGGGACAGAGACGTGGAAAAAAAACCTTAGCTGATTGCAGCCATAGGCCGCGACAGGCGGGAAATTTGCTAAAGTAACGGCCAAACTATGCAAGGAGTGGACATGCTAATTCTTATCTCACCTGCCAAGACGCTGGATTACCAAAGCGAGCTGCCGACGGACCGCTATACACAGCCGGAACTGTTGGAATATTCACAGCAGTTAATCGGCGTTGCCCGCAAACTAAGCGCCCCGCAAATTGCTTCCCTGATGAGCATCAGCGATAAGCTGGCCTCTCTGAACGAAACCCGTTTCCACGAGTGGCACCCGGCATTTACGCCACAAAACGCGCGTCCGGCTATTCTCGCCTTTAAAGGCGATGTTTATACCGGCCTGCAGGCCGAAGAGTTTAGCGAGGCAGACTTTGATTTTGCCCAGCAGCACCTGCGTATGCTTTCCGGGTTGTACGGCGTGCTGCGTCCGCTGGATTTAATGCAACCTTACCGGCTGGAAATGGGAATTCGCCTGGAAAACCCGAAGGGCAAAGATCTGTATCACTTCTGGGGCGAGACAATTACCGACAAGCTGAATCAGGTGCTGGCCACCCAGGGCGACAATATCGTGGTCAACCTGGCGTCTGATGAATACTTTAAAGCGGTGAAGCCGAAGAAGCTGAACGCGGAGATCATCAAGCCCGTTTTCCTCGATGAAAAGAACGGCAAATTTAAAGTCATCAGCTTCTATGCGAAAAAAGCACGTGGGCTAATGAGCCGCTACATCATTGAGAATCGCCTGACGAAGCCAGAACAACTGAAAGCGTTTAATACCGACGGCTATTTCTTTGATGAAGAAGCATCACAGAAAAACGAACTGGTGTTTAAGCGCCACGAGCAATAAAAAAACGCCAGCATTAAGCTGGCGTTTTACTGTGAACTAGCGTGGGTTATCTATCCCAGCGATTATCGTGATGATCCCGTGGCGGGCCATCGAATCTTGCATGCCGCTGCCAGCGATGTTCACGCCACTCATAGTGCCTTGCCCACCAGTCGTGGTCTCGCCAGTAACGACCGTCCCAATAGCGCCCGTGGTTGTCCTGATCGCCAAAGTGCAGCGTCACGGCGGGCACCAGCGTGATTTCTCCCGCCTGTACCGCCAGCGGCGTCACCACCAGCAGGGACAACGCCAGAAAAATGGATTTCAACATAGCTTGCTCCTTACTTCTTAAGCCGGCCCAGTGGGCCCGTTAAGATGAGCTTATGTCGGAAATCACGCCCGCGTTATTCTCCGCAATCCTAATCTCTAAGCATCCGCATTTTATGGGAATTTCTCCTTTTTTCCTGCTAAATGCCTGCTTATTTTCTCCCTGATTTACAGGAAAAAACGCCCCAGTTCGACAAGCAAAATGGGGCTTCAGAATTACGCTTTAACCATCATGAACTTACGCAGTTCGGCAAAATCAGCCGGGAGATTGTGGGACAGCAGCGGCAGATCTGCGCGGGACGCCAGTTCTTCCGGCAGAGGCAGCGCTTCCCCCAGAATCTCTTCCACGCTCTCTTTAAACTTCGCCGGATGCGCGGTGCCCAGGAACAGCCCAAACTCACCTGGCTGCAGCTGGTCGCGCAGAGCGCGGTAAGCAATCGCCGCGTGCGGTTCAGAAACGTAGCCAATTGCCTTCAGCTCGCGCATCGTATCTTTGGTGGTTTCGTCGGTCACGGCAGCATAGCCAAGGTCGGTCAGGCGCCAAATTTTGCGGCGGAAAAGCTCTTCCACGCGCGGCCAGTTGTTCGGCTGGCTAACATCCATGGCGTTGGACAGCGTGGCCACGGTCGCTTTAGGCGCCCACTGGCCTTCAGCCAGGAAACGCGGAACGGTGTCGTTGGCATTGGTCGCCGCAATAAAGCGCTTAATCGGCAGGCCAAGAGATTTTGCCAGCAGGCCAGCCGTCAGGTCGCCAAAGTTACCGCTCGGTACGGAGACCACCAGCTGATTACGGGCTTCCTGCGGCAATTGAGCTACCGCTTCGAAGTAGTAGCAGATCTGCGCCAGCAGGCGGCTGATGTTAATGGAGTTTGCCGAGTTTAACCCCAGCGCCACCTTCAGCTCTTCATCATCAAATGCCTGTTTCACCAGCGCCTGGCAGGCATCAAAATCACCGTCAATTGCAACGGTTTCGATATTCCCACCGAGGGTACAGAACAGTTTTTCCTGCAGCGGACTGATTTTGCCACGCGGATAAAGAATAACGACGCGCACATTCTTAAGGCCGTAAAACGCATGAGCCACCGCCGCACCGGTATCGCCGGATGTTGCCGTCAGAATGGTCACAGGCTTGTCGCCGCTGATGTGGGTCAGCATCTGCGCCATAAAGCGCCCGCCAAAGTCTTTAAACGCCAGTGTTGGGCCGTGGAACAGTTCCAGGCAACCCACATCCGGTTCAACCATGTTCACCGGTGCAGGGAACGCGAAGGCCGCACGCACGCGCTCTTCCAGAATCTCCTGCGGGATCTCATCCCCGATAAATGCGGACAAAATTTTGCTGCTACGGCTGACAAAGTCCATCTCCAGCATGGCGTCGATTTCAGTCAGTTCAAACTCAGGCAGGTCATGCGGGAAAAACAGGCCCTGCTGTTTGCCCAGCCCCTGGGTAACCGCCTGTGCAAAGGAGACCTGCTCGTTGTGATCTTTAAGGTTGTACAGTTTCATGTCTTATCCCAAAACTCGTGCGCCAGCCGTATCCAGACGGCAAATATGTACAAAACCTTCCTGGTTCTGCAAATAATGTTGGCTGAGCCAGTCAGCCACGCGCTGCGCGGTATCGGTGTTATCGCACAGTGCAAATAAGGTCGGGCCGGAACCCGAAATCCCGCTAGCCAGCGCGCCGATATCCGCCACGGCTTTACGGGACTCATCAAACTTCGGCAGCAGTTTGGCGCGGTATGGTTCAGCAATCACATCCTTCATCAGCTTCGCCGCGAGCGCAGGCTGGCGGGTATGACAGGCATGAATAAAACCGGCCAGATGGCGACCGTGGCTAATACAGTCCTGGCGGCGGTATTGGGCAGGTAAAATCGCACGCGCTTCGGCGGTTGAAACCTTAATGCCCGGATACGCCAGCACCCAAAGCCACTCATCAAAGCCTGGCACCTGCTGGCTGATGATGCCGTTTTCTTCGATCATCAGTTGCATGCCGCCCAGGAAACAAGGCGCAACGTTATCGTAATGAATGCTGCCGGAAATACGTCCTTCCAGCTCGCCCATTAGCGCCAGCAGGCGTGTATCGCTCAACGGCTTACCGCAAAATTCATTCATCGCCATCAGGCCAGCCACCACCGAACAGGCACTGGACCCCAGCCCGGAGCCGATGGGCATATTTTTCTCAAGCGTCATCGCCACAGGAATAGTCTTGCCAATCTCCTGGCAGAAACGCTCCCAGCACTGATAAACAATGTTCTCGCGTGGTTCATCCGGCAGCTTACTGGCGAACCGTCCAAGGTTGGTCAGGCTGAAGCTGTCTGCCGCTTCAACCGTGACGTAATCCCCCAAATGTGAGCCATCAACCGGCGAGACCGCCGCACCCAGCACATCAAAGCCGACGCTCATATTGGCGCTGGAAGCCGGGGCATATACTTTAACCATCTTAAACTCCTAACTTCCATGACAGGGTGCGAAGCAGATCCGCGAAGACACCGGCGGCGGTAACATCGTTGCCCGCCCCGTAGCCACGCAATACCAGCGGCAGCGGTTGATAATAGTGGCTGTAGAAGGCCAGGGCATTTTCGCCGTTCTTCACCTTATACAGCGGATCGTTGCCATCTACGGCGTCGATTTTCACTTTGCAGCTGCCGTCTTCTTCAATAATGCCGACGTAACGTAGCACTTTCCCATCGTCACGCGCCTTCCTCACACGAGCCGTAAACTCATCATCCAACTGAGGAAGGCGTGCCATAAAAGACTCGACGTCTCCGCTCGCATCAAAATTTTCCGGAAGTACGGATTCGATTTCGATATCCGAAAGTTCCAAATCGCTCCCGGTCTCACGCGCCAGGATCAACAGCTTACGCGCCACGTCCATACCGGAAAGATCGTCACGCGGATCCGGTTCGGTATATCCCATTTCGCGCGCAGTGCTGGTCGCCAGCGAGAAGCTCATTCCCTCATCCAGCTTCCCGAAGATGTAAGAAAGCGACCCGGAAAGAATGCCGGAGAAACGCTGCAGCTCATCGCCCGCATTCAGCAGGTTTTGCAGGTTTTCTATCACCGGCAGCCCCGCCCCCACGTTGGTGTCATAGAGGAACTTGCGGCGCGAACTCTCCGCGGCATTACGCAGCTGGTGGTAATAATTCATGCTCGAGGTGTTGGCCTTTTTGTTTGGCGTCACCACGTGGAAACCTTCGCTCAGGAAATCAGCGTACTGGTCCGCCACCGCCTGGCTGGAGGTACAGTCCACAATCACCGGGTTCAGCAGATGATACTCTTTCACCAGGCGGATCAAACGGCCAAGGTTGAACGGCTCTTTGGCCTGCTCCAGCGCCTGCTGCCAGTTTTCGAGATCAAGGCCATGCACGTTAGTCAGCAGGGCTTTAGAATTCGCCACGCCGCAAACGCGCAAATCGATATGCTTCTCCTTCAGCCACGCCTGTTGGCGTTTAACCTGCTCCAGCAGAGCCGCGCCCACGCCGCCAACACCCACCAGGAACAGCTCAATAACCTGATCGGTGTTAAACAGCATCTGGTGAGTCACACGCACGCCGGTCACAGCATCGTCGTTATTGACCACAACGGAGATAGAGCGCTCGGAGGAGCCCTGCGCAATAGCAATAATGTTGATATTCGCGCGAGCCAGGGCAGCAAAGAACTTGGCGGAGATACCGCGCAGCGTTTTCATACCGTCGCCTACGACAGAGATAACCGCCAGGCGTTCAGTCACCGCCAGCGGCTCCAGCAGCTCTTCTTTCAGTTCGAGATAGAATTCGTCTTCCATCGCCTTGCGAGCGCGGCCGCAATCAGCCTGCGGAACGCAGAAGCTGATGCTGTACTCGGAGGAGGACTGGGTGATCAACACCACGGAAATTCCGGCACGGGACATGGCGGCAAACACTCGAGCGGCCATGCCGACCATGCCTTTCATGCCTGGGCCTGAAACACTGAACATTGCCATGTTGTTCAGGTTAGTGATGCCTTTCACCGGCAGCCCTTCGTCATCGCTCTTGTCACCAATGAGCGTACCTGGCGCCTGCGGATTTCCGGTATTTTTAATCAGGCAAGGGATCTGGAACTGGGCAATCGGGGTGATGGTGCGCGGGTGAAGCACTTTGGCGCCGAAGTAGGAAAGCTCCATCGCTTCCTGGTAAGACATCGACTTCAGCAGTCGGGCATCAGGGACCTGGCGTGGGTCGCAGGTATAAACGCCGTCGACGTCAGTCCAGATCTCACAACAATCGGCTCGCAGACAGGCAGCCAGTACGGCGGCAGAATAGTCGGAACCGTTCCGGCCCAGAACAACCAGCTCGCCTTTGTCGTTCCCGGCGGTAAACCCGGCCATCAGGATCATGTGATCTTCAGGAATGCGGCTAGCGGCAATACGGCGGGTCGACTCTGCGATATCCACGCTGGAATCCAGGTAATGCCCCACCGCCAGCAGCTTCTCAACCGGATCGATAACGGTCACCTGGTAGCCGCGAGCCTGCAGCACGCCCGACATAATAGCGATAGACAGCTTCTCGCCCCGGCAAATGATCGCCGCATTGATGCTGTCCGGGCACTGGCCCAGCAGGCTGATGCCGTGCAGAACATGCTTAAGCTGGGCAAACTCCTGATTCACTAACCCTTTCAGTTCAGCCAGCGGAAATCCCGGCTGTGCCTCTGCCAGACCATTCAGCAGTTCAGCAAAAATACGTTCTGCGTCGCTGATATTCGGCACAGCGTCCTGGCCCCCGATGGTTTTCTCAATCATCGCCACAAGGTGGTTAGTAATTTTTGCCGGAGCAGACAGCACGGTCGCCACCTGCCCCTGTTTGGCATTACTTTCCAGGATATCGGCAACGCGAAGGAAACGCTCCGCATTTGCCACCGAAGTACCGCCGAATTTCAACACTCGCATTGTTGTGACCCCTTGATTTTTTCCCGAAAAAAAAGCCCGCACTGTTTAGGTGCGGGCTTTTTTCATTTTTACCTGTATGCGTCAGCCCGCACCGTTACCTGTGGTAATGGTGGTTGTGATAATTGTGGTAATCAGGCTGAAGCGAAACATGGATGTTGTGTGCTCTAAATTTGTAATAGCTCTATTGGTTAAAGCAATCCCTTTACCAAGTCAATTTTTTTTAGTTCTGTCACAAAAAATCGCCTTGCCCGGTCGCGCTGAAAAAACCACTAAAAATGACAGTAAAAGAGCAGAAATAGCGCAATAAGTTAGATGAACGTCTCAAAAAAGAGAAATTCAAAAACATTTCATTCTGGCAATTTTTTTTCGATGTCATGAAGCAAACGGTGAAGCATTGCCGTGTCTCTGTGCTCCAGCAGGCCCAAACGTTGCTGAACCCAATCGACCATTTTTTGGTCGTCAGCAACCTCAAGGCGATGCAAAAGCGCCGCCATTCGCAAACGCAGCGCATTCAACTGTTGCCCGTCAACGGCCACGTTTTCCACAGGCGGTTGCTGCATCAAAGCGGAAAGCTGGTAGCAATAAACCATCACGGCCTGCCCCAGGTTAAGCGACGGGTAATCCGCAACCATCGGCACGCCGGTTAAAACATCCGCCAGCTCCAGCTCTTCGTTAGTCAGCCCGGAATCTTCACGGCCAAAAACCAACGCCGCACATCCTACCCACTGGCGCTTTTCTTCAAGCATTGGCACCAGTTGTTGCGGCGTCGCGTAGTAATGAAACTTCGCCCGGCTGCGGGCCGTTGTGGCGATAGAAAAATCCACGTCACTCAAGGCATCCGCGAGCGTGTCGAAGTGGTGAATCCCATCAAGGATATCGCCCGCGCCATGCGCCACCCAGCGCGCGGCGGGTTGGAGATGCGCATCACTGGCAACGATCCTCATCTCCGTAAACCCCATGGTCTTCATCGCCCGGGCCGCGGCCCCGACGTTCTCTGCTCTGGCCGGTGAAACCAGGATAATTGGCAAACGCATTGGAACTCTCTTCTAAAATTCGTTAAAACGTGCGAAGTGATGCACAAATTTGGATAATACGCATCGCAAATTTACTTTGTTGCAACATATATTGTGACAGCGGCTTCCGATGGACTTATAACTTAAGCTTATGCTTTTACGTGATTATATACCATGATAGTGGGGTAAACACCGGTTATATCCACTTGTTTAGCATGGTTTATTTTCCGTAAGCTCATTACCGTTGCAGGCCAGATTCAGCTTACTTTTTTAACGCTTTACGATCTTGATTATTAAAAAGTTGTGACAAAAGCTAGCATTGAGCTACGATGATTTAATGAAACTGTTAACGTGCTACAATTGAAATTGATATATGTCAACGAAGCGTAGTTTTATCAGGTGTCTAAGCAGCTCCAGCCTGTTATGTTGCTGTTAAAATGGTTAGGATAACAGCCGTTTTTGACACCGTCGGGTCCAAAGGGAACGTACCCACGACCAAGCTAATGATGTTGTTGACGTTGATGGAAAGTGCATCAAGAACGCAATTACGTACTTTAGTCATGTTAAGCCCGGCATGTTAATTTATGGCATGTAACAGGCAGGTCAGGGACTTTTGTACTTCCTGTTTCGATTTAGTTGGCAATTTTAGGTAGCAAACATGCAGACCCCGCACATTCTTATCGTCGAAGACGAATTAGTAACACGCAACACGCTTAAAAGCATTTTTGAAGCGGAAGGCTATGATGTTTTTGAAGCGACCGATGGCGCAGAGATGCATCAAATCCTTGCCGATAATGACATCAACCTCGTCATTATGGACATCAACCTGCCGGGTAAAAACGGCCTGCTGCTGGCGCGTGAATTGCGCGAACAGGCTAACGTGGCGCTGATGTTCCTGACGGGCCGTGACAACGAAGTAGACAAGATTCTCGGTCTTGAAATCGGTGCGGATGACTACATCACCAAACCTTTCAATCCGCGTGAGCTGACTATTCGTGCACGTAACCTGCTGTCCCGTACCATGAACTTAGGGGCCATCAGCGAAGAACGTCGTTCCGTTGAAAGCTACAAATTCAACGGCTGGGAGCTGGACATCAACAGCCGCTCTCTGGTTAGCCCGAACGGTGAACAGTATAAGCTGCCGCGCAGTGAATTCCGCGCGATGCTGCACTTCTGTGAAAACCCGGGCAAAATTCAGTCTCGTGCTGAGTTGTTGAAGAAAATGACCGGTCGCGAGCTGAAGCCGCATGACCGCACCGTCGATGTGACCATCCGTCGCATTCGTAAACATTTCGAATCCACGCCGGACACGCCTGAAATTATCGCCACCATCCACGGCGAAGGCTACCGTTTCTGCGGCGATCTGCAGGAATAAGCGGTTAGAAATAACGAAAAGGGCTGACATCTGTCAGCCCTTTTTTATGCCTGTCTTTCAACGGGCAATACGTTCTTTCCAGTCGCGGGTAAAGACCACTTCCCCATTGTGCTGAACCGTCATCTTTCCACTGACGATAAAATGCGTCAGGTCACTGCGCATCTCCAGCACAATGTCTGTGTCCGTCCACCAGCCTTCCCGGCCGATTTTCATGTTCTGAGTCAGCAGATAATGCGCCGAGAGCGGATCGCTGTTCTGCACGGTCAGCTGACGTCTGAGGCTATGATCGACGGTGGTATTGATATCATCAAAGCGGTACACGCCCTCGCCAAAAACACCGCCCACGCCCTGAGTGATGCTCTGCCAGCTGTCCTTCACCACGTCATAGCGCAGTTCGCGATCGACCCGCCCCGGAGAGAGGATTGTCAGCGGCGTATTGGCTGCTGTTTCAGGATGAGGATTCGGGCCAGCAATCGGCTTCACTTCCCGACAAACCGGCAATTGCAGTTGAGCGCTGGCCAGATCAACGCTAAGGGTCGCATTCTCGGCCATCGGCCAGATCATCGGCCAGAAGGTGGTCGCGAGAGAAACCCGCAGCCGGTGCCCGGCAGCAAAGCGCCAGGCGATCCCGTCCAGTTGCACGGTAACATTCACTTTCTCACCCGGTACCAGCGCGACGTTCTGCTCCTGCCCCTGCAGATGGCTCAGATTCACCCAGCCGTGACTGACGCGGGTCGAAGCCCCATCGGGCGCAACGTCTGACAGGCGGACATACAGCATTGCCGCAGGTTTATCGCTGGAAAGCGTGACATCAAACTGTGGGAAGCCGTAAATCGCCAGGCTTTCGCTCAGCGGGGCACTGTCGAAACTTTCTGCCAGACCGTCGTCCATTCGCTGATCGCTCGGACTTTCTCCCAGCACACCCGCGCCCATCCACTCTCCGGCGAACAACCCGTGGTTTTGCACGCTACGGATATCCTGCCGGTATTCATCAGCTAAAGGCGATGTCGCCAGCCGACCAGGCTGCAAATGCCAGCGCTGAGGGAAGGTTTCAGCGTCGGTATCATTCTCAATGGCAATCCACTCCCCAAAGGCCTGCGGCCGCTGCGAATCAGGTCGCTGGCTGTCGTTGAGCCAGGCCTGAACGCGCGGGCCATCCAGTACATCGTTATCGACCTGTTTCAACCAGCGATCCCACCAGCTCACGGCCTCCTGCAGAAAACCGATGGCCGGTGTAGGTGAGCCATCCTGAGGATAAATATGCGCCCACGGGCCGAGGATCGCCTTACGCGGGACGTTAAGGTTATCCATCAGGCGGAAAACCGCGTTGCTATAGGAATCCGCCCAGCCGCCCACGGCCATCACCGGGCACGTGATCGCCTGCCAGTCCTCCCCCACCGAGCCGTGCTTCCAGTAATCATCTTTCAGCGGATGTTCCATCCACAGCGCCGGGAAGAAAGGCATATTTTCAAGGCGATTCAGCCAGGCCTGGTACCAGCCCTCCCCGACCAGCTCCGGGTTCTGCGGGCGACTTTGGTAGGCCAGCATAATGCCGCCCCACCACAAATTGTCGTTCAGCAGGCAGCCGCCTTTATAGTGGATATCGTCGTTGTAACGATCGTCCGTCGAGCAAACGGTAATAATGGCTTTCAGTGCCGGAGGGCGGCGAGCCGCCAGCTGCAGGCAGTTAAACCCGCCCCAGGATTTTCCCATCATGCCCACGGCGCCGTTGCACCAGCCCTGACGGCTGATCCAGTCGATCACCTCCAGCGCATCCTCCTGCTCCTGCAGAAGATATTCATCGGCCATCAGCCCGTCGGAGTCGCCGCTGCCGCGCATGTCTACCCGCAGCACCGCATAGCCATTCCCGGCAAAATAGCCGTGCATCGGCTCATCCCGGGTACGCGTTCCGTCGCGCTTGCGGTAGGGAATGTACTCCAGAATAGCGGGCACTGGCTGCTGTGAAGCCGACAAAGGCAGCCACATCCGCGCGGCCAGCCGAGTCCCGTCTTTTAAAACAATCCACAAATGTTCCGTCACGCTCACGCTGTGGGGGAATTTCGTAATAAGAGTTTTCATGAAGCTCCTGCCATCGCATTTAACTGACGCTGACCCAGCACCTCATCCAGCCAGGAAGGGCGCATTTCCGGCACGGAAGTCAGCAGTTTTTCGGTGTAGCTGTGCATTGGCGCGCTGAATACCTGCGCGGTTGGGCCCTGTGCAACGACATTGCCCTGATACATCACGGCAACCTGCTGGGCAATACGTTTCACCGTGCTCAGGTCGTGAGTGATAAACAGGTAAGACAGCCCCAGCTGCTCCTGAAGATTTCTCAGCAATTTCAGCACTTCTTCCGCCACCAGCGGGTCAAGCGCGGAAGTTGCCTCATCGCAGATAATCAGATCGGGCTTCGCGGCCAGCGCTCGCGCAATACACACGCGTTGCTTCTGGCCCCCGGAAAGCGAGCCTGGATAGCGGTCAATAAGATAATCAGGGAGTTCAGTCAGTTTCAGGAGTTCGAGAACCCGCGCGCGAACCTGCTGCTTATCAAGGCCAAAATAGAACGCTACCGGGCGGCCAATCGCCTCCAGTACGGTTTGCCTCGGATTAAGCGCCACATCAGGCAGCTGATAGATCATCTGGATACGGCGCAACGTCTCTTTATCACGCTGCTGATAGCGGTTGGCCAGCACCTTGTCAGCGAAGGTGACGCTGCCTTTAGTGTCAGTCAGCAGGCCGCAGAGCGCCCTGGCCAGCGTACTCTTCCCGCTCCCTGACTCACCGATAATGGCCATCGTTTCCCCTTTGGCAATGCTGAGGGAAACGTTGTGGACGACCGTTTTGCCGTTGTAGCCCTTCGAGAGATTATTCAGCGCCAGAAGCTGCCCTTCAGGTTTGCTCTCGGCATGCACCGGCGTTAAAGCGTGGGCGCGTTCGGACACCAGCCGCTGCGTGTAGCCTTCAGCCGGGTTTTGCAGAATATCGGCGGTGCTGCCGCATTCCACTTCACTCCCCTGACGCAGCACCATAATGCGGTCGGCAATCTGTGCGACAACCGCCAGATCGTGAGTGATATACAGCGCAGCGGTATTAAACTCGCGGACCAGTTTGCGCAGCATCACCAACACTTCGATTTGCGTCGTCACATCTAACGCGGTGGTCGGTTCATCCAGCACGAGAACGTCCGGCTTGCAGGACATCGCCATCGCCGCCATAGCCCGCTGCAGTTGCCCGCCCGAAAGCTGGTGCGGATAGCGCTGGCCGATAGTTTCAGGCTCCGGAAGATCCAGCGCCTTAAACAGCGTTACGGCCCAGGCCTGGGCTTCTTCCGGGTTCATCAGGCCATGACGAAGCGGTCCTTCGCATACCTGCTTGCCGATGGTCAGCGCTGGGTTAAACGCCGCCGCCGCACTCTGTGCTACATACGCCACGCGCTTACCGCGAAACTCGCGCTTCTCTTTGCTGGACAGCGCCACGATGTTTTGCCCGGCCACAAGGACTTCGCCACCCGCAATCCGGCAGCCAGGTCGGGCATAGCCCAGGGCCGCAAGACCGATAGTTGATTTCCCCGCGCCGGACTCACCAATCAGCCCCAATACTTCACCTGGCATCAGGCTGAGAGAGACACCTTTGACAAGCGGCAGGCCTTGCTCGGTTTCAATGCGTAAATCACGCATTTGTAAAATCGGTTGTGTCATCCCTCTTCTCCCAGCGAAAGGTTGTTACGTACCAGCAGCCAGTCGACCACCAGGTTGACGCCGATCGTCAGCAGAGCAATCGCCGCAGCGGGGTACAGCGGAGCGAACTGGCCAAAGTTGATGGCCTGCGCGTTGTCGCGCACCATACTGCCCCAGTCCGCCCACGGCGGCTGAATGCCCAGCCCAAGGAAGCTAAGCCCGGCAATAAACAAGAAGGTAAAGCAGAAGCGCATGCCGAATTCCGCCAGCAGCGGCGGCATGGCATTAGGCAGAAACTCTTTACGAACGATCCACCACAACCCTTCCCCACGCAGGCGTGCCGCCTCAACATATTCAAGGCAGACGATCCCCTGCGCGACCAGACGAGCAAGACGGAAAACGCGAGTCGCGTCTAATAACGCAATCGTGCCGACCAGCACCGGAATAGAGGTCCCCAGCACCGAAAGGACGATCAGCGCCAGAATCAGCACCGGAATCGACATCAGCGTATCCACAATGCGGGTCAGCACGACATCTACCCAACGCCCGTAAATCGCGGCGGTAAAACCGGTAATAATGCCCACCACAAACGAAATAGCGGTGATCGCCAGCGCAATCGCAATAGTGGTTCTGGCGCCAAACAGAATGCGCGACAGCATGTCACGTCCCAGACTGTCGGTACCGAACGGCATTGAAGTGGACGGCAGCATCCAGATGTCACCCACCTGAGCCGTTTCGCTGTGCGGCGCCAGCCAGGGTGCAAAAAGCGCAGCAATCAAATTGACGGCAATGATGGTCAAACCCAATATTGCCGACAGCGGTACCGTGCGAATTTTGATATTTTTCATGGCCTACCTCGCATGCCGCAGTCGTGGGTTACACCAGATAGCCAGCAGATCTGCCGCCGTATTCAGCAGGATGTAGGTCCCGCCAAACAGCAGTCCACAGGCCTGCACGACCGGTAAGTCGCGTTTTGTCACCGCATCCACCATCAGTTGCCCGATGCCCGGATAAACAAAGACCACCTCAACCAGGATGACACCCACTACCAGGTACGCCAGGTTAAAAGCAATCACGTTGATGATGGGCGCGAGCGCGTTGGGCAAGGCGTGGCTCAGCACAATGCGCCAGCGCGAAAGCCCTTTTAGCAGCGCCGTTTCGATGTAGCTGCTGGACATCACCGCGCCGACGGAAGCACGCGTCATGCGCAGCATATGTGCCAGCACCACCAACACCAGCGTCAGCATCGGCAACGTGCAGGCATAGAGCCTGTCGAGCAAGCTGGCATCCGGGTCGACCAGCGCGAGGCTGGGGAACCAGGCCAGTCGGATGGCAAAGAAGATCACCAGCACGTAGCCGACAAAAAACTCCGGCACCGAAATGCTCATCAGCGTCAGCGTATTTGCCAGGCGGTCAAACCAGGAGCCTCGCCATACTGCCGAAGCAATGCCCAATACCACCGCCAGAGGAATCGCAATCAGCGCGGCATACACCGCGAGGAATAGCGTGTTCGCCAGGCGAGGCAGCAGCTCGGCACCAATGGGCTGATTATTGGCAAGCGAAGTGCCTAAATCACCGTGCAAGACACCGGACAGCCAGTGCAGATAGCGATAAACCGCCGGCTGGTCCAGGCCAAGCTGCAGACGCAGCGCGGCGATAGTCTCCGGCGTGCCGTTCTGGCCCAGGATGGCGCTCGCCACGTCGCCAGGTAACAGCTCGGTGCCGACGAAAATCAGGACCGAAACCAGCCACAGCGTCAGCACGCCCAGCAATAAACGATGAAGGATCTGTTTTTTCATTACGACTCCAGCCAGACGCGTTCAGCCAGGCGACCGCCCATAAAGTTGAAGAGTGGATGAGGTTTCACGCCGCCAACTTTTTTGCTGGCAGCATCCAGATAGTCGCCAAACAGCGGGATCATCGCGCCGCCGTCATCCCGGGCAATGCTTTGCAGCTCGCCGTAGATCTCTGCGCGCTTTTGGTCATCAAGCAGCGATCGCGCCTGAATCAGCAGGCTATCGAACTTATCGTTCTTCCAGTGAGTGTCATTCCATTTGGCGGTGGACTGCCAGGCGGTGGAGAACATCTGATCCGCGGTCGGGCGGCCGCCCCAGTAGCCCATGCTAAACGGCGCTTTCATCCAGACGTCATCCCAGTAGCTGTCCGCCGGCTGGCGTTTGATGCTGACCTGAATCCCTGCTGCAGCGGCTTCGCCCTGGAACAAGGCGGCGGCATCCAGCGCCCCGGCAAAGGCAGCATCAGAGGACGACAGCTCAAGCGGCAGCGCGCTTAGGCCAGCTTTTTTCAGGAAGAACTTCGCCTTGTCAGGATCGTAGGCGCGCTGCTCCAGGCTTTTATTGAAGAAGCGATCGGTTTTCGGGATCGGATGGTCGTTGCCCAGCGTGCCGTAGCCCCGCAGCACGGTGGCCAATAATTTCTCACGATCGATACCGTATTTAATCGCCGTCCGAACGTCATTGTTGTTAAACGGCGCTACGCGGCAGTCCATCAGGAAGGTGAAATGCTGCCCGCCCGCCGCGCGCACAATGTTCAGTGCCGGGCTGCGCTTCAGGAAATCGACGGTTTTAAAGTCCACTCGGTTGATGGCGTGTACCTGGCCTGAGATAAGGGCGTTGGTACGCGCAGTCGCATCATTGATGACCAGCACTTCTACGGCATCCACAAACGCGCGGTTTGGCTTCCAGTAATTAGGATTGCGTTTGAAGTAGGAACGCACGCCCGGCTGATACTGGTCAAAGACGAAGCCACCGGTACCAATCGGGTGTTTCCAGTCAGTAAATCCATCCGGCACCACGACGAGGTGGTAGTCCGCCAGCAGGAAAGGCAAGTCAGCGTTGCCGCTGTCCAGCGTCAGGGTAATTTCGTTCTCACCGCTCTTCTTCAGATCTTTGATGGCCGCCAGCTGCGTTTTAATCGCGCTACGCGACTGGTCGCCACGGTGAAGATTAATCGAATAAAGAATGTCTTCCACGGTAAGCGCCTTGCCGTTGTGGAAGGTCACGCCCTGGCGCACTTTAAAGGTCCACTCCTGCGCACCCGGCTTCGCTTCCCAGCTTTCCAGCAGCTCCGGCGTGGCCTGGTTATTCTCATCAATTTCCACCAGGCCGTTCATCAGCATGTACGCCTGGTTCAGCGGCACCCAGTCGCTAAAGAGCGTAGGATCCAGAGAATCGCTGGTATTGCCGCCCGACATGCCCAGCTTCAGCACACCGCCCTTCTTAGGCGTTGCTTCGGCAGCAAAGCCCGCCAGCGGCGACAGCGATAACGCACTGCCCATACCAATCAGCGCCGCCGTATTGATAAATGAACGGCGGCTCATGCTCACGCCTTGCAGGTATTTTTTTTCGTCTGAACGATCGTCTTTCATTTATTTTTCTCCGTTATTATTTGTTTGTCTGACCATCGGCCAGATGCCATAGCACATCTATTTATGATTTATATCAAAACAGCTAAACGCTGAGGCATGAGTTTTTCGTATCAGACTATGAAAAAAATGCACGGCAGAACCACGACAAAAAAGATAATTTCCCGTTCACGGAGTCACATCAGGAAAGAAAAAGTGGAACTGCATACCCTTGTAGGTTTAATTGGCGTGTTTTGTTACCTGCTGGCATACGCGCTGGTTCAAATGCGAAGGCTATCAATAGATTCAAATGGTTATGCCTGCCTTAACATCGCAGGCTGCGTGGGCGGGCTGTATTCCCTCAGCCATGATTTTAATTTAGCGTCGGTAATATCGCAGTCAATGTGGCTGGTTTTCACGCTTATAGGTATGCATACTTCTTATCGCCGTCGTGGTGCTATGAAAAATAAAATACCGCCTCTGGATTTAGAGACAATAAATAAACCAAAGGATTAAAAGTGTCCCGTCACTTATTTCCCGCCACGTTATATAAGAAAATGTTATGGCCAATAGAATGAGCAGATAATTTATTGATGACCAAAATAATAAAATAATCGTCTTTTGTGATTTACATCTATTTTCTGCTTATTCCACCAACGGCTGTCGCTGCAGCCAGCTCATCACATGGCGAACAACCGGCTTCATGTAGCGATCCTGTGGGATAAGCAGGAAACATTTACTGGCGGCGGCCAGCTTTCCGGAGTGCGCCGCGACAAGTTCTCCCCGGTTAAGATAATCCTGCACCAGCCCTTCCCAGCCGAGTAATATCCCGTCGCCTCGGACCGCCGTCTCCACCAAAAACGGATAGTTATTGGCTCGCCAGGTTTGCCGGGGCACAAAGCTCAAAACATTTTGCGAGGCAAACCAGTCACTCCACCCGGTCCACTCCCGCTGCGGATCGTCCTGAATCAGCAGCGTGTGCTGCAGCAACGCTTCCGCTGGTGCGTCCAAACCAATGCGCGACAGAAAAGCCGGGGAGCACATGGGGTAGCAGACTTCATCGAAGAGCGGCGTGGCGTGAAAGCCGATGGGAACATCCCGAAGGTAAAAAATAGCCAGATCAAATTCCGATGAGCGCAGCTCTGAGAAGTTGTCGGTAATTTTCATGCGAATCTGCAAATCCGGCAGTTCACGATGCAGGGCAGAAAGTCGGGATGACAGCCACAGCGAACTCATAGCGCTGGTACAGGCGATAGTGACCTGAGGCAACCCGGTCCAGCCCATCACTTCCGCTGTGGCATGCGACAGTGCTGCAAGCTGCTGCCTGACCCGCTCGGCATAAGCTTCACCGCGTGGCGTAAGCAGCACTCGCCGCTGGGTACGGGTAAAAAGTTTGCAGCCGAGCATCTCTTCCAGCTGCAGAATTTGCCGGCTGGTGGCGCTTTGCGTCAGGTTAAGCTCTTCCGCCGCACGAGAAATATTGCCGTAGCGGGCCACACATTCGAAAGCAATAAGAGTATTCAGGGGCGGTAGGGGCTCGATCTGCATCAAAGAAGCCTTAAAAGGCAACGGCACGGTCATAACACACTAATAAGGAAGGTAAGAACTGACAAGCCTGACGCATCAGAAATACATCAGGCTTCTCATGTCGGTCGCGCGCGGACGTCTCCCTCAGCGACACCAGATCCGATTATTTACTCCACGGAATAATTGGTACCGCGCTGATGGCGTTCTTCGGCGAGCCTTCTACAACGCGATCAGAGTAGGCAAGGTAGGCCAGTGCATTACGCTTCGCATCATAGAAACGCACCACTTGCAGCTTTTTAAACACCAGCGAAGTTCGCTTCTGGAAGACGACATCGCCCTGTGCTTTACCCGCTTTTATCTTATCGCTGAGCTCAACCGGGCCTACTTGCTGGCAGGATATTGCTGCATCAGACGTATCTTCCGCTAATCCGAGGCCACCCTTAATGCCTCCGGTTTTTGCGCGGCTGATATAACAGGTCACGTTCTTCACATCAGGGTCGTCAAACGCTTCGACTACAATCTTGTGGTCGGGGCCAAAGACTTTAAACACGGTATCCACCGATCCGATCTGCTCCGCGCTCGCGCCGTAGCTCACGGCCAGAAGCGCACTGCAAAGTGCTAAAGCTTTATATTTCATATTGTTACCATTGTTTAAAAATTACCCTACGGGACTATTCAACAATCGGACAAAAAACCGTTGAATATCACATTATTAGCAAAACCTGCCTCCATAGTCGGCAAATTTGGCACAACTTGTTAAATAAAAACGGTGAATGCATAAAGTACAAAAATGCTATCATCCGCTACCTTAGTAAACAGGCATTCGCTTGTATGGATGAGGATATTTTATGGATCAGGCTGGGATCATTCGCGATCTTCTTAGCTGGCTGGAGGGCCACCTCGACCAGCCTCTCGCCCTTGATAATGTGGCGGCAAAGGCAGGTTATTCCAAGTGGCATTTACAACGGATGTTTAAAGAGGTTACCGGGCACGCTATTGGTGCCTATATTCGCGCCCGCCGACTCTCCAAATCCGCCGTTGCTCTGCGCCTGACGGCGCGCCCTATTCTCGACATTGCGCTTCAGTACCGCTTTGACTCGCAGCAGACGTTTACCCGTGCGTTTAAAAAGCAGTTTGCTCAAACGCCGGCGCTCTACCGTCGTTCTCCTGACTGGAGCGCTTTCGGTATGCGACCGCCGCTGCGTCTCGGCGAGTTTACGCCGCCGCAGGCCCACTTCATCACGATGCCGGAAACGCATCTGGTTGGGGTGACGCAAAGCTACAGCTGCACGCTGGAGCAAATCTCCGACTTCCGTAACGAGATGCGCATCCAGTTCTGGACACAGTTCCTCGGCAACTCACCGACCATCCCACGGGTGCTTTACGGCCTGCATGAGCCTCGCCCAAGTTCGGAAAAAGACGACGAGCAGGAAGTCTTCTACACTACGGCGCTGACGCCGGAGCTGGCGAATGGTTTCCTGCCGGACTCGCATCCGGTGGTGCTGGAAGGGGGGGATTATGTGCAGTTTAACTATGAAGGGCTGGGCACCGGGCTGCAGGACTTTATCCTGACGGTTTATGGCACCTGCATGCCATCACTCAACCTGACGCGCCGTAAAGGTCAGGACATCGAACGTTTCTATCCTCAGGATGAAACGCGGGATCAGGATGTGCCGATGCATATCCGCTGTGAATACCTGATCCCGGTTCGCCGTTAACGCTGGATCTCATCCAGAGCAGGGGCATCAAGATGCGAGATGTCTCCTGCTGTTTCAACCACCCATCCAGACGCCAGCCACGGGCTGTGCTGATAATCCACGCGGGAAATCGAACAGTTGCGCAGACGCAGGCGACGTTCAGCCCACGCCGGTAAGCCAAGAATCGTACTGACCAGCCCACCCAGCGCCATACCGTGACTCACCAGCAATGGTCGGCTTCCAGCCGGCAGCTCGCGGCAGGCATTCAGGGCTTCGTGCATGCGATTGCTCAGTTCCAGCATGCTTTCGCCTTCAGGAATACGCCCGTCCGGCGTGCCGTCCACCAGACGACGGCGCCAGCCCTCTTCCTCTTCGGTCAGCGAGTCCATTTTGCGGCGTTCAAGCACGCCCATGTTGAGCTCGCGCAGGCGGGCATCCAGGATAATCTCGCACCCGCAGGCTTCGGCGATGATCTCTGCGGTGCGGCGAGTACGGCCTAAATCGCTGCTGATGATGTGGGTGATGCCAAGGGCTCTGGCTCGTTCGGCCACTTGCCAGGCCTGACGTTCTCCATTTTCAGTCAGCGCGCTGTCTGACTGCCCCTGAATGCGGCGCTCAGCATTCCACTGCGTTTCGCCATGACGAACAAGGTATACCTGTAACATGCGTTTTTTCCGTTATACTCCGGTCACGAAATATCGAGAGTTCTGACTTATTATGAACCATGTCGTAGCTGCAACAACCAATCCCGCCAAAATTCAGGCGATTCTGCAGGCGTTTAGCGAGATTTATGGCGAAGGATCCTGCCATATTGAGCCCGTGGTCGTCGAGAGTGGCGTGCCGGAGCAGCCCTTCGGTAGTCAGGAAACGCGAACTGGCGCACGATGCAGAGTAGCGAATGCCCGGGAGATCAGACCAGATGCCGACTTTTGGGTCGCCATTGAGGCCGGTATCGACGAAGGTAGCACCTTCAGTTGGGTGGTGATCGAGAACCGCCAGCAGCGCGGTGAAGCCCGTTCGGCTACCCTGCCGCTGCCAGAAATCATTCTGCAGCAAGTCAGCGCAGGCCACGCTTTGGGGCCGGTGATGTCGGACTATACGGGTATCGATAAGATTGGGCGTAAAGAGGGAGCGATTGGGGTGTTCACCGCCGGAAAGCTCACGCGTAGCAGCGTTTACCATCAGGCGGTGATTTTGGCGCTAAGTCCGTTTCATAACGAAATTTACCGCCGAGAATTTCTTTAGCTGTTTGAGCTGCCACCCTGCAGCAGCTCTTTTTCCAGCCATGCCCGTAGCTCCGTCGGCGCAGCTTTCAGGCTGTTAGAGCCGCGGGTGATGGTTGCGATACCCGCGCCCAGTTCATTCTTCAGCTCACGCTGGCTAAGCTCACCGCGCAACAACTCTTCAATGATGCGTACTCGCGTGCCTAACGCCGTACGCTCATCCGGCGTCAACAGCAGCGTCAGCAGAGGCATGTGAAGCTCCTGCCCAAAAGCTTGCTGCAACAGCCCCACAAAGCGGAGCCACTCTTTATTACTTTGCTCGGCCTGTTCCGCCGAATACTGAGAGAGCTGAGTCATGTCAGGCCACCATACTCTTTAACTAGTACGGCAGCATAACATACTCTCCGCGCAATCAGTAACGCCGCTGCCACTCGCTGTCCGACAGAATTTTGTCCGGCTGCCCCATGAAATACCGGTAATAGGCATCGTAGGCCAGCACGTTCTTCACATAGCCACGTGTCTCAGAAAACGGAATACTTTCCACGAATGCGATGGCGTCAATCCGCCCTGCGCTGTTACCCAGCCAGGTGCGCACACGCCCCGGCCCGGCGTTGTAGGCGGCGGAAGCAAAGATACGGTTGTTCTCAAACTGCTGGAACACGTACTGCAGGTAGCTGGTGCCGATATTGATGTTAGTGTCAGGATCCAAAAGCTGCACCGGGCTGCTGTAGCCTGGAATACTGAACATCTTCACCGTATGGGTGGCCGTGCCTGGCATAATCTGCATCAGGCCGCTTGCCCCCACCGGGGAACGCACTTTCGGGTTCCAGGCACTTTCCTGGCGGGCAATCGCCATGGCATAACTTTGTGGCACAGTTTTGCCGCTAACATAGCGGGCAAAGGTGCCTTTATAAGCCAGCGGGAAGCGCTCTTCGAGGTTATCCCACAGCTTGCCGGCAATGGTTGCCTGCACGCTGAGATCCCACCAGTCCTGCTCAAAAGCATAGCGCGCCAGCCCGGCCTGCTCCTGCTTGCTGCGGCTGGTGACCAGGTTTGCCCATTCGCTACGCGCGGTGTTATCCATATTCCAGTACATTAGCTCGCGGACGCGGGCCATTTCAGGCCCCTGCACCAGCGCCGGGTTCACAGGTTCAGCTTTATCCACGCGCAATGGGTATTCTTCTCCAAGCCGCTGTGCAGCGACCATCGGGTAGAAGCCGCGCTGCTGCATCAGGGCACGAAGAATGCCTTTCGCTTCATCTTCACGTCCCCGCTCCAGCAGTAAATCAGCCTGCCAGTAGCGCCACTCGTCTTTCTCTTTGGCTTCCATCGGCAAACGCGCCAGCCAGGTGTTCAGTCCTGTACGATCGCCCGCCCCCAGCGCCATACGTACGCGCCGCTCAATCAACGAGGTGGACTGGGAGCGCATAATGGCGTCATCCCGCCAGCGGGCCTGTTCATCCGTCACGTCGGTGCCCATCAATCGCCATGCCACAACGTCACGTAATTCCTGCACCTGCTCCTCGGTCAGTTTCTGCGCCTGGGCCAGCGACGGGATCATCAGGCGAGCATTCTCTACATCCTGGCGGGCAACGCTTGCAAAGGCGATAGCGGCCGCCTGACGAGTGAAGTCCGTTGCGCCCACCGTATTGGCGAAGGTCAGCACCGTGCTGGGATTATTTTGCAGGCTGACCAGGGCGCTGGAGATGGTCTGATATTCCGCAGGCATCTGGTTCGCAAGCGCGTTCACCAGCGAGGTATTCCCCTCTTTCAACGCCAGGCGTATACGTTCGAGGTAAGCCAGCGGATCCTGCGTGCCGGAAGCTCGCCACGCCGAAAACAGCGCATCACAGCTCGATGGCTGGCTTTTTCCCGTCAGCCAAAGTTCTTTCGCACCGGCCCAGGCGGCATCCGCTTGCCCGGTATTCCACTTGGCAAAGTAGTAATTACATTTTGCTTCGTTTGTAGCGGGCGGCTCGGGGCTAAAGGCCAGCAAACCTCGCCAGTCCTGGCGCCTTGCCAGCTCGTTAACAAACCGGGAGCTTAAGGTGCGCGCCGGAGGCAGGGTTGGGTTAGCCTGGATAAACTGGGCCACCGCCACGGTCGGCTCGTTCATCAGGTCGTCGGTAAGCTGTCGGTATTCGAGATAAGGATAAAGCGGATAGGTTTGCAACGTGGGCATAAGCTGCTGTACCACGTCCATTTGCTTGTTATCCCAGGCCTGTTTAATTTGCGCGTAACGGTTGCGCTGCTCATCGAGAGAATCTGCACGTACGGCACCGTTTAACATCACCAGGCTAACGCCCGCGGCAAGCAACTGCCATACGACTTGTTTGGCTTTTACCACACCTTCTCCTCATTATTTTCCTGACGGCATCATGCCTGCGCTGCAATAAGCGAATGCATTCATGCTAACCAGGGGAGACGCAATACGCCACGTCCGGAAGGGATATTTTGGTCATGAAACGTATAAAGGCGCCCTGCCCGGCAGAAGCACGATACCCCGCTGGGATTAGACCGTGAAAACCGCTACACTTCGCCTTTGTTAAGTACCATCTTACATCACGATAAAAGAGGCAAAGTCGCACTGTGGCTCAATTCGTTTATACCATGCATCGTGTCGGCAAAGTTGTCCCGCCGAAACGACATATTCTGAAAAATATTTCGCTCAGCTTCTTCCCTGGCGCCAAAATCGGCGTACTGGGTCTGAACGGTGCCGGTAAATCCACCCTGCTGCGCATCATGGCCGGCATCGATACCGATATCGAAGGTGAAGCCCGTCCTCAGCCTGGCATCAAGATCGGCTACCTGCCGCAGGAACCTAAGCTGAACCCGGAACACACCGTACGCGAGTCCGTAGAAGAAGCGGTTTCTGAAGTGGTTAACGCGCTGAAAGGCCTGGACGAAGTCTACGCCAAATACGCCGAGCCGGACGCGGACTTCGATAAGCTGGCCGCGCAGCAAGGCAAGTATGAAGAAATCATTCAGGCGCACGACGGTCATAACCTGAACGTGCAGCTGGAGCGTGCCGCTGATGCCCTGCGCCTGCCGGACTGGGATGCAAAAATCGAGAAGCTGTCCGGGGGTGAACGTCGCCGTGTTGCACTGTGCCGCCTGCTGCTGGAAAAACCAGACATGCTGCTGCTCGACGAACCAACTAACCACCTGGATGCAGAATCCGTGGCATGGCTGGAGCGCTTCCTGCACGACTTCGAAGGCACCGTGGTGGCGATCACCCACGACCGTTACTTCCTCGATAACGTCGCCGGTTGGATCCTCGAACTTGACCGTGGGGAAGGTATTCCATGGGAAGGCAACTACTCCTCCTGGCTGGAGCAGAAAGATCAACGCCTGGCGCAGGAAGCCTCAACGGAAGCGGCTCGCCGTAAATCCATTGAGAAAGAGCTGGAGTGGGTTCGTCAGGGCGCTAAAGGCCGTCAGTCTAAGGGCAAAGCCCGTCTGGCACGCTTCGAAGAGCTGAACAACACCGAATACCAGAAACGTAACGAAACCAACGAACTGTTTATTCCACCTGGCGCACGCCTGGGGGATAAAGTGGTGGAAGTTAACAACCTGCGTAAATCTTACGGCGACCGCCTGCTGATTGATGATCTGAGCTTCTCCGTACCGAAAGGCGCCATCGTCGGCATCATCGGTCCGAACGGCGCGGGTAAATCCACCCTGTTCCGCATGATGTCCGGTCAGGAACAGCCTGACAGCGGCTCTATCACCCTCGGTGAGACCGTGAAACTGGCTTCCGTTGACCAGTTCCGTGACGCCATGGACAACAGCAAAACCGTGTGGGAAGAAGTCTCCGGCGGCCAGGACATTATGCGTATCGGTAACACCGAGATGCCAAGCCGCGCCTACGTCGGCCGCTTTAACTTCAAAGGCGTCGACCAGGGCAAACGCGTGGGCGAGTTGTCTGGCGGTGAGCGTGGTCGTCTGCATCTGGCGAAACTGCTGCAGGTTGGCGGTAACGTTCTGCTGCTCGATGAACCAACCAACGACCTGGATATCGAAACCCTGCGCGCGCTGGAAAACGCCCTGCTGGAATTCCCGGGCTGCGCGATGGTTATCTCGCACGACCGCTGGTTCCTGGACCGTATCGCTACCCACATTCTGGATTACCAGGATGAAGGTAAAGTCGAATTCTTCGAAGGTAACTTCACCGAATACGAAGAGTACAAGAAGCGTACCCTCGGCTCCGATGCCCTGGAGCCAAAACGCATCAAGTACAAGCGCGTAACCAAGTAAATGCAAAAGGCACCTTCACGGTGCCTTTTTTATGGCGAGTTCTTTTCCCCTCACCCCGGCCCTCTCCCCAAAGGGGCGAGGGAGAAAAAACGACAGGTAATTTTGTTTCTTCCCTCTCCCTCCGGGAGAGGGTTAGGGTGAGGGCCAGCGTACGCTTTACCGCTGCTCGCCCATCATCTCTTTCACCAGATCCACACAGCGCAGGAAGCGCGAGTCATAGTCAGACTCTTCGACGTGAACAAACTCGATGTTGTTCTCTTTGAGCATCTCCACCAGCAGGTTCTGGAACGATTTTCTGTCCACATCGCTGCCGAGACTGCGTAAACCGTCGGCCACCCACGGCGTATTGTTTTCCAGCAGAATAACCAGGTCAAAGCGGTATTCGTCGATCAGCGCCTGTACAAACGGGTGCTCGCGGCCTTCATACTTCTTGCAGAAGGCCTGAGTGGTCACAAAGTCGGTGTCGATAAATGCCACTTTATTGGCGTACTTCACCGCAAAGTCGACGTACTGTGCATGGCCGATGGCAATTTTATCGTAGTCCGAATATTGCAGCGCCATTTCGTCACCGCCAAGGTGCGAGAAGACGTAATCCCGCCCGTATTCCCAGGCACTGGTGGTATTGAAGATGTTGGCGAGCTTGTTCACCATCCACGATTTCCCGCTCGACTCACCGCCGAGGATCGCCACCGTGCGCACGAAGAACGGCTTTACCTCGGTAGGAATGTATTCCCAGTAGCGGAACGGGTTTTCACGGATTTGCGTGCCGCTGATATTCATAAAGGTACGCTTAGGATCGACCACCACCGTTTCGATCCCGAGATGTTCGGTAAACTTCGCGGCATCCCCTTCTTCGGAGGTGTAGATCCGGTCTGGCGAAATACCTTTGCTGTCCATAAACGCTTTAATTCCGCGGCTCCAGACGTCCCAGCCGTGGGGATAAGGCTCCATCCCCTCCTCGTTAAAGGAGTGAATGCGGATATTCTTCTGGTATTTAAACGTTTGCAGCAACCAGCGCAGGCGGTCGCCGGTGGTTGGCTGCTGGGACATCGCGCTATCGTCAAACAGCGCGCGGTCGCGGGGCTCATCGTAGCCCATGATGATATGCAGCTCGTCCACCTGGCTACAGGCTCGCTGGATCAAATAGATATGCCCGGTATGCAGCGGATAAAACTTGCCGAACACCACGCCGACTTTCTTTTCACGACGCGGGAATTCCAGCCCAAGGAAGCGGTGCAGCGCCTCCAGTTTTTGCGCGCTGGGACTTTTGATTTTCGCGTTCAGTAACTGGCTCAGGTAGCCTTTAGTCATGCCGCTGGCATCCGCAACCTGCTGTAAGGTACAGCCCTGCTGACGAATAGCCGTTTTAATATAGTCGAATGACGACACGCGCTGCCTCCTGCCGGAGCGGGAACGGTTCCCGCAAATTACTCAATTATAAGTCGTCGAATACAGAAAGCGCATCAGCAAGTTTTTTCACGCCGAAGACCTGCATCCCTTCAGGAATTTTTTTCGGTACGTTGGCCTGCGGCACAATCGCGCGCTTAAAGCCGTGTTTGGCGGCTTCGGAAATACGCTCCTGGCCGCTGGGTACCGGGCGGATTTCACCCGCCAGCCCGACTTCACCAAATACCACTAAATCCTGCGGCAAGGCTCTGTCGCGCAGGCTGGACACCATCGCCAGCAGCAATGCCAGATCGGCGCTGGTTTCAGTCACTTTTACCCCACCCACCACGTTCACAAACACGTCCTGATCGGCCATTTGCAGGCCGCCGTGACGGTGCAGCACGGCCAGCAAAATCGCCAGTCGGTTTTGCTCCAGGCCAACGGCCACGCGGCGAGGGTTGGACATCATCGACTGATCCACCAGCGCCTGGATCTCAACCAGCAGCGGGCGCGTTCCTTCCCAAACCACCATCACCGAACTGCCAGGCGTCACTTCATCGCCCCGGCTGAGGAAAATGGCCGACGGGTTGCTGACTTCACGCAGACCCTGCTCGGTCATCGCGAATACACCCAGCTCGTTTACAGCCCCAAAGCGGTTTTTATGGCTGCGCAGAGTACGGAAGCGGGAATCAGCATCGCCGTCTAGCATGACTGAACAGTCGATACAGTGTTCGAGGACTTTTGGCCCCGCCAGAGAACCGTCTTTCGTGACATGCCCGACCATCACGATCGCCACACCTTTCGTCTTTGCAAAGCGCGTCAGGTAGGCTGCGGTTTCACGCACCTGGGCCACGCTGCCCGGCGAAGACTGCACATCCGCCATGTGCATGACCTGGATCGAGTCGATCACCATCAGCTTCGGCTGTTCTTCCTCGGCGATCATACAGATCTGTTCGATGCTGGTTTCCGACAGCATATTGAGGTTTTGCGTCGGCAGGCCTAAACGGTGGGCGCGCATCGCCACCTGCTGAAGCGACTCTTCGCCGGTGACGTACAGGGTTTTCATCTGCTCGCTCAGCTTACAGAGCGTTTGCAGCAGCAGCGTTGATTTCCCTGCACCTGGGTTACCACCGATCAGAATGGCGCTGCCCGGCACTACGCCGCCGCCCAGCACCCGGTCGAACTCTTTAAAACCGGTGGAGAAGCGCGGCAGTTCTTCCAGGCTGATGTCCGAAAGCTTTTGCACCCGGCTGACGCCCGCGCTCCCGGCATAGCCAGAAAGGCGTTCGTTGCGGGCAACTTGTGGAGAAGCGGCGATGCGCACTTCGGTAATGGTATTCCACGCGTGGCAAGCGCTGCACTGCCCCTGCCAGCGCGGGTAATCCGCACCACACTCGTTACAAACAAATGCGCGTTTTGGAGCTTTCGCCACCTTTATACCTCTTGTTAACGTTCTTCCTGAATCAGGCTGCCGGAAAGGATGCAGAACACGCCCATCAGATCCGCATGGCGGATACTGACTTCGCTCTTCTCAATCACCTTCGGTTTAGCATGATAGGCAATTCCCAGGCCTGCGGCGTGGATCATGGGTAAATCATTGGCCCCGTCGCCAATCGCAACAGTCTGTGCGGCAGGGATTTCATATTTTTCGGCCAAACGCTTCAGAGTGGTCGCTTTGAACTTTGCGTCCACAATCTGCCCCAGCACTTCGCCGGTCAGCTTGCCGTCGCAAATCTCGAGTTCATTGGCGACGACCGCCGTCAGATTTAATGTGTCGCGCAGGTATTCAGCAAAGAAGGTAAATCCGCCAGAGGCAATCGCAACTTTCCAGCCCAGCGTATCGAGATTGTGTACCAGAGACTTTAGCCCCGGCATCAGCGGCAGCTCGTCGCGTACCTGGCGCAAAATATTGGCATCCGCGCCCTTCAGGGTTGCCACGCGCTGGCGCAGACTGGCGGTAAAGTCCAGTTCGCCACGCATTGCGCGCTCGGTGACTTCAGCCACCATTTCCCCCGTTCCCGCCAGCTTGGCAATCTCGTCGATGCACTCGATCTGAATAGCGGTGGAGTCCATGTCCATGACCAGCAGGCCCGGCGTTTTTAAATGTGGGATTTTACCCAGAGGTGCCACGTCCAGCCCGGCGTCATGCGCAAGCTTGGTGGCTCGCGGCGTTAAAGAGCCAGCCAGACGGATGACCTGATAATCTTCCACACACCAGGCGGTCACAATCACCATCGCTGCGCCCAGCTTACGCTGGTATTTGGTCAGGCATTGTTTGTCCAGATTACGCCCGTACAGGAGCCAGCCACTGCGGCCAGCGCGGTAGTCCAGCGGCATCACTTCGTCGCCGCTCAGGGAAAGCGGCAACCCAGGCCAAAGTGAAACATCGTTAGGCAAATCGCACCAGGTCAAACTGTTTGGCATTGCGGCTCCAGAATCAAGTAAACATACCCTTTTGCTGTCGAAATTAGGGGAAATGGCAGAAAGGTATCCGGGTAAAAACAACGCATGAGGCTACCTTGTCCGCCTTGCTTCTGGCAACATTAAAGTACGCAATTTTCCAAAGGTGCATCATGGTTCGGGTAAAATTTAAATTTCGGCTCCACCGCGCAGTGATTGTGCTGTTCTGCCTCGCACTTTTGGTAGCGCTAATGCAGGGCGCATCCTGGTTCAGCCGGGGCAGCCAGCAGGCGCGAAACGTTCAACTGGAGGAGCTGGCCCGTACCCTCTCCCGCCAGGTCGCGTTTAATCTGGTACCGGTAATGAGAACTGAGAACCCGGATGAAAAGCGCATTTCCACCGTGCTTAACCTTTTGACTAAGGATAGCCGTATTCTGGACGCAGCCGTGTACGACAGCGAAGGTGACCAGATTGCGCGAGCGGGGGAAAACATTGAGGTTCGCGACCGCCTGGCGCTGGATGGCCAAAAAGCCGGCAGCTACTTCAACCAGCAAATTGTCGAACCTATCTCCGATAAAAGCGGGCCTATCGGCTACCTGCGCATTACCCTGGACACCCATACCCTTGCCACCGAAGCCAAGCAGGTGGACAACACCACCAATATTCTGCGCCTGATGCTGCTGCTTGCAGTCGCGATCGGTATTGTGCTGACCCGCACGCTGCTGCACGGCAAACGTACCCGCTGGCAGCAATCGCCGTTCCTGCTGACCGCCAATACCAAGGTCACGGAAGAAGACGAAACGAAGTAAAGCTCCCGCGGTAAATTTGCCGCGCCATCTGCATGGTAAGATAACGCCTTTATTCTGGGACAAGGATCTTTGTTATGTCGACTTTGCGTTTGCTTATCTCTGACTCTTACGACCCGTGGTTTAACCTGGCCGTTGAAGAGACTATTTTTCGGCAGATGCCCGCCACCCAGCGGGTTCTGTTTCTATGGCGTAATGCGGACACGGTAGTCATTGGCCGCGCCCAGAACCCGTGGAAAGAGTGCAATACCGGGCGCATGGAGCAGGACAACGTTCGGCTGGCAAGGCGTAGCAGCGGCGGTGGCGCAGTGTTCCACGACCTCGGTAACACCTGCTTCACGTTTATGGCCGGCAAGCCGGAATATGACAAGAGTATTTCCACGGCTATCGTACTGAACGCGCTGGCGAGCCTTGGTCTGAAAGCCACCGCATCGGGGCGCAACGATCTTGAGGTCGAGACCGCCGAAGGTACGCGCAAGATTTCCGGTTCCGCCTACCGGGAAACCCTGGATCGCGGGTTTCATCACGGCACCCTGTTGCTGAATGCCGATCTGAGCCGCCTGGCAAACTACCTCAATCCCGATCCGAAAAAGCTCCAGGCCAAAGGCATTACCTCCGTAAGAAGCCGGGTCGCCAACCTCAGCGACATCAAGCCAGGACTGACCCACGAGCAGATAGCCGACGCGATTACGGCAGCGTTTTTCACTCACTACGGCGAGCATGTAGAAGCCGAGCATATCTCCCCGGAAGCGCTCCCCGACCTACCAGGCTTTACCGAAACCTTTGCCCGCCAGAGCAGCTGGGAGTGGAATTTTGGCCAGGCGCCAGCTTTTACGCATCTGCTGGACAACCGCTTTAGCTGGGGTGGCGTTGAGCTGCATTTTGACGTCGAGAAAGGCCATATCACCCGCGCGCAGGTCTTCACCGATAGCCTCAACCCTGCCCCGCTTGAAGCGTTGGCTGCACGACTAAAAGGCTGCCTGTACCGCAGCATTCTGCTGCAGCAGGAGTGTGAAACGCTGATTTACAGCTTCCCTGAACAGGAAGCCGAACTCCGGGAACTTTCCGCCTGGATTGCTCAGGCCGTTCGTTAAGCGAGCCACCGAAGTCTCTCGCTCATATGAATAGATATCTGGCATAAAAAAGGCGCCCTAAGGCGCCTTTTAAACGAGAACAAAAATTTACTCTTTGTCGCCCAGCAGGACGGATTCCAGAGCAATTTTGATCATGTCGTTGAAGGTGGTCTGACGCTCAGCGGCGGTGGTCTGCTCGTGAGTACGGATGTGGTCAGACACGGTACAGATGGTCAGCGCTTTCGCACCGAACTCAGCCGCTACGCCGTAGATCCCGGCCGCTTCCATTTCCACACCCAGAATGCCGTATTTTTCCATCACGTCGAACATGGACGGATCTGGCGTATAGAACAGGTCTGCAGAGAAGATGTTGCCCACGCGAGCGTCAACGCCCAGCGCTTTTGCCGCATCAACCGCGTTGCGAACCATATCGAAGTCCGCGATAGCCGCGAAGTCGTGATCCTTGAAGCGCAGGCGGTTAACTTTAGAGTCAGTACACGCGCCCATACCGATAACCACGTCGCGCAGCTTAACGTCCGCACGAACCGCGCCGCAGGAACCCACGCGAATGATTTTCTTCACGCCGAAGTCGGTGATCAGCTCTTTCGCGTAGATGGAGCAGGATGGGATACCCATGCCGTGACCCATAACGGAGATCTTACGGCCTTTGTAAGTTCCGGTGAAACCGAGCATGCCGCGCACGTTGTTCACTTCACGCACGTCTTCCAGGAAAGTTTCCGCGATGTGCTTGGCGCGCAGCGGGTCACCCGGCATCAGTACTACGTCAGCGAAATCGCCCATTTCTGCGTTAATGTGTGGCGTAGCCATTGTGTATTCCTTGATTTAAAAAGTTAGCAATCAGGCGGGCAACCGCCCGCCCAAAGGGATCACAGCATGTTTTTGCCGTAGTCCATGTCGGAAAGACCGAAGTACTTCGCTACCGTCTGGCCGATATCCGCGAAGGTTTCGCGGTGGCCGAGGGAACCGGCTTTCACTTTCGGGCCGTAGATCAGCACCGGAATGTGCTCGCGAGTATGGTCGGTGCCTTGCCAGGTCGGATCACAGCCGTGGTCCGCGGTGAGGATCAGAATATCGTCCTCTTTCAGCAGCGCCATCAGCTCCGGCAGGCGGCGGTCGAACAGCTCAAGGCCGCCCGCGTAGCCAGCGACGTCGCGACGGTGGCCCCAGGAAGAGTCAAAGTCTACGAAGTTGGTGAACACGATGGTGTCGTCGCCGGCTTCTTTCATCTCTTTGATGGTTGCGTCGAACAGCGCATCCAGACCGGTTGCCTTCACTTTTTTAGTGATACCGCAGTTGGCGTAGATGTCCGCAATTTTACCCACGGAAACAACCTGGCCGTTTTTCTCATCAACCAGCTTCTGCAGCACGGTGGCGGCAGGTGGCTCGACCGCTAAGTCGTGACGGTTACCGGTACGCTGGAAGTTGCCAGCTTTATCGCCAACAAACGGACGCGCGATAACGCGGCCAATGTTGTAGCCGCCTTCGGTCAGCTCTTCACGCGCGATTTCGCACAGCTCATAAAGCTTATCCAGACCGTAGGTTTCTTCGTGGCAGGCAATCTGGAACACGGAGTCAGCAGAGGTGTAGAAAATCGGTTTCCCGGTTTTCATGTGCTCTTCGCCCAGCTGGTCCAGGATCACGGTCCCGGAAGAGTGGCAGTTGCCGAGGTAGCCCGGCAGATTGGCACGCTTGACCAGTTTGTCCAGCAGCTCCTGCGGGAAGCTGTTTTCGTGATCGCTGAAATAGCCCCAGTCAAACAGAACCGGCACGCCAGCGATTTCCCAGTGGCCAGACGGGGTGTCTTTGCCGGAAGAAAGCTCGTGTGCCCAGCCGTAAGCGCCGATAACTTCTGCCTTACCGTCCATGCCTGCGGCCACTTTGCCGGTGGAGCCTTCATGAGCTTTGACCAGCCCAAGACGAGTCAGGTTAGGCAGGTTCAGGGGGCCTTTACGGCCTTTGTCAGCTTCGCCTTTGGCGCAAGCCTCCGCGATGTGACCGAGGGTATCAGAGCCGACATCTCCGAAGCGCTCTGCGTCTTCGGTAGCACCGATGCCGAACGAGTCCAGCACCATAATAAACGCACGTTTCATATTATTCTCCGTACCTTGTGCTCTATAAAATAGGGATCAGATCAGTATACCGTTATTCGGTGATTCGGCGATAGACCGTTGGTGTTTCCTGCGGTGCTTTTTCGTCAATGCTGATTGCCGCTTTCACCGCCTTCGCAGCTTCCTGCCAGCTGGCTTCGTCTTTCGCGTGGATCACCGCCAGCGGACGTTCACCGTCGATAGATTCTCCCAGACGCGCCATGTCGGTAAAGCCGACGCTGTAATCAATGGTGTCGGAAGCCTGGCGACGACCGCCGCCCATCGACACTACCGCCATGCCCAGCGCGCGAGTGTCCATCGCCGAGACAAATCCGGACGTTTCGGCATACACCGCCTTGCTCAGCATCGCCGTTGGCAAGTACTTCGCATAATTTTCAACGAAGTCGCTCGGGCCTTTCTGCGCGGCAACCATTCGGCCAAACACTTCGGCCGCTTTGCCGTTGTCCAGCACTGCCTGCAGTTTCGCACGTGCTTCCGTATCGTCTTTGGCAAGCTTGCCGGAAATCAGCATTTCCACGCACAGCGCCATCGTGACGTCGAACAGACGCGGGTTACGATATTCACCCGTCAGGAACTGTACCGCTTCACGGACCTCTACGGCATTACCCGCGCTGGAAGCCAGCACCTGGTTCATGTCCGTCAGCAGTGCGGTGGTCTTCACGCCTGCGCCGTTAGAAACGCCAACAATAGCCTCTGCCAGTTGGGCTGACAGCTCGTAAGTCGGCATAAATGCACCGCTGCCAACTTTCACGTCCATCACCAGCGCGTCCAATCCTTCGGCCAGTTTTTTTGCCAGAATGGAAGCTGTGATAAGCGGGATGGAATCCACCGTCGCGGTAATATCGCGGGTGGCATAAAAACGTTTGTCCGCCGGTGCCAGCGAGCTGGTCTGGCCGATGATGGCCACGCCGACGTCCTTAATAATGTCGCGGAAACGGTTATCATCCGGGAAGATATCGAAGCCCGGAATCGCCTCCAGCTTGTCCAGCGTCCCGCCGGTGTGCCCCAGGCCACGGCCTGAAATCATCGGCACATAGCCACCGCAGGCCGCCACCACAGGGCCAAGCATCAGCGAAGTGACATCGCCCACGCCGCCGGTGGAGTGTTTGTCTACAATCGGGCCGTTGAGGTTAAGGCTTTTCCAGTCCAGTACGGTGCCTGAATCCCGCATCGCCATCGTCAGCGACACCCTTTCCGGCATAGTCATGTCGTGGAAGAAAATGGTCATCGCCAGAGCAGCAATTTGCCCTTCAGAGACGGTGTTGTCGCGAATACCATTGATAAAGAAGCGAATCTCTTCGTCACTCAGTACCAGGCCATCACGTTTTTTACGAATAATTTCTTGTGCGAGAAACACGGCACCCCCCTGGGAAATGCGGGTGAAAGGCGGCGGAAAACCCGCCGCAATTAAAGATTACTCTGGATAATTCGAGTCGCAGGACAAAACGATTAGCGTTTTGAACAGTGCTTGCACTGGCCCCTTGGGGTGAGATCCAAATGGACCGAATCACACGGCAAAAGAGCTCATCCCCAGGAGCTTACTGAAGTAAGTGACTGGGGTGAGGGAGTGCAGCTAACGCACCTGCGGCTTGAAGTATGACGAGTAATTAATAGCTGCTGGCGCTTTTACCGTCCCCATGGCCCAGCGCTTTCAGCAGGCTGGCTAACAGGCTGGATGCCCCGAAGCGGTAATGACGGGAGTCGGCCCAATCGGCACCGAACAGATCGTCTGCGATAGCCAGGAACTGCGCAGCATCTTCAGCAGAGCGAACACCACCGGCTGGTTTGAAGCCTACGGTTTTTTCCACGCCCATATCGCGGATCACTTCCATCATGATGCGAGCGCTTTCTGGAGTAGCGTTAACCGGCACTTTACCAGTCGAGGTTTTGATAAAATCGGCCCCGGCTTTAATCGCAATAGCAGACGCTTTGCGGATCAGTTCTTCGGTCTTCAGCTCGCCGGTTTCGATGATCACTTTCAGCAGGACGTTAGCGCTGGCACAGGCGTCTTTACACGCTTTCACCAGGTCGAAGCCTACCTGCTCGTTACCGGCAATCAGCGCCCGGTATGGGAATACCACGTCCACTTCGTCCGCGCCGTAAGCGATAGCGGCACGAGTTTCTGCCAGCGCGATGTCGATATCGTCGTTACCATGTGGGAAGTTGGTCACCGTCGCAATGCGGATGTCCGGAGTGCCCTGCTCTTTCAGGGTTTTACGGGCAATTGGGATAAAGCGCGGGTAGATACAAATCGCAGCGGTGTTACCGACTGGGGTTTTCGCCTGATGGCACAGAGCGATGACTTTCTCGTTAGTGTCATCGTCGTTCAGGGTAGTCAGATCCATCAGTTTCAGCGCACGCAGGCTGCTTTGGGTTAAATCGGTCATAACGCTCTCCAACAAAAGGGAAATAAGTCTCCGGCCTGGAAACTCAACACGTTGGAGCGGACTTGGTTCCTTGAAGAAGAGTGGTCACCTGGGTCACCCTCACGTTGAGATCCTTCTCACCGCACATTGCCGGTTGCAATGTTAGAATTCTAACACCCACCACCGATGCAATTTTGTGTCTCGCCTCACAAAAGCCAAAGCATGAATTGCAAGCTTTCATAGAGTATATGTGATTAAAGGAACAAAATAACGCGCTAAATTGCGCCAGGAAGCAAGAAAATGGCTGACAGAGCGCCAGCCATCGGTTACCGCTGAATGTTATTATTATAACATTTTTATTGCAGGCTACAGCGCCAGGAAAAGCCCGGCGATGGTGGCACTCATCAGGTTAGACAGCGTCCCCGCCGCCACGGCCTTCATGCCCAGCTGAGCCACATCATGCCGACGGTTTGGTGCCATGCTGCCCAGGCCACCGATCAGAATGGCGATAGAAGAAAGGTTAGCAAATCCGCACAGCGCGAAGGAGATAATCGCTTTGGTATGGCCGGACAGCACCTGCAGACCCGCCGCAGCCACTTCGGCATCATCCTTCAGGTAAGCGCCAAAGTTCAGGTAGGCTACGAACTCGTTGATGATCAGCTTCTGGCCGATAAACGAGCCCGCGACAGTCGCCTCGCTCCACGGCACGCCAATCAACCAGGCGACCGGGGAAAACACCCAGCCGAGCATCAGCTCCAGCGAAAGCTGCGGATAGTTGAACCAGCCGCCGATGCCGGACAGCATCCCGTTCAGCAGGGCAATCAGCGCCACAAACGCCAGCAGCATCGCCCCGACGTTCAGCGCCAGCTGCATCCCGGAAGCTGCGCCAGACGCCGCCGCATCCAGCACGTTAGCCGGGCGGTCCGGGTCGTTTTTCATCGACTCCAGCTCCGGCGTGTCGTTCGGGGTTTCCGTTTCAGGCAGCATGATCTTGGCAAACAGTAGCCCGCCCGGCGCGGCCATAAAGGACGCGGCAATCAGGTATTCCAGCGGCACGCCCATCTGCGCATAGCCCGCCAGCACGGAACCCGCCACGGAAGCAAGACCGCCGCACATGACGGCAAACAGCTCAGATCGGGTCATCGTGGCGATATAAGGGCGCACAACCAGCGGCGCTTCGGTTTGGCCAACGAAAATATTCGCCGTCGCCGACAAGGATTCAGTGCGCGAGGTTTTCAGTACCTTACGCAGGCCACCGCCAAGAATCCGGATCACTAACTGCATCACGCCGAGGTAGTAAAGCACGGCGATAAGCGAGGAGAAGAAGACGATAATCGGCAGAACGCGCAGCGCGAAAATAAAGCCGCCGCCGCCAAAAACTTCAAACATTTTGTCAGAAACCAGCCCGCCAAACAGGAAGGAAATCCCTGAGTTGCCGTAGGCGATGACGTTAGCCACCCCTTCCGACATCGCGAGCAGCACCTTACGCCCGACCGGAACGTAAAGGATCAACGCCCCGATACCGATCTGGATAAGCCACGCGCCAATGACGGTGCGCAGGTTGATCGCCTTGCGGTTGCTGGACAGTAAAACGGCGATCAGCAGCAATGCCACCATGCCGATCAATCCCATGAGTATTTGCATACAGTATCCCTGTGTATCAACTGGAAAGATTCGGGCTTTAGCAGCCCCTTTTTAGCGCGCGGATTATAACCACAGGGACGAGAAAAGTGCCGGAGCAATCACGTGTAGGACGAAATGTATAGAAAAATTTACATAGCATGGTGATGAGCGTCACACTTTGAGCGTGACTCATTAGAAAGCGAATAATTCGTCTGCGTTGTTTTTCAAGGTATTAGCAATGATTTCTGCGGGCTCCGGGCGTAATTCACACAGCACGTCGAAGACCTTTGCGGCACGTTCCGGGCGGTTGGGCTGCCCCTGCCAGCCGTTCAGCGGCATATCCGGTGCATCGGTTTCCAGTAACAGCGATGAAAGCGGTAGCCGGGCCATCACATCCCGGGTTTTGCTGGCACGCGGATAGGTGATGGTACCGCCGACACCAATGCGATAGCCCATCGCAATAAACCGTTCCGCCTGCTGCAAGCTCCCGGCAAAACCGTGCACCACGCCGGTTCTGGGCAAATTGTGGCGCTTCAGGTGCAGCGCCAGCTTGTCGTGAGTACGGCGGGAGTGAAGCAGCACCGGCAGATCGTAACGCTTCGCCAGCTTCAACTGCTCACCGAGGATAAACTCCTGCCTGTCGAGCTGCGGATCTTCACGATAAAGATCCAGCCCAATCTCACCGATCGCGATCAGCTTCTCCGGCTTTTGCCGCAAAAGATCTTCCAGCGTGGCCAGCCCTGTTTCATCGTGCTTTTCAATCACAATCGGATGCATGCCCAGAGCGGCATAAAGCGCAGGGTAACTCTGCGCCAGCGCGAGTACGCGATTGAAACGTTCTGCTTCTATTGAGGGCACAATAATTTTACGCACCCCAGCTTCAGCGGCCAGCGCGAGGCTGTGCTCTTCATCCCCGGTGAAAGGGGGAAAATCAAAGTGGCAATGGGTGTCGTAGAACGTAAAACTCACGCAAGATCCTCATTATCAAACGCCGCATCATTCGCCTGCAGGCCAGGGCTAAGCGGTTTAACCAGCGATTCATTTGCCGCCGCCGCCGGGGGGATGACCAACGGGCCTGGCGTATTAATACGCGGCAAATGGCGTCTTAACGGCGGCTTAGCCACCAGCAGTTTGCCAATGGTGGCCAGGAAATAGCGCCCGCACAAGCGCCCCGTTTGATAATCCGCCGTCAACGAAGGCAGGCGGCTGCCGAGCGCGCTGCTTAATAGCGCTTTAGGTGGATAAATCTCGAAGATTCTCAGTTTACCTGGCGGCTTCTCAATGAAGTTTTGGATCTCACGGTAGCTTTCTTCGTGGTGCTGTACCAGGTTCAACAGCGGCTGCAGACTGCTTTCGCCCAGCCAGCGCTCCATATGTTTGAACCATTGCGGCGTGTAGTACATCTGTGAAGGCACGGTGCGAATGACCACCAGCGTTTCCGCCCCGCGATTAACCGCCTCCCGCACCGGTACCGCATCACTGATACCGCCGTCCTGGTAGCTCACGCCGTCAATATCCACGCCTGAGCGGTAAAAACCGGGAATGGCGCTGGAGGCTTTCAGCAAATTTAGCCAGGTATCTGCGGTCGGCGAAAAATAATTCGCCGTATAGTCATCACTGCGGCAGGCACACATAAAGAACTCTTTTCCCTGCTCAAACAGCGGGTCGGCGCTGGATATCGACAGCGGCAGCCTGGCGGCGGTCGACTCAATCAGCCAGTCGAGATCGATCAGATGTCCTCCGCGCGCAAAGCGGAGTGGATTAAAGAAATCCCTCGTCGTCGTAAACCGCGTAATGACGCGGCGCGCGTATCCCGGCTGATTACAAACGTAAGCGGAGAGATTCTGCGCCCCGGCTGAAGTACCAAGGAACAGATCAAAGGGGTTGAATTCCGCGCGCATAAACTCATCCAGAACCCCGGCCGTAAAGATCCCGCGCTGCCCGCCCCCTTCACAAATCAGAGCGAGCTTTCCAGGACGAAAAGATTTAGTCGCCAGCGGCGCAATATTGCCGAGCGTAACGGGTATACGATTTCCCACCCTGCTTTCCTGAATTCTGTTGTTGTGAATTTCTACCCTATACCCATAGCGCGCTAAGTAAAACGGCGAAAGCCAGTCACAAGGACTGGCTTAAGGTTGCTGACAAAGAGGGAAAAAGCGTGGTTTTTCCCTCTTTATGGTGAGCAGCTGAAAATCAATGAATTGATTTTCCTGTTTTTTTTAACGAGCCGTCTGGTAGTTCTTTTCTAACGACAGAGGGTTGTCGCCAGTATAAAGCCAGTCACCAGGACTGGCTTTTCTTTTGTATCGGCATGTTACTCAGTGAGCGTTGCTAAGGACGTCTGCGCCCCATAAACAGGCTGACCAGGAACAGAATGATCCCGACGATAAAGACAATTTTTGCAGCACCTGCAGCGGTACCGGCCAGACCACCGAAGCCCAGGGCCGCAGCGATCAACGCAATAACCAGAAAAATAATGCCCCAACGAAACATAGACTCTCCTTAACCATAGTGAATCTTATCGCTTCTTCACGGGCGCCGAATGGCTAACCCGCAGGCGATAATGTGTAAAGGTGGTGCTTATCGCTTCCAGGCACGAGCCCTGGAAGCCATTTCGGGTGCTGCTTTACTTCACTTTCAGATCGTTTTTAACGCTTCTTACGCCTTCAACAGCTTTGGCAATGCTTTCTGCCTTCTCAGACTGGGCGGCGGACTTCACCTCACCGGACAGCTGAACCACGCCGTCAGTGGTTTCTACTTTTATATGGCGCGACGGCACAATGCTGTCGGCCAGTAATTTCGCTTTGATCTCGCTGGTCGTGGCCGCATCACCGGCATAGCCTTTCACCGACTGCGTTTTCGCGTCACGAACGTGGAGCTTGTCACTCACCGAGGTCACGCCTTCCACTTTTTTCGCCGTGGCAACGGCCTGCTCCGCCTGCGCCTGACTTTCAACAAAACCGCTCAGGGTGACCACTTTATTGTCGGTTTTGACCGAAATGTCGGTACTTTTGATGTTTTTATCGTCAACAAGTGCTGCTTTGACTTTCGCTGTGATGCCGCTGTCGTCCATGAAATTACCGACTTTAGTCATTGAGCTATCGATTTTTTTCCCTGCACTATCAGCGGTAGATTCCGTTTTATTGAGCAGAGTGTCTTCCGCAAAGGCACTGGTGCTTGCCAGTACAGAGCCCAACACAACCGCCAGCAGAGTTTTTGAAATCTTAGTCGTAGTCATCGATTAATTCCTGTAGGTTTGCTCATCATTTGAGCTTTCTCGTTTCTCGTAAGCTGAAAAAAATCAGCTATTAATATTGAGATGACATGAGAAACGCCAACAAGACACCAGAAAATGATTAATTCCCGGAGCTTTCATCCAATAAAATTGTCATCACTTTGTTAAATATAGATCACAATCATAAAAGTGCATGACGTGTTGATGGAAAAAGCAGCAATGACACAGGATTCGCGGGAAATTAAGAGGATTCTGCAAGGGATTAAAAAGACAGGGAAAGTGGGAAGAGCACGGCAAACACCGTGCTCTGGCTGATAATTAGTGCTCGCGCGTTTTACGGAAGGTCACGTCAGGGTAACGTTCCTGAGTGATGTTCAGGTTTACCATCGTTGGGGCGATATAGGTCAGGTTATCGCCGCCATCCAGCGCCAACTGAACTTCGTTTTTACGTTTGAATTCTTCAAACTTCTTAACGTCATTCCCTTCAACCCAACGCGCCGTCGCCACGTTGACCGATTCGTAAATCGCTTCCACGTTGTATTCGCTCTTCAGACGGGCGACGACCACGTCGAACTGCAGAACCCCAACCGCACCAACAATAAGGTCGTTGTTGGCAATAGGACGGAACACCTGCACCGCACCTTCTTCAGACAGCTGAACCAGACCTTTAAGCAACTGCTTCTGCTTAAGCGGATCGCGCAGGCGAATGCGGCGGAACAGTTCCGGGGCGAAGTTCGGAATACCGGTGAACTTCATCATTTCGCCCTGGGTAAAGGTATCGCCGATCTGAATCGTGCCGTGGTTGTGCAGGCCGATGATATCGCCCGGATAAGCTTCTTCCACGTGAGAACGATCCCCGGCCATAAAGGTCAGCGCGTCAGAAATAATGACGTCTTTGCCGATACGCACCTGGCGTAGCTTCATGCCCTTCTCATACTTACCGGACACCACGCGCATAAAGGCGACGCGGTCGCGGTGTTTCGGGTCCATGTTGGCCTGGATCTTAAAGACAAATCCGGTGAACTTCTCGTCCGCCGCTTCCACCAGACGCGTGTCGGTTTTGCGCGGCATCGGAGCCGGCGCCCACTCCACCAGGCCATCCAGCATGTGGTCGACGCCGAAGTTACCCAGCGCGGTGCCGAAGAATACCGGGGTAATTTCACCGGCCAGGAACAGCTCATGATCGAACTCGTTGGAAGCGCCCTGCACCAGTTCCAGCTCGTCACGCAGCTGCTGAGCGAGATCTTCCCCTACTGCCGCGTCGAGTTCCGGGCTGTTCAGCCCTTTCACGATGCGCACTTCCTGGATCGTGTGGCCTTTACCGGTCTGGTAGAGGTAGGTTTCATCTTTATAAAGATGGTAAACCCCTTTGAACAGCTTGCCGCAGCCGATTGGCCAGGTGATTGGCGCACAGCCAATCTTCAGCTCGCGCTCAACTTCATCCAGCACTTCCATTGGATCGCGAATGTCGCGGTCCAGTTTGTTCATGAAGGTGATGATCGGCGTGTCGCGCAGACGGGTAACTTCCATCAGCTTACGGGTACGATCTTCTACGCCTTTCGCGGCATCGATAACCATCAGGCAGCAGTCAACGGCGGTCAGGGTACGGTAGGTATCTTCGGAGAAGTCTTCGTGCCCTGGGGTATCCAGCAGGTTGACCAGGCTGTCGCGATACGGGAACTGCATCACCGAGGTGGTGATCGAGATCCCACGCTGTTTTTCCATCTCCATCCAGTCGGATTTAGCGTGCTGGCTTGAGCCACGGCCTTTAACCGTCCCGGCGGTCTGGATCGCCTGTCCGAACAGCAGCACCTTTTCGGTGATGGTCGTTTTACCGGCATCCGGGTGAGAGATAATGGCAAAAGTGCGGCGTTTAGCCACCTCTTGCAAATAAGGAGACAAAGTCATAATTACATCTTCTGTAAGTGCGCGCGGCCTTGAGCCACGCGGCGAGTGAACGTTATTTGGCGGCTATTTTACCCATCATTGCGGGTTTAACAATCAACAATCATGGCTTACACAGCAGTTGCTCCAGTTCACTTAACGAGGTGACCTGCCAGGTCGGTTCAATCCCTTCCGGCGCGGTGCGCCCGTGGGCGTTCAGCCAGCAGGTTGCTATCCCGGCGTTGATACCGCCAAGAATGTCGGATTCTGCCGTGTCACCAACCATTAAAACGCGGTCGCGCGGCGGCTGTTTCATCTGCTCAAAGGTATAGTCGAAAATACGGCGGTCTGGCTTGGCGACCCCCACCTGCTCGGAGATCACCAGCAGATCGAAATAGTCACGCAGACCGGTGCGCTCAAGGCGGATCTGCTGGAGCGCGGTAAAGCCGTTGGTGATGATGCCAAGTTTCGCTTTGCCCTTCAGCGCATTCAGAAGAGAAACCGCGCCAGGCAGAGGGGCGCAAATTTCGGCCATAGCGGATAAAAAGGCATCGTTCAGCTCTGCTGACGGCACATTCAGCCGCCCGGCCCAGTCCTCAAAACGCCTGAGCTGCAGCTGCAGCGCGGTAATCGCCCCGTTCTGGTAGTCGACCCACAGCGGCTTGTTTACCGCCTGGTACTCCTGGAAATCATCTGCAGTAAAGGTCACGCTGTAATCGAGAAACATGCGCTGCAAACCGCCGAACGCGTCAAAGGTAAACAGCGTTTCGTCCGCATCAAATAAAATCCAGTCCCAGTTCATCCACACACCTTTTAAAAATTAACCGAGGGGGAGCGCCATCACGATCGCGTCTTCCCGACCTTCTTTTGCAGGATAATAATTGCGACGCACCGTCGCTTCGTTAAAGCCCAGGTTTTCATACAGCGTTCTGGCGGCGACGTTAGAGGCGCGCACCTCCAGCCACAGCGTAAAGACATCCCGCTTCTCAAGCTCTGCAATAAGATGCTCAAGCAGCGCTTTTCCAAGCCCTTGACGCTGATACGCCGGATCGACAGCAATGTTAAACAGCGTGGCTTCATCGAGAATGACCTGCGTCACCGCAAAAGCAGCAAGTTTGCCGTCAACATCCAGCCGCAAATTGAAATAGCGTTCGCCCTGATTACTGGCAAAGGTTTTTTCACTCCAGGGAAAAGCATGACTGCGCAGCTCAATGGCATACGCGTCCGCCAAATCATTCGGCGTCAGGGAAGAAATCGTGTTCATGTTCGCAAATCTGTTGCCACAGCGCCTGTCGCGCGTTGCCATTGTGATAAAGCTCGTCAAGCGCAGGGGACGCAAGCTGCGCGCCGCTTAGCGTCAGCGGCTGCTCAACGCCCAAGCGCCAGCTATTGCAGCGACTGTCGGGCGGCATCATTGCAGCCCGCTCCGGCGTCAGTTGCATGACTTGCTCAGGGCTTAACGCTATGCTGCGTAAAATGTCCTTCACCAGCGGATCGTTCAAGGCTGGTAGCGTCTCTGCCACCATCACTAAACGCACGCCCGCGGGCAAAGATACCGCAATTTCGCCCTGTAAAGCCGTCGGACGGCGCAGCACCCACTGGGTAATACCCAGTTGCTGTAACTGCCAGTCACGTCGGGAAGGGGAAGTCATAGCGAAACCTGTTGAGAGCGTAATTCGGGCGGCAAATATAGCAAATTCATCGAATCCACGCCATTAAAGCTCTATAATCCACGCTCTGATTTTCCAGGAGCAATTTGATGAGTGCGTTTACCCCGGCGAGTGAAGTACTGCTGCGCCACAGCGATGATTTTACCGAGAGCCGTGTGTTGTTTGCCGGTGACATGCAAGACGACCTGCCGGCGCGTTTCGACACCGCCGCCAGCCGCGCCCACACCCAGCAATTCCACCACTGGCAGGTATTAAGCGCGCAGATGGGTGAGAACGCACGATATGGCCTGGTGGCCGGCGCGGATGACGTTGCCGACAGCAATACGCTTATCTACTACTGGCCGAAAAACAAGCCGGAAGCCCAGTTCCAGTTGATGAACATTCTGTCGCTGATGCCGGTTGGTACCGATGTTTTTGTCGTCGGAGAAAACCGCTCTGGCGTGCGTAGCGCAGAGCAAATGCTGGCTGACGTTTGCCCGCTGACGAAAATCGACAGCGCGCGCCGCTGCGGTCTGTACCACGGCCGCCTTGAGCAACAACCCGCGTTTGATGAAAACAGCTGGTGGGGCGAATACCCTCATGAAGGGATGACCGTGAAAACCCTGCCGGGCGTCTTTAGCCGCGACGGTCTGGATACCGGCAGCAAACTGCTGCTTTCCACTCTGACGCCACACACCAAAGGCAAAGTGCTGGATGTTGGCTGCGGCGCAGGCGTACTGGCGATTACTCTCGCCAGCCACTCGCCAAAAGTCCGCCTCACGCTTAGCGATGTTAGCGCACCGGCGGTCGCCGCCAGCCGCGCAACGCTTGCCGCCAACGGCATTGAAGGGGAAGTGATCGCCAGTAACGTCTACTCGGAAATCAACGGCCGTTTCGACATGATCATCTCCAACCCGCCATTCCACGACGGGATGCAAACCAGCCTCGATGCGGCGCACCAGCTTATTCGCGGCGCGGCGCGCCATCTGAATATGGGTGGCGAATTGCGCATCGTAGCGAACGCCTTCCTTGCCTACCCGGACGTACTGGACGAAGTGTTTGGCAGCCATGAAGTTATTGCTCAAACCGGCCGCTTCAAAGTTTACCGCGCCGTGCTGACCCGAGCGGGTAAAAAGCGCTAGAAGCGCTCAGGTGCCGCTTTTTGCATCAGTCGGGAAAGCGGCACCAAATTAAGTGTTGACGAAGCTCAGAAAACATCTAGAATGCGCCTCCGTGGTTGTGATACTTCGGTATTACAGGTATGCGAAGGTGGCGGAATTGGTAGACGCGCTAGCTTCAGGTGTTAGTGTTCTTACGGACGTGAGGGTTCAAGTCCCTCTCTTCGCACCAACAAAACCACGAAAGATATCGTTCGCACTGCGCGAAGGTGGCGGAATTGGTAGACGCGCTAGCTTCAGGTGTTAGTGTTCTTACGGACGTGAGGGTTCAAGTCCCTCTCTTCGCACCAATGCGAAGGCGATATCAAAACTCTTCAGATGCAAATCTGGAAACTGTGCGAAGGTGGCGGAATTGGTAGACGCGCTAGCTTCAGGTGTTAGTGTCCTTACGGACGTGAGGGTTCAAGTCCCTCTCTTCGCACCACTTCTTATGAAGTGACCCTCTTTTTCTCCCCAGCTTGTTTATCTCATTGCACCCAAATTCATCACAATCAACAGCAATCCGCTGGCAAATGCTACGCATGATGGCAGTAAAACAAAGTGTCTCAAGGTCTTGTGATAGAGCATCAATGCCGTTGCAAGCAGGCCGATAACCACCAGCACGCGCCACTGGCTGAAACTGAGATCCAGGCAGGCAAGCAGCGCCACGGCAAGCCCCGCCACCATTATACTCCAGCCACCTTCGAGTCGTCGTTGCAGCATCTTTATGCCTCATCATGATAATGATAACCAATATCATATGATAAATTTTCTCAACTGTCAGCGTAAAAACGTGCGCGACCTATGGCTGAAATAGCCAGGGTTGACGTGTCATTTAATGACAGATTTTCAGTAAGGTGATAGATTGAGCGCCGGCTTTAGTTTGCCTTATAAAAATTCCAATAGTTGCCAGAAAAGTCGATAACTCGCTTTTCATTGATACGACACACACAACACCTGACGCGTTTACCCAAGACACAATCGTTCTATGACAGCCCAAACCTGGCGAGCCTTACTCAAAGCAAAGCAGCTGCTTTCTTTACGTTTATTTTTGCTGCTCAATGCCCTGGCAGCCGTTTTTTCGATGCTCTTTCCGCTCCATTCGACAATGCGCATAACGCCGCCCATCGTCGCCATTCTGCTGATTAGCCTGGCGCTACTTGGCTGGCAGATGTTGAAAAAAAAGCTATTGATTAACCTGAACTTTGTTTCTTTATTTCTCGGGTTATTATGGGCGATACATATTTTCATTAAAAATGCGGCTATCGGGGATCTGGACACCTCATTTCTGGTGATTAGCCTGATGTCGGTGCTTTTTATTGGCGCGATTGCATTTATTAATAATATTGTGGCTTTCCTGCTGCACAGCCTCCCTGTTGCACTGGTCGTACTTTGGCTGGGCAACGTTGATCAATGGCTGCGGGTGATCTATTCCATTGCGCTGCCCGCTATCGGGATCGCTATTCAGCATATTATTCAGAAACGTAATGACCGCTTCACCCAGCGACTGATGAATAAACTGCTCGAAGAAAAAGAGACGCTGACCGATCTCAGCATGCTTGATCCTTTAACCGGCCTGTACAACCGCCGCGGCTTTCAAAACCGCCTCGATCACATTCAGGCCTCTGGCAGCGGCAGCCACTACGTTTTGCTGCTGGATATCGACCACTTCAAGTCCTACAACGACCACTACGGCCATGCGATGGGCGACCAGGCGTTGATTCGGGTCTCAGCGGCGATTCGCGATGCCGTGCGTTCAAGGGATCTTGTCACGCGCTACGGCGGGGAAGAGTTCATGATTATGCTCACCAACATCGATGCTGAACGTGCTATGCAGTCGGCGGAAAGGATCCGCCAGCGCGTTTTCGATCTGGACATTCCACATATGTTTAATAACCAGGTCGCGACCAACGTTACCGTCAGTATTGGGCTTGCGCCCTTCACTGAAGGCAGCATTGACGATGCCCTGAGCCTTGCCGATAAAGCGTTATACCAGGCCAAAAACCGCGGAAGAAACAGCATCCTGACGAACGAAATGCTTGCCGTGAGTTAACCCGGCGAGACGCGCCCTGGATCGCAAAAACCGCCATCTCTCAGCGATGGCGGTGAATTCACCTTGCCAGAGATTTCCCCCGCAGTTAGTATTGCTAATCATTATCATTTAGATTAAGTACTGACAAAGGTATGGCGCTTCAATCCCTCCAGCTCAGCGACGACAGCGGCTGCTTTGTGCTTCCCTGGCCCCCAACGGAAAGCCCACTGGCAGATTCGCTGCGGGAGTATTTTGCCGCGCACCGCCCCTACTTCAACGACATCCTCAAATTAAACGAACAGGCTCCCGCCGCAGCAATGTCGCTAAGCGAGTGGCAGCGTCCCGCCACGCTAACCTCTCTGATGGCGGCCTACGGCGACCATATCTATCGTCACCAGCCTCAGCTTACCCGCGAGCACAAACCGCTGAAGTCTTTATGGGCGCAATGGTACATCGGCCTGCTGGTGCCGCCGATGATGATGGCGCTGCTGACTCAGCCTAAAGCGCTGAACATTTCGCCTCAGCATGTGCGGGTGGAGTTCCACGAAACGGGGCGGGCAAAATGCTTCTGGATTGATGTGTCTGAGGATTGTCAGGTAAGCGAGCTGCCGCTCCACCTGCGGCTGGAAAAATTCATCGTCGAAGGGTTGATGCCGGTAGTGGCGGCGCTGGAAGCCAGCGAAGAGATCAATGCCCGGCTTATCTGGAGCAACACCGGCTACCTGGTAAACTGGTTCTTCGGCGAGCTAAAACCGCTGCTGGATGAACAGAGCCTGGCAACGCTGGTACAGACCTGTTTCTTTGAAAAACAGCTTTCATGTGGCCGGGATAATCCACTCTACCGCACGGTCATTTCGCGTGAAGGCATTCTGGTCAGACGCACCTGCTGCCAGCGCTATAAGCTGCCTGACGTTCAACGCTGCGGCGACTGTACCCTGAAATAGCAAACGGCGGGTTTCCCCGCCGTTCTTCATTGAGCTAAACCATTAAGCCAGCTGTTGGCTCCCTTCCTCGCTCGCTCTCTGAGCTTCTTCTTTCTCCTGCTCCAGCAGCTGCTTCTCGTACACTTTGAAGAACGGGAAGTAGATGATGGACGACACGCAGGCCAGCAGAATCACCAGGATAGCGGCACGGAAGTCCCAGCCCAGCGCCCAGGCAGCACCGATTGGCGCAGGCGCGGTCCACGGCACAACGGAAATCACACGGCCAATCAGCTCCAGCTTCATCGCGCCCCAGGCCAGCACGGCGTTAACCATGGGTGCCAGCAGGAACGGAATGAAGAACACCGGGTTCATCACAATCGGCGTACCGAAGATCACCGGCTCGTTAATGTTAAAGCAGGTTGGCACAATGCTCAGACGGCCAATGGAACGCAGGTGAGCAGATTTACTGCGCAGGTAGCAGATAACCAGCCCCATCGTCGCCCCGGAACCGCCGACCACGATGAAGAAGGTCCAGAATGCCTCCATAAAGATATGCGGCAGAGGTGCACCGGCCGCCAGCGCGCCCTGGTTAAGGCCCAGGTTGGTCAGCCAGAACATCTGCAGCATCCCGGAGACAATCGCCGCCCCGTGGATACCCGCAAACCACAGCAGGTGAGCAATCAACACGGCAAGCAGAATCGCCGGCAGGGAATCCGCCGCGGACACCAGCGGTTTGAACACGGCCATAATCGCCTGTGGGATCAGCATATCGAACTGGGACTGAATAAACAGACTCAGCGGATACAGCGTCAGCACCACAACCAGCACCGGGATCAGCAGATCAAAGGAGTTTTTGATCATCGGTGGCACCTGGTCAGGCAGCTTGATGCCGATGTTGTGTGCCTTCAGGAAACGCATCATTTCTACGCAGTAAATCGCCACCAGAATCGCGGTGAAGATCCCTGTACCGCCAAGGCTGTCCACCGGCAGCGTACCTTTGGTTTTCGGGGCCGCAACCACCAGGAAAGCCATCAGCGACAGCATCGCGCACATGAAAGGATCAAGCCCGTGCGATTTAACGTAGTGTTTCCCGAGGTTGTAGGCTATGGCCGCACAAATGTAGATAGACATGATGCCCATCGTCATATCGAACGGCGTTAGAATTTGCCCCTCAAACTGCTTCGCCAGGTCGAGCCAGGCGCGGGCAAAGCCCCAGGTGGTTGTTGGCGAAAACGGTGGATAAGCAAAAACCAGCAGGAACGAGCCGACAATCATAAACGGCATCGCAGAAATAAAGCCGTCGCGAATGGCCATCACGTGACGCTGGGAAGAAATGCGACCCGCTATCGGGCTAACGTAGTTTTCAACAAACCGAAAAATTAAATTAAATGCAGCATGGTTGGAAGACATAGTGGCTCTCCTGTCAGGCTATCAACGCGAGTGCATCGGCGAGAATTCTGTCGCCGCGCATCATTCCGTAATCCATAGAGTTAATGACCGTGACCGGGATCCGTTTGGGCGCGGCCTGAGCCTTAAAATCTTCCAGACGGTATTTGATCTGCGGACCGAGTAAACAGCAATCAAATTCAGGCATAACATCCGTGAACTGTTCGATACCCACCGCCTTGATCTCAACCTCAATCTGTTGATCCTGGGCGGCCTGTTTCATCCTGTTCACGACCATACTGGTAGACATACCAGCGGCACAGCATAAAAGGATACGTTTCATAGACGACTCTTATTATTAGGTACAGGGGGTGGTTACAGGGTTCAGTATTCCTCGCGGAATTTATTACTGCAACCGGTTACCGCAACCGGTTTCAGTGATTGTGAAGGAGATCCAGAAATTTCTGACAAGGGGGGTATGAGATAAGTATAAGCGGTTTACAGAAAGCACAAGCTTATGCGAAATTATTTGCCACCTGGATCAGGAGAAAATCATGAGTTTGCAGTCCGTGCGGCAATTCTTCGCCGACCATGCCCCCGATATAGATATCATCGAGCTAAACCAAAGCACCGCTACCGTCGCGCTTGCCGCTGCAGCTCACAATGTGGCCCCTGGGCAAATAGCCAAAACGCTCTCATTAAAGGTCAAAAACGACATTATTCTGATCGTCGCGAAGGGCGATGCACGTCTTGATAATAAGAAACTTAAAGAAGCATTTGGCTCTAAAGCGCGAATGCTCAGCAGCGATGAAGTGGTGAACTGGACCGGGCATCCGGTCGGCGGCGTCTGCCCGTTCGGGTTGGAAAACCCGCTGGCGGTGTTCTGCGACATCTCACTCCGCCAGTACGATGAAGTGCTGCCCGCCGCAGGGGCTATCCACAGCGCCGTCCGCATTTCACCTGAACGTATGGCCGAACTCACACACGCTAAATGGGTCGACGTCTGCCAGTAAGTTTGCTGCAGCCGGAGGCAAAAGACTTTCGGCTCAGTTAACGCTCCAGCCCGGTGACACGCTTGCGATACTCATCCGGCGTTTCCTGGGTTAAGCGGCGGAACATCGTAATAAACGCCGATGAACTGCCGTAACCTAGCTCAAAAGCGATATTCTCGACGGTCCATCCCTCGGCCAGCAAAGGCATCGCTTTCACAATTCTTAGCCTCTGCCGCCACTCCGCCAGCGTCATACCCAACTCCCGCTGGCAACGTCTCATCAACGTTCGCTCACTGGTATTGGCCAAAGCCGCCAACGCCGCCACGGAGCGGCTATCCCCAGGGTTTTGTTCCAGAAGGTTAAGCACCCGCTGAACCACTGGGTCGTCCGACCCTGGCAAATAGTTCCCCACACGTTCGGCCTCAATCAGCCTGTCAACCAGCACGCGCAGGAACCGCGACTCCTCTTCAGAAGGAGGGATACCCGGCGGGTTAAGGTGTAAATGCTCGAGCATCGCCTGGACGAGAGGCGTGATAGCCATAACGGTCACCTGCTGCGGAAACGCTGCGCACTCCGCGAGGCTGACATATACGGAGCTGTGCCACGCCTCCATCCGATTTTGCGCAAGATGCTGGGTGTCCGGCGGCAGCCAGATACCGTACTGGGACGGCACCACAAAGTGTCCTCCGGCATATTGCACCTCCACAACGCCGCTTACCGCCGAGACAAATTCTCCCCACGGATGACTGTGTTCCAGGTACAAACCGTGCGCAGGCATCGGCGCGCTGCGAAAGTACAGCGTCGCCGGAAGCTCGCCGGTAAAAGGCGCGGTAAGGATACTGGGCGTTTTCTTTGGCACGGATATCCACCTTCAAGGTCGTCGAGAAAACATTGACCGAAACGCACAATGGCATGGCGGTTTCTCACTATATCAAGCATATCGCCCCAGTTGATAATGCGTTTTTCGGGAGAAAACGCATGTCCAGATACAAGACCATAGACCGCCTGGCCGTCGCCGGGATGATCACCCTCTGCCTGATATGGAGCCTGCAACAGCCTGGCCTGAAAGCCACGGCTGAAGACGCCAGCCCCATCCTACAAATCGCCTTACGTTCTGGTATAGGCGCGGGGCTGGTCGCACTTTATATGCTGTTGAGAAAAGAGAAAATTCAGTACGCCTCCCTGCCCTGGCTTGCTGGCGCGGGAGCTGGGGTTTTGTTTGCACTCGAGTATTTGTTTCTTGGCATCGGCCTGCGTTATACGAGTGCCGCGCACGGCGTAGTTTTTCTCTATACCGCACCGCTGTTTGCCGCCGTGGGCCTACACTTTACCCTGCTCTCTGAGCGCCTGACGCCGGTACAATGGATTGGGATCGTATTGGCATTTATTGGCGTCATCGTCACATTTTCAGCGCCAGATGGTGGGCACTCATCGCTTTTCGGCGATCTCTTTTGCCTGCTTTCCGGCGCATCATGGGGCGCGACCACCGTGCTGGTTCGCACCTCCCGCCTGGCCCAGGTTTCCGCCGCCCAAACGACGCTGTTTCAGCTTGCGGGGGCTTTTATTGTGCTGCTTGCAGCGTCGTTCCTCCTGGGGCAAACCCGCTTTAACCCCACACCGCTGCTGCTGGCCAATATGGTCTTTCAGTCTGTGATTGTTTCCTTCCTGAGCTTGCTTATCTGGTTTGCTTTACTGCGGCGCTACCAGGCTTCTGCGCTCGGCGCCTTTTCTTTTGTCACGCCGCTGCTCGGGGTCGTGTTTGGTGCCTGGTTACTGAATGAAAAGATAAACGCCGGTTTTTTGCTGGGATCGGTTTTCGTCATCGGCGGCATTGTCTGCGTGAGCTGCAACCAATGGCTGGAAAAAATAATCACGTTTCATCGCCGGAGATAGTGACGCAAAGCTTGATCTAACGCCGCTAATAAAGCGAAGCGCTCATGTTAAATGGATAAACGTTAAGCGTATTTCATTCTCTTTGGTCAGGATCAAGCATGCAGCCAGATGTTGCTTCCCAGCGGGACGTCACTCGTTTATGTATTCAATGCGCGCTATTTTTACTGCAGCACGGGGCAGAAAGCGCGCTGGTAGAGGAGCTTTCAACCCGCCTTGGCAAAGCGCTGGGGATGGACAGCGTGGAAAGCTCAATCTCCGCTAACGCCATTGTGCTTAGCACCATTAAAGACAATCAGTGCCTGACGACCACCCGTAAAAATAACGATCGCGGGATCAACATGCACGTCGTGACTGAAGTTCAGCACATCGTGATCCTCACCGAGCACAAACTGCTGGATGCCAGGGACGTTCTCAAACGCTTCGAGCACATCAAACCGCTGCGCTACCCGCGCTGGCTGGTCGTCCTGATGGTGGGACTTTCCTGCGGCTGCTTCTGTAAACTGAACAACGGTGGCTGGGACGGGGCGTTTGTCGCCTTTATCGCCAGCTCACTGGCGATGTATGTCCGCCAGCTGCTCACCCACCGCCAGCTTCATCCGCAGATCAATTTCTGCATCACCGCGTTTGTCGCCACTACCGTGTCGGGGCTGCTTATCGCCAAAGGCCCGTTCGCCGCCACTTCCAATATTGCGATGGCCGCGAGCGTGTTATTACTCGTTCCCGGTTTCCCGCTGATTAACGCCGTGGCCGACATGTTCAAAGGCCACGTTAACACCGGGCTTGCCCGGTGGGCGATGGCCAGCCTGCTTACGCTTGCCACCTGCATTGGCGTAGTGATGGCGATGGCGGTATGGGGGCTAAGAGGATGGGCATAATTGAGTTTGTTCTCGCTCTGGCTCAGGACATGGCGCTGTCTGCCGTACCGGCGGTGGGCTTTGCATTAGTTTTTAACGTGCCTCAGCGCGCCCTGCCTTACTGCGGCCTGCTCGGTGCCATCGGCCACGGCTCACGCATGGCGATGATGATGGCGGGTTTAAACATCGAATGGAGCACTTTTCTGGCTTCGATTCTGGTCGGTATCATTGGTATTCAGTGGTCGCGCTGGTATCTTGCTCATCCGAAGGTCTTTACCGTTGCGGCCGTCATTCCCATGTTTCCGGGGATCTACGCCTACACCGCGATGATCTCGGCGGTAAAATTGACGCACTTTGGTTACAGCGATCCGCTGATGATCCAACTGGTGACCAACTTCTTAAAAGCGTCATTTATCGTGGGGGCGCTCTCCATCGGGCTCTCGCTGCCGGGACTGTGGCTTTATCGCAAAAAGCCCCGGGTATGATCGCGCAGGCAAACACGTACAAAATAAAATTTGCTATTTAATCGCGCACTATCTATATTGGAAATCATGAAGAAGACATCGACCGAAACGAACGCCCTGCTGCTGGACAACCAGCTTTGCTTCGCGCTCTACTCCGCCAACCTGGCGGTGAACAAGCTCTACCGCCAGCTGCTTGCGCCGCTGCAGCTTACCTATCCGCAATATCTGGTGATGCTGGTGCTGTGGGAGCAGGACGATGTCACGGTTTCGCAAATCGGCGAACGGCTGTTTTTAGATTCAGCCACCTTAACGCCATTGCTTAAACGCCTGGAAAGCGCCGGACTCTTATTACGCCAGCGCTCCCGAGAAGATGAGCGTCAGGTCGCCGTGACGCTGACTCAGGAAGGCAAAGCGCTGCAGGAAAAAGCGTTGGGTATTCCAGACTCCGTGCGCTGCGCTTCCGCCTGTAGCGTGGACAGCATGTTGGCGCTGAAGGCGCAGCTGGAAACCTTGCGCAGTAATTTAAATACGTAATAATTAATCGTCGATACTGTCGGCGATTTTTAAAACATCATATAAATCGCACGCTATTTTATAGCACAAACCAAATGTAAGATGAGGAACCTGCCATGTCTTTAGAAAAAGTCGTATACACCGCAAAAGCCAAAGCCACCGGTGGCCGTGAAGGTCGTGCAACCTCTTCCGACGGCGTACTGGACGTCAAGCTGGGTCTGCCAAAAGAGATGGGCGGCGCGGGCGGCGAAGTCACCAACCCTGAGCAGCTGTTCGCTGCGGGCTACTCCGCGTGCTTCCTGGGCGCGATGAAGTTTGTCTCCGGTCGCGACAAAATCTCCATGCCGTCTGACGCTTTCATTGAAGGGGAAGTCGGCATCGGGCCACTGCCAACTGGGTTCGGTATCGAAGCGAAGCTGAACATCCACCTGCCGGGTATGGATGCTGCTGAAGCGAAAAAACTGGTCGATGCGGCACACATTGTTTGCCCATACTCCAACGCAACCCGCGGCAACATCGATGTGACCCTGAACATCATCAACTGATATGACAAGCCGGGGAAACCCGGCTTTTTCACCTGCCCCCACGGTTTAAGACAACTCTCAATCCCCCTGCTTCCGGCCAAAGCGCTATACTCTCGCCTGAAATCTCCTGCACCGCAGGCAAACAAAGCGAGTATCACAAGATGAAAGCAAGGAATAAAACGCTCTGCGCAATGGCGCTGGCAGCAGCCTTTTTCGCGGGCCAGGCTTCGGCAGCAAACTGGCAGGAACAACTTTCCAGCGCCGCCAATGAGCTGACTAAAAGCGGCAACGCAACCTCCACCAGCAATGGTGCTCAGAGCGGCGGTCTGTCTCTCTCTTCACTGACCAGCCTGCTGAACGGCAACAGCAAGTCTCTTAGCTCAAGTACGATGACCAATGCGGCTGGCGTGATGGAATACTGCGCGAAGAACAAACTGGCTTCCGTCACCAATACCGACAACATTAAAAACCAGCTGATGACCAAGCTGGGGCTGGAAAGCAGCACCAAGCCTGCCGACAAGCAGGACTACAATCAGGGCCTGATGGGCTTACTGAACACGGCCAACGGCCAGAAGCTGGATCTGAACAGCATCGGCAACTCGCCGCTGGCTGAAAAGGTGAAAACTAAAGCCTGCGATCTGGTGCTCAAACAGGGCATGAATTACCTGTCGTAATAGCATAAAAAAATGGCCTCTTATTCGAGGCCATTTTTCTTTAGTTTGCCAGCGAGCAACTGTAGTCCAGCATCTCTTCCGCCGAGCCCTGGTTCCCGCCCAGCAGTTGGCGAGGGTTAGCCAACAGCATCACATCCCCTTTCGCCGTCACCACCCGCGCCAGGCCAAAGTTTTCCATCTCATCGCCCTGAGCCTTCACGTACTCCGCCAGCACGGTAAACGGATTCGCCTCTGCCGGGATTTTTCTCGCCAGATATTTATGGCCAAGGATCTCCGCGCCAAACGGCTGCCACTGGTCACCGACCTTATCAGCAAGCTGGTTAATGGATTGATACACTTCAGGGCGCAGGCAGGACAAATGAATGTGCAGCTGGTTCTGAGAACGTCCGTAGCGAGAGTTAATGGCCAGCACCAAATCATCATCGCGAACCGCTTTCGTGGTTTCATCCAGCAGATAGTGACGATTCTCCCACGCGTCCAGGAAGTAGTTCGGCGCGCCGTTTTCGAGGATCTTCGGGCTCTCGATACCGGTGATTTTGTCCGTCGGCATCAGCAAATTATGCAGCGGGCCTTTGGCATCTTTGAACACCAGATAGCGCCCGGTCAGATCGACTTTCAGGCAAGGTGCAGGCGAGTTGTTCTGCTGCTGATTGGGAATGCACTGCTGGCTGATGATATTCCACAGAGCGTCACTGTGGCGATGCAGTAGCCACAGGCGGATTGCGACGGCGGCCACCAGCAAAATCAGCAGCACAACCACCACGCGCAGGATCTTTTTCATGTCAGGTTTTCCTTGTAAAGTCAGAGTACTTTTCGTTGTTGTAATAGGCGGACAATAAGCTGGAAGCAGGCTTCTATTTGCGGCGCGAACGGCTCGGTGCTGCGCATCAGCGCCACGGTGCGACTCAGCGATGGCTGCTGCAAATGAATCACTTTCAGCTCAGGGTCCTGCAAAAAGGTGGTGTAGAGCTGCGGCAGAATCGCCACCGCCAGCTGAGAGCGCACCAGCCCATAAAGGGTTTCAATAAAATCAACCTGATAGCGCGCATTGAGCGTCAGGCGCTGGCTTTCCGCCATCGCCGCTACCAGCCGGCTGATATTACCTTTTGAAAACACCGCGATGTCCCGCTTCACCAGGCTTCGCCACGGCGCGTGGCTGGATTCTGCCAGAGGATCGTGACAGTTGACTACCGCCACGAAGGGATCTTCCTGCAGCGGATGGATCTCCAACGTTTTGGGCACCGAGCTGTCCAGCGCCCCCAGGCCAAAGTCCAGTTGGCCGCTTTCAAGCTGGGCAATCAGCGCGTCATTAGTACGGTCATGAAACTCCACTCGCAGGCGAGGAAAAGCCTCTGCAATACGTTGAGGAATTTCGGGAAATAAAAGGCTGCCGACCGAGGGCACCAGGCCTATGCGAAGCGTGCCGTCACCGCCGTCCTGGACAATTCGCTGCATGTCGTCAAAGGCGCGCTGCGCGACGTTGAGCACGCGTTCGGCATGGGGCAATAGCGCTGCGCCCAGGTCCGTCAGCGTCACTGCCGCAGCGGTTCTGTTAACCAGCTTCCCGCCCAGCACGGACTCAATCTGCCTTAACGCACTGCTTAGCGCGGGCTGGCTAATGGCCAGCCGGTTGGCGGTATCGGTGAAATGACGGAGTTTGGCCAGCGTCACAAAATACTGGATCTGTTTTAACGAGAGTGCGGGAAGGCGCTGCCAGGGTTCAGCCATTGGAGTATCAGGGTTACCAGGTAAACGTTTGCCACAGGATAAACGTTTCTTATCGGCTGATAAATTAAATCATCTGGGCAAAGTGTATTCCCCTGCCTAGAGTAGCCGTCAGAGCCCCTTTTTTGGAACCTGTCATGACGCCTGCTGATTTACGTCGCCGCGCGGTAAAAGCCGCCCTCGGCGAAACGCCCTTCGACCTGCTGCTCACCAATGGCCGGATCGTGGATATGGCCACCGGTGAAATCCGTGAGGCGGATGTCGGTATCGTCGGTACGCTTATCGCCAGCGTACATCCACGCGGCAGCCGCGAAGATGCCGAACAGATTCACGATCTCGCCGGAAACTATCTCAGCCCGGGATTGATGGATACCCACGTCCACGTTGAAAGCTCCCACCTACCGCCCGCGCGCTATGCGGAAATCATCGTCGCCCAGGGCACCACAACGATTTTTTGGGATCCGCACGAGCTGGCAAACGTGCTCGGTATTGAAGGCGTGCGTTACGCCGTTGACGCCAGCCGCAACCTGCCGCTTCGCGTGATCTGCGCAGCCCCGTCCAGCGTGCCTTCAACGCCGGGCCTGGAAATGTCCGGCGCTGATTTTGCCGGAAAAGAGATGGAAACCCTGCTTTCATGGCCGGAAGTGGCGGGCGTGGCAGAAGTGATGGATATGCACGGCGTGCTTAACGGCAGCGAAAGAATGCTCGAAATTCTTAATGCTGGCCTGGAAAGCGGCAAACTGATTGAAGGACACGCCCGCGGCCTGAACGGCGTCGGATTGCAGGCCTACCTTGCCGCTGGCGTGACGTCAGATCATGAACTGACCTCCGCAGCCGACGCGCTGGAAAAACTGCGTGCCGGGCTGACTCTGGAGATACGCGGGTCACATCCGTATTTGCTGCCAGAGATTGTCGCCGCCCTGAACGGCCTGCCGCATCTGTCATCGCAGGTCACCGTCTGCACCGACGACGTGCCACCAGACATGCTGCTGGCAAAAGGCGGCATCGTTGCCCTGCTGAATTTACTCATTGAGCACGGCATGAAGGCCGAGGATGCTTTGCGCCTGGCTACGCTGAACGCCTCGCTGCGCCTGCAACGTCCGGATCTCGGCCTGATTGCCGCGGGCCGCACCGCCGATCTGGTGGTCTTCGATTCTCTGGAAAAACTGAGCGCCCAAACCGTTTATGTCGCCGGTAAGCTCGTCGCGGAGCAGGGAAAAATGCTGGAACCCGTCGCGGCACCGGCCATCGTTCCCCCGCGAGATACGGTTCAGTTGCAGCCGCTGAGTCCGAACGATTTTGTTCTCAAGGTACCAGTGAATAATGGTCGCGCGCGCCTGCGCCACATCAAGGGAGCTCGCTTCACACAGTGGAGCGAAGTTGAAGTAGAAGTCCGGCACGGTGAAGTTCAGATCCCGGACGGCTTCAGCCTGATTTGGGTTCAGCATCGCCACGGTCGCCATGAGGCAAAACCACAGCTAGCGCTGCTCGAAGGCTGGGGTGAGCTGCGCGGCGCGATTGCCACCACCTATTCCCACGACTCGCACAACCTCGTTGTCCTCGGCAGAGATCCGCAGGACATGGCGCTCGCCGCTAACGAGCTGATTGCCTGCGGAGGCGGGATGGCGCTGAGCCAGAACGGGCAGATGCTGGCAAAGGTAGAAATGCCGATTGCCGGGATGCTCTCCGACCTGCCCGCCGCCGAGCTGGCGCAGCAGTTTGCTCAACTCCGTGAATTGAGCAATAAAGTCGCCGACTGGGAGCCGCCCTACCGCGTGTTCAAGGCCATCGAAGGCACCTGCCTGGCCTGTAACGCCGGGCCACATTTGACCGACCTGGGATTGACGGACGGCAGCACTCGCCAGATCGTCGACCCGCTTATTGAATGCCACGAACACCCGGCAGACGCACACACAACACATTAATCCGGAGAGCCAAATAATGGCCGAAAATTCAGTGTCTCAGGCTGCCAGCGAAAGCTGGCTGGAGCGGCGATTCCAGCTTCGCAGCCGCCAAAGCAAAGTGAAAACCGAATGCCTCGCGGGCATCACCGGCTTTCTCGCCGCCGCCTATTTGCTGGTTGTGATCCCTGGCCTGCTGGCCGTGGGCGGGATGGATAAAGGCGCAGCAACGACCGGGACGATCATCGTTTTCGTTCTCGGCACGCTGCTGATGGCCTTTTACGGCAACCTGCCGTTTATTGTCGGGCCAGGCATCGGCGGTTCGGTACTGGTCGGCGTGACGCTGGCCGGGAGTGAGCATATTGGCTGGCAGATTGGCCTGGGTATCGCCTGCTGGTCCGGCATTCTGTTCTTTGCGCTTACCCGCCTTGGCCTGCGTGAAGTGGTCACACGATCGGTACCGCAGTCAATCAAGCTTGGGCTGACGGCCTCCATCGGCCTGTTTGTTGCAGTGCTGGGCTTCCGCAACGCCGGGCTGGTGCTCGCCAACGCCAAAACTAACGCGCTGGCGCTCGGTGACTTCACTTCTGCTGGCGCTGTCGTGGCGCTGTGCGGCCTGTTCCTGGCCATTGCGCTTCAGGCTCGCCGCGTGCCGGGGGCCATTTTATGGGCGATTCTGTTTGCCACTCTGGTCGGTATTCCGCTGGGCGTCACCCACCTGCCACAAAGCTTTATCGCGATGCCGCACTCGCTGGCACCGGTACTCGGTCACGTGGATATGCTCGGCGCGCTGAACATCGCCTTCCTGCCGTTCCTGTTTGTGTTCTTTGCCTCAGAGTTTTTCTCCACCATGGGCACGACGCTGGCGGTGGGAGGTGAAGCTGGTTTGCTGGACGAGCACGGCAACATGCCGCACATCAACCGTCCGTTTATGGTGGATTCCATTGCCGCCGCTCTTGGTCCGTGGGTCGGTATTCCGGCGGCTACGGCGCTGATTGAGTCTTCGGCAGCCGCAGAAGCGGGCGGTAAAACCGGCCTGACCGCACTGGCGGCCGCAGTGATGTTCCTGCTGATGCTGCTGTTTACCCCGGTGGCATTGATGATCCCGAAAGAGGCTACCGCCCCCGCGCTGATCCTTATCGGCCTGAACATGTTCAGCGGCCTGCGCAAAGTGGATCTGGGCAACTTCACCGAAGGCCTGCCGGTGCTGATGATGGTGATGATTACGCTTATCGCCAACAGCTTCGGGACCGGGATCGCCGGCGGCCTGCTGTTCTACATCATCATTAAAGTGATTGCCGGTAAGTGGCGTGAAATTCCGGTAGGGCTGTACCTGCTGGCTATTCCGCTGGTTTACTACTTCGCCACGTTAGTGAAGCACTAAAAACAGAAAAGCCCTCTGACGAGGGCTTTTTTCTCAGCGGCTCATTTAGCCATTATTTTGAATCTTCTTGATGATATTGGTGGTGGAGCAGCCATCTTCGAAGTTCAGCACCATCACTTCCCCGCCGTTGGCCCAAACTTCTTTGCTCCCGGCAATCTGTTCTGGTTTGTAGTCGCCGCCCTTCACTAAACGATCCGGCAGGACTTCACCAATCAGGCGCTGAGGCGTGTCTTCTTCAAACAACACAACCCAGTCCACCGCTTCCAGCGCAGCCAGCACGATCATGCGCTGATCCTGCGGGTTCACCGGACGGGTTTCCCCTTTCAGACGTTTGGTTGAAGCGTCGCTGTTGACCGCGACAATCAGGCGGTCGCCCAGCTTGCGGGCATTCGCCAGATAGGAAACGTGCCCTGCATGCAGAATATCAAACACGCCGTTGGTCATCACCACGCGCTCACCGCGCTTACGGGCAGCGGCAACCGCAACTTTCAGCTCGGCTTCGGTCATCACGCCAAAACCCGTTTCCGCGCGCCCGCGCACCGCGTTTTCCAGCTCGACCGGAGAAACGGTTGACGTCCCCAGCTTGCCAACCACCACGCCAGCCGCAGCATTCGCGAAGTAACAGGCTTCTTCCAGCGAGTTCCCCGCCGCAAGCGTTGCCGCCAGCACGCCAATCACCGTGTCACCGGCCCCGGTCACATCATAAACTTCCTGCGCCTGAGTCGGCAGATGGAAAGGCTCAATGCCCGGCTGCAGGAGCGTCATGCCTTGTTCTGAACGCGTCACCAGCAGCGCCGACAGTTCATAATCGGCGATAAGCTTCATGCCACGTTCCACCAGCTCGGCTTCGGTTTTGCACTTGCCGACTACGGCTTCAAATTCTGAAAGGTTCGGGGTCAGCAGCGTTGCGCCACGGTAGCGCTCAAAATCGGTTCCTTTCGGGTCGATAAGCACCGGGACTTTGGCTTCGCGAGCCAGGCCAATCATCTGCTGCACAGTCGCCAGGGCGCCTTTTGCGTAGTCGGAAAGCACCAGCGCGCCAATCTGCGGCAGCGCCTGGCTGATACGCTCGTGCAGCGGCTCGGGATCGACACCCTCAAACCCTTCTTCGAAGTCGAGGCGAATCAACTGCTGGTTGCGGGACAGCACGCGCAGCTTGGTAATCGTCGGGTGAGTCGGAACAGAAACGAAGTCACACTTCACGTTGACCCCGGCCAGACTCTGGCTGAGGGCGCGTGCCGCATCGTCGATGCCGGTCAGGCCAACCAGACGAGAATTCGCGCCCAGCGAAGCAATGTTCATCGCCACGTTAGCCGCGCCACCAGGGCGTTCTTCGATGGTATCGACTTTCACCACCGGCACCGGGGCTTCCGGCGAAATACGGCTGGTTGGGCCGTACCAGTAGCGATCCAGCATCACATCACCAACCACCATGACGCCTGCACGGCTGTATTCGGGCAGCGTTACTTTCATTCCTGACTCTCCAGCGAGGGATAAAATTTTGCGCGGGATGATAACATAATTACTCTCCCGCGTGCGTTTGCGGCTCGCCAAGCCAGGTTTGCCAGCTCCAACGCACCTGCTCGCGCTCTTTCACGAAGGCGTCCAGCGCAACGTGGCCCGGCAATTCCTGCAGCGCCAGATGGTGCAATTCATCCCGCAGCGTGACATAGGCGTGGGTCAGCGCTTTGGCCTCGGCTTCATCCATAATGTCGTTCTGCGCCATCAGCTCCAGAATGCGCACGTTATCGGACCAGCGGGTTAGCTTCGGCGCTTCTCTGGCATAGCGCAGCACCAGATATTGCGTAATAAATTCAATGTCAGTGATCCCGCCCTCATCGGCTTTAATATCAAAGCGATCGCGGTGCTTATTGCCCAAATGCGCGCGCATTTTTTCACGCATCTCGCGCACTTCTACCTGCAGGGCTTCTCCTTCACGCGGCGTGCACAGGATCTCGCGGCGGATGGCGTCAAACTGGCGGTTTAGCGCCGGATCGCCGTACACCACGCGGGCGCGAACCAGCGCCTGATGTTCCCAGGTCCAGGCTTCATTCTTCTGATAATCAGCAAACGATTCTGCGGTGGTGACCAGCATACCTGCCGCACCGGACGGCCTGAGGCGTGCGTCAACTTCGTACAAAATCCCGGTCGAAGTTCGTGTGCTAAACAGATGCATGATGCGCTGCGCCAGGCGCAGGTAAAACTGACGGCCATCGATTTCTCGTTCGCCGTCCGTCATCACTTCCATCGGGCAATCATGCAGGAAAACCAGGTCCAGATCGGAACTGTAGCCCAGCTCCCAGCCGCCCAGTTTGCCATAGCCCAGCACGGCAAAGCCGCGCCCTTCTCTGTCCTGCAAATGACGAGGCTGGCCGTAGCGCGCCACCATTTGCGCCCAGGCACGCTGTACCACCGCATCGAGAATCGCTTCCGCAAGCCAGGTCAAATGGTCACTGACCTTCATCACCGGCAAGGTGCCAGCGATATCGGCCGCCGCCACGCGCAGCATCTGCGCCTGTTTAAACTGACGCAGCGCTTCCAGCTGCTGCTCTTCGTCTTCGTCCGGCACGCGCAGCAGATATTGACGCAGTTCGTCGCGATAGGCGTCCATGGCCGTGGGCTGATACAGCGTATTGGGGTCGAGCAGTTCATCCAGCAGCAGCGGGTAGCTGGCAAGCTGCGCGGCAATCATCGGCGAGGCCGCACACAGCGTAATCAGGTGCTTAAGCGCGCCGGGGAATTCGCTGAGCAACTCCAGATAGGTTGTGCGGGTGAGGATCCCAAACAGCAGCGGCGTCAGGCGGGAAAACGTCAGCGGCGCGTCTGCCCTGGAACAGACTTCACTCAGCAGGTGCGGCAGAAGTTGATCCAGCACCTGGCGGCCGCGCGGGCCAATGGTGCGCTTGTCGATCTCTTGCCGGAAATGGCTAACTTGCTTAAGTAATTCGGCCCGCGCCTCAGAGGTTAGATGGCTCAGAACCGCCGTATTTTCATCGGCATCCAGGGCGTCGATCCATAGCTCACGCCAGCCTTCAGCCACTTTATCTTCACCGGCTTCCGGTTCGTCGTCGCCAATCAGATCGTTAAAGACCTGACGCACGTCGTTCATATGCAGCTGCAGCGTTTGCTGCAGCTCGGCCCAGTTAGCCGCCTGCATCGCCCACGCCAGTCGCGCACGGTTAAGATCGTCGCCGGGCAAGGTTTGCGTCTGCTCGTCGTTGATGCTTTGCAGTAAGTTTTCCAGCCGACGCAGATAGAGGTAAGCCGCCCGCAGTTTCTGCGCATCTTCTTCTGGCAGCAGATGAAGCTGTTGAATGGCTTCAAGGGTGGGGAGCAGCGAGCGGGATTGCAACGAAGGCTCCCGGCCACCACGAATAAGCTGGAAGACCTGCACGATAAACTCGGTTTCGCGAATGCCACCGGCGCCGAGCTTAATATTGTCCGTTAGCCCACGGCGACGGACTTCACGGGCAATCATGCCTTTCATGTTGCGCAGGGACTGAATCACGCTGAAATCGATGTAGCGGCGGAACACAAATGGCCGCAGCATGTTGCGCAATTCCTGGCTCCAGACATCGTCGTTGTCGCCCATAATCCGCGCTTTTACCATCGCGTAGCGTTCCCAGTCGCGCCCCTGCTCCTGGTAATAATCTTCCAGCGCGGCAAAGCTCAGCACCAGCGGACCGCTGTCGCCAAACGGGCGCAGGCGCATATCCACGCGGTAGACAAAGCCGTCCTGCGTGGGCTGGTCAAGGACTTTGATCAGGCGCTGCCCCATACGGGTGAAGAACTGGGCGTTATCCAGTTCACGCCGCCCGCCCTGGGTTGAGCCGTTTTCCGGCCAGGCAAAAATCAGGTCGATATCGGAAGAGAAATTAAGTTCGCCACCGCCCAGTTTCCCCATGCCGAGGATCAGCAGCGGCTGCGGCTCACCGGCGGCGTTGCAGGGCGTGCCCCATTCGCGGCAGCAGGCGGCGTAAAGCCAGTCGCGGGCGGCAACAATCAGCGTTTCCGCCAGCACGCTCAGCTGCTGCAGCGTGCTTTGCGTATCTACCTGCTCCAGCGCCTGCGCCCAGGCGATTCGCACCATGATACGGCGGCGGAAAAAACGCAGCGCTTTCATCAATGCCGCTTCGTCGTGCACATCCTGCAGATCCTGCTGGAGCCAGGCGGCATAATGACACCATTCGTCCGCCGTGGGGGCGTCCTGCTGCAGGGTTTGCAGCCAGGCGGGATACGCCACCACGCTGTCACCAACAAAATCACTTATCGCCAGCACCGCGCGAGCTTCTTCGCTCAGTGTCAGGGAGTCAATCTCTTGCGGCAGGCGCGGTAAAAACGCCTGCAGGTGCTGCTGTAATAAAGGGGTCAGCGCCATCATGGTGGGTATCCGTTACCAGTCTATTATTTCCCGCTGTGCAGCCAGAAAGGCGCCTGCGAGATCGCTTCGTTTCGGTAGTGCTCAATTTCTATGCGCTGGCGGGTAACAATGGCGTGACGCAGCCCCTGCCAGTTTTCCAGCCACGGCTGGGTTTGCGCATCGCTGTACACCCCGGCCAGAAGGCGGATCGCATCCGTTTCACGCGCCAGCCGCGGCAACTGGTCTGCGTATGCATCCCCCAGCGGGCGCTGGAACGCGTCTTTTAGCTCAGCCGCATGGCGGGAAAGATGCGTATCCGCGAAACGCTTGAAGGAGCTATCCAGTTTCGTGCGGTTTTTCTCATCAATGAACGGCTGCCACTGGCGTTCCACCAGCCAGCGGGTCAGCGCCAGCTTAGCGCTGCTTGCCTGCGCGCTGTAGACAATCACTTCGGCTTTTTCGTCACCGGCAAAGCGTGCTTCGAGCGCAATCAGTTGCTCACGTAAGTGGGTACTCGCTTTTCTTGGAATAATACCGCCAAAAAGCGCGAGGGCATGACGCACCAGACCTACGGCATCAATCACTTGCTGTTTAGCCGCTTTCACGCCGCTAAGCCAGAGTTCTTCATGGTAAAGCCAGTGGGCGAGCGCCAGTTCCAGGGAACCTTCCAGACCTTGTTCAACGGTGGCTTTGGCCGGTGGATACAGCACGCCCAGCGGTTTCACTTCGCGCACCGCATTGCCCTGGGCCAGGTGATAGCCCCGTGCCGCCTTGCTCAGGCTGCCCTGACGCAGGCCAGGTTCGGTGACCAGACTTTCCGCCAGCGTCAGTAGATCCGCCGTCTCACCGCTCAGCAGCTCAAGTTCAAGCTCGCAGATGGGGGTCTGGTGCTCACCGGCTTTCACTTCACCCAGATCCAACGCCAGTTCAATGCGGCTCTCACCGTGAGTAACTACCCACTTTTCACGTGCAAAATCGGTGCTGAACAGCGGCTTCACGTCGGCCTGTAACGTCGCCACGTCCAGCCCTTCCGGCCAAACTTCTGCTGGCAGCAAAGCGAGATCCAGCTCGGGCTTGCTTAGCGCCACGTTGTATTCAGGACGCTGATGCAGCCCGCCGGTCACGCGGCCTGCGATTTTCATCGTCATTTCGTATTGCCCGGCATCCCCGCGAATACGCAGCCCCATGTCGTGGCGACGCAGCAGGTTATCCGCCGTTTCATAATAAATATTGAGCAACTGACGCGGGTCGCTGTGCTCGCCCGGCAGGGCATTTAATTTTTCGCGCAGCGCGTCAAGCGCAGCGGGGTTAACGATGAATTTAAGTTCGATTTCCTGGGCCATGTCTTCTTTACTTATGTTTACGTCACACCAGGCGATCGCCTGGCGAACTAAATAGCGTCGATTAGGTCTGTAATAGTACGACAAAATACCCCGTCGGGTAGCGAATTTGCGGTAGGGCGGGAACACCGGGTGGTCAAATTGACATCAGGATGATTCTCATTCAGGTTTACGGATTGCGCCGTCAGACTGTTGCCACTACTATCGTTCCACACTTTATGAAAATAACGACGAAATAATGCAGAAATTACGCCTGATTTGCCTCACTTTGCTCTCCCTTAGCGTTTCCGTCGTGGCTCATGCCGAAGAAAAACGTTATGTCTCTGATGAATTAAACACCTGGGTCCGCAGCGGCCCGGGCGATAACTACCGCCTGGTTGGCACAGTCAACGCAGGGGAACAAGTCACGCTGCTGCAAAGCAATGAAGAAACCAAATACGGCCAGGTACGCGACAGCAACGGGCGTACCTCCTGGATCCCCCTCGCGCAGCTAAGCACCACGCCAAGCCTGCGTACCCGCGTGCCCGATCTGGAAAACCAGGTCAAAACGCTGACCGACAAGCTGAATAACATCGACACAACCTGGAATCAGCGTACCGCTGAAATGCAGCAGAAAGTGGCCCAGAGCGACACCGTGATTAACGGCCTGAAGGACGAGAATCAGCAGCTCAAAAACCAGCTTATCGTCGCCAAGAAAAAGGTGGATGCCGCCAACGTCCAGCTTGATGACAAACAGCGTGCCATCATCATGCAGTGGTTTATGTACGGCGGCGGCGTGGCTGGGTTTGGCCTGCTGATTGGCCTGCTGCTTCCGCACATGATCCCAAGCCGCAAGAAGAAAGATCGCTGGATGAACTAAAGGCGGCAGATTAGCCGTTGATTCCCCCTCGCATCTACACTTACCATTCGTGGTTCAATAACGGTGCCTGGGGTGTAAAGCGTGAAGATTTATCTTGTCGGTGGTGCGGTTCGTGACGGGTTATTAAAACTGCCGGTTAAGGATAAAGACTGGGTTGTGGTTGGGGCGACGCCTCAGCAAATGCTGAACGAAGGCTACGAACAGGTTGGGAAAGATTTCCCGGTGTTTCTGCATCCGCAATCTCACGAAGAGTATGCGCTGGCCCGTACCGAAAGAAAATCGGGCCAGGGGTATACCGGCTTTACCTGCTATTCGGCACCGGACGTCACGCTTGAACAGGATCTCCTGCGTCGCGACCTGACGATCAACGCGATTGCCCAGGACGAAAATGGCGAACTAATCGACCCGTATAACGGCCTTGCCGATATTAAGCGTCGCCTGCTTCGCCATGTTTCACCGGCTTTCAATGAAGACCCGCTGCGCGTTTTGCGCGTGGCGCGCTTTGCTGCACGTTATGCCCATCTTAATTTCCAGATCGCGCCAGAAACGCTCGCCCTGATGCGATCCATGACGGATAACGGCGAAATTGCCCATCTCACCGCCGAACGCGTGTGGAAAGAGACGGAAAATGCGCTAACCAGTCGTAATCCGCAGGTCTTTTTTGCCGTACTGCGCGAATGCGGCGCCCTGAAAGTGCTGTTCCCGGAAATTGACGCGCTTTACGGCGTTCCGGCGCCGGCAAAATGGCATCCGGAGATCGACACCGGCATTCATACGCTGATGACCCTGTCTATGGCCGCGCAGCTTAGCCCGGCGGTAGATGTGCGTTTCGCCACGCTGTGTCACGATCTGGGGAAGGGGCTGACGCCAAAGGAAAAATGGCCCAGCCACCACGGCCATGGGCCAGCGGGCGTTAAGCTTGTGGAACAGCTTTGTGCCCGCCTGCGCGTGCCAAACGAAATTCGGGATCTGGCCAAACTGGTCGCCGAATTCCACGACTTAATCCACACCTTCCCGATTTTGCAGCCCAAAACGGTGATCAAGCTGTTCGACGCCATTGATGCCTGGCGCAAGCCGCAACGCGTGGAGCAAATCGCCTTAACCAGCGAAGCGGATGCGCGCGGGCGCACCGGCTTTGAGGCCAGCGATTATCCGCAGGGCAGAATGCTACGCGCGGCCTGGGTTGCGGCGCAGAGCGTAACCAATAAAGAAGTGATTGAAGCAGGCTTCAGCGGCCCGGCGATTCGTGAAGAATTAACGAAGCGGAGAATTACGGCCGTTGCGGCCTGGAAGGAAGCACATTGCCCTCAGCCACAAGGCTGAGGGCAAGGGTTACTAGGTGAAGATAAAGAACACCACGGCGGCAACAATAAAGCGGTAAATCGCAAACGGAATAAACGAAATTCGCTTGATGAGCTGCAGGAAGGTTTTGATGGCGATCAGCGCCACGATGAACGCCGTGACAAAGCCCACGGCAAACATCGGCAGGTCGCCCATGGTCAGGAAGCCGATGCTCTTATAGAGATCAAGCGCCGTCGCCCCCATCATCATCGGCACCGCCAACAGGAATGAGAACTCGGAGGCCGCATAGCGGCTTACGCCCATCAGCATCCCACCGGAAATCGTTGCCCCGGAACGAGAGAATCCCGGCCACAGCGCCAGACACTGGAAGCACCCAATCATAAACGCCTGGCGATAGGTGATGTCATCCACGCCTACGGCACGCGGCACCTTTGGTTTCAGGCATTCGGCGGCGATCAGCAGTACGCCACCCACCACCAGGGCGTACATCACGTTAACCGGGTTAAACAGCGATTTGATGGCATCGTGCAGAAGAAGGCCCAGCACTACCGCCGGTATCATGCCAAGTAAAATATGAATCAGAGAAAGACGGCCGGTGCCTACCCCTTCATGCTCGGGAGGACGACCAAAGTGGATGCCAATCAGACCAAACAGACGACGCCAGAACATCACGACCACGGCAAGAATAGAACCTAGCTGAATAACTACTTCGAAGGTTTCCGCAGTCTGCCCTTCGAAACCTAAAAGATGCCCTACGATGATCATGTGCCCGGTAGACGATACCGGTAAAAACTCCGTTAACCCTTCCACAACGCCAAGAATGGCGGCAATCGCCAACGTTGGTAAATCGCTCATCACTTACCCCTCATCCCGAAAAACGAACACAAAAAACGGCACACGAATTACGTCTGCCGCAAAAGATACGTTGATAAGACCAGCGCGTCGCCGTTTGGTTTAACGCTCAGGCCATTATTTACCTGGTTTCAGATTACTGCCACGCTCGATAATGACGCCGACGTTAGCGGCCTGTGCAACGGCGCCAGGCTTGCTCACCTTTAACCGAATCCACGGAGAATTAAAGCGGCTCAGCAGCAGTTCCGCAACCTCTTCAGCTACTCGCTCCACCAGCGCAAAACGCCCGCCGCCGACGTGCTGCAAAACAGCTTCGCTGACATCCGCATAGCTGAGGCAATCCTTAACGTCGTCACTGCTCGCGGCTTTGCGGTTATCCCAGGCCATTTCGATATCGAACACCAGCTTCTGTTCAATGGTTTGTTCCCAGTCATAAACACCGATGGTGGTGATTACCGAAAGTTGCTCTATAAATACAATGTCCATCACGCCCTGCCCGGTTTTTAGTCATGCCGGATACCACTTCCGGCGAAATATGCGTATTATCCACAGATGCAAAGAAGACTTCGACACTTTCAACATGGAACAGCGTTATGAGTGCAATCGCGCCTGGTATGATTTTCCTCGCGTATCTTTGCGGCTCGATTTCTAGCGCCATTCTGGTGTGCCGCATTGCCGGTCTCCCCGATCCACGCGAGAGCGGCTCCGGTAATCCAGGAGCAACCAATGTGTTACGCATTGGCGGTAAAGGTGCAGCCGTAGCGGTACTAATTTTTGATGTGCTGAAAGGCATGCTGCCGGTCTGGGCGGCCTGGGCCCTAGGTGTGACGCCCTTCTGGCTTGGCCTGATTGCTATTGCCGCCTGCATGGGCCATATCTGGCCAGTGTTCTTTAAGTTTCGAGGCGGTAAAGGTGTCGCCACTGCGTTTGGCGCTATTGCCCCCATTGGCTGGGACTTAACCGGCGTGATGGCGGGAACCTGGTTGCTGAGCGTATTGTTAAGCGGCTATTCTTCCCTCGGTGCCATTATCAGCGCCCTGATTGCCCCATTTTATGTCTGGTGGTTCAAGCCGCAGTTTACCTTCCCGGTGGCGATGCTCTCCTGCCTGATCCTGATGCGCCATCACGACAATATTCAGCGCCTGTGGCGGGGCCAGGAAACGAAAATCTGGGCGCGATTCAAAAAGAAAAAGAAAAAAGACGAGCCTGAATAACGTTGTCTTGTTTGAACCTCGCAGAAACAACAAAGGAGTGATAAATCACTCCTTTTTCTTAGGTAAATCAGCTAAGCGCTAAACCTTCCAGTAATTATTCGCCGCAGCAATCGTCTGGAAATGAATCGCGATGACCTGCGATGAGGCAATCAGCGCATCTGCGTCATTGGCGTAAACCGGACGCAGCTTTTTCAATACCTCCGGATCTGGCTGCACGGTTTTGACTCCGCGACGGCTCAGCGTCACCGCCAGTTCATATCCTGCCTGCGGATCGTCAGTGATCAGCGTTGTTAACCATTTATCGCTCATATTGTCCCACTCATTATCGTTATTGTATAAATTGCATTTTTATGCACTTTAAGTGCACGACATTTATCAACATAATCCTGGCAAACATCAATAAAAAAGCCCGCTATCTCAGCAGGCTTTAGGCGTGGTTTAACAAACGTTCAGACGTTTAGCGCTCGGGGAAAAACATCGCGGCTAATTCTTTGCCTGGCTCTTCTGCCCGCATAAAAGCTTCACCCACAAGGAAATTATTCACGTTAGCTTCGCGCAAACGGATGACATGCTCGCGCGTAGCGATGCCTGACTCGGTAACAACCATGCGATCTGCCGGCAGCTGTGCCAACAGGCTGATGGTGGTTTCTATCGTGGTCTCGAAGGTGCGCAGGTTACGGTTATTCACGCCAATAAGCGGCGTGGTCAACCGGAGCGAACGCTCCAGCTCATCGGCATCATGCACCTCTACCAGTACCGCCATACCCAGCTCGTGAGCCTGCGCCTCAAGCTCCTGCATCTGACCATCCTCCAGCGCAGAAACAATAAGCAGGATGCAATCCGCCCCCATCGCCCGGGCTTCCACAACCTGCCAAGGATCGATCATAAAATCTTTGCGTAAAACCGGCAGCTTACAGGCAGCTCGAGCCTGCTGAAGATATGCAGCGCTTCCCTGGAAGAACTGTTCGTCGGTTAGCACCGACAAACACGCGGCCCCGCCTTGTTGGTAAGAAACGGCTATCTCCGCAGGATTGAAATTTTCGCGGATTAAGCCTTTCGACGGGCTGGCCTTTTTCACTTCGGCAATTACCCCCGCCAGGCCCGCATCACGCTTGCGACGGAGTGCGGCAACAAAATCGCGGTGATTCTGTGCAGCGGCCTGTTCGGCGAGCTGGCTCAGGGAAATCGCTTTTTTGGCGGCGGCAATTTCTTCATGCTTAACGGCGATAATTTTGCTGAGGATATCGGACACAACATTCTCCAGGTTCAGTCGGGTATCGCGATAGAGTGCCGGATTGTGCGCTGAAAGTACCGGGCTAATTTCGCTTTCGTTTGTTGCAGAATATGACTCGTTGGAAGGCAGTTCAGAAACAAAAAAGGAGCGGTTAAACGCTCCTTTTAGTTTGCTTGTCAGGCGGCGGGTAACTCTGCCAGCGGCCAGCGTGGGCGAACGCTAACGCTCAGCTCACCAGAAGTACCGGCTTTCAGACGAATCATCCCGGCATAGGCGATCATCGCGCCATTATCGGTGCAAAACTCCGGGCGCGCGTAAAACACTTCGCCACGACGTTTGGTCATCATCTCGGCCAGTTTAGCGCGCAGAGTGCGGTTGGCGCTCACGCCGCCCGCCATCACCAGACGTTTAAAGCCGGTATGTTCGAGCGCACGTTTACATTTAATGGCCAGCGTATCCACCACCGCATCTTCAAAAGCACGGGCGATATCCGCGCGAGTCTGATCGTCAGCGTCGTTATCACGAATGGTGTTTGCCGCGAAGGTTTTCAGGCCAGAGAAGCTGAAATCCATGCCAGGGCGATCGGTCATTGGACGTGGGAAAGTGAAACGTCCCTCCGTGCCCTGCGCCGCCATTTTGGAAAGCAGCGGCCCGCCCGGGTAGTCGAGCCCCAGCAGCTTGGCGGTTTTATCAAAAGCTTCACCGGCCGCATCGTCGATAGACTCGCCCAGCAGTTCATATTTACCAATGCCGGTAACGCTAATGAGCTGGGTATGGCCGCCGGAAACCAACAGCGCGACAAACGGGAATTCTGGCGGATTATCTTCCAGCATCGGGGCCAGCAGGTGGCCTTCCATGTGGTGGACCGGCACGGCAGGCACATCCCAGGCAAACGCCAGCGAGCGGCCAATGGTTGCGCCAACCAGCAGCGCGCCAACCAGGCCCGGCCCGGCGGTATAAGCTACGCCGTCGATATCTTTGGCGGTTAATCCAGCCTCTTTTAGGGCAGCCTGGATAAGCGGCACGGTCTTGCGAACGTGATCGCGGGAGGCCAGCTCCGGCACCACGCCGCCGTAGTCAGCATGAAGTTTCACCTGACTATACAATTGGTTGGCTAATAACCCTTTCTCATCGTCATAAATGGCGATGCCGGTTTCATCACAGGATGTTTCGATTCCCAGTACACGCATGGCTTGTTTTACCTCTTTGGCCCGGCGCGAAGTTTAATCCCGGTGGCTTCCTTTGTATACCCTATAGCATTTGAGTTGCAGCAAGACGGCCAGGGACTGAATCCCCAGGAGCTTACTGAGGTAAGTGACTGGGGTAAGGGAGTGCAGACGGTGCAGTTGCGGCTCAAAGGATGACGGGGAGTAAAACTTTGCTGCCCCTGGGCGGGAGTAATGGTGTATAATCTGCGGCCCTGGAAGATACCGGCCCTAAAAGCCAGGTTTCTGGTCGTTCGGTGCTTTACAAAGCAGCAAGAGTTGCAGTAAAATTCCGCACCATTTTGAATTAAGCTGGCCTGTATGCCAGCGGCAAACCGAATTATTAAAGGTGAGAGTTACATGCCGGTAATTAAAGTACGTGAAAACGAGCCGTTCGACGTAGCACTGCGTCGCTTCAAGCGTTCCTGCGAGAAAGCAGGCGTTCTGGCGGAAGTCCGTCGTCGTGAGTTCTATGAAAAACCAACGACCGAACGTAAGCGCGCTAAAGCTTCTGCTGTGAAACGCCACGCGAAGAAACTGGCTCGCGAAAACGCACGCCGCACTCGTCTGTACTAATCTTCTGAGGATTCACTCCTCAACTTCAGACTGAGTAGTAGTTATAAGGCCGTGCTTCCGAAAGGAATGCGCGGCTTATTCTCGTTTATAAACTGACATATCCCTGAGCTTTTAGGCCACCGCCTGAGAGATGACGGATATAGCATGGGGCCTATGGCTGGACGAATCCCGCGTGTTTTTATCAATGACCTGATCGCTCGCACCGACATCGTCGACCTGATCGATGCTCGCGTGAAGCTGAAAAAGCAGGGCAAGAACTACCACGCATGTTGTCCATTCCATAACGAGAAAACCCCCTCTTTCACCGTGAACGGTGATAAACAGTTTTACCACTGCTTTGGCTGTGGCGCACACGGTAACGCCCTCGACTTCCTGATGAACTACGACAAGCTCGAGTTTGTCGAAAGCGTTGAAGAGCTGGCGACCATGCACAACCTTGAAGTGCCGTACGAAGCGGGCAATGGCCCAAGCCAGATCGAACGACACCAGCGCCAAAGTCTGTATCAACTGATGGATGGCCTGAACGCCTTTTATCAGCAGTCCCTGAAGCAGCCCGCCGCAGAACCGGCGCGCCAGTATCTGGGCAAGCGTGGCCTGAGCGACGAAGTCATTAGCCATTTTGCCATCGGTTATGCGCCGCCCGGCTGGGATAATGCGCTTAAACGTTTTGGTGGCAACAGCGAAAACCGCCAGGCGCTAACGGACGCGGGCATGCTGGTCACCAACGATCAGGGCCGCAGTTATGACCGCTTCCGCGAGCGGGTGATGTTCCCGATTCGTGACAAACGTGGCCGGGTCATCGGGTTTGGTGGACGCGTGCTGGGCGATGCCCTGCCGAAATACCTGAACTCCCCGGAAACCGACATTTTTCACAAGGGCCGCCAGCTGTATGGCCTGTATGAAGCCCAGCAGAGTCAGCCGGAACCGGCACGCCTTCTGGTAGTCGAAGGATATATGGATGTGGTGGCGCTGGCGCAGTACGGCATTTCTTACGCCGTCGCTTCTCTGGGCACCTCCACAACCGCCGATCATATTCAGTTGCTGTTCCGGGTTACGGATAACGTCGTCTGCTGTTATGACGGCGATCGCGCAGGACGAGACGCGGCATGGCGAGCGCTGGAAACTGCGCTACCTTATATGACGGACGGTCGTCAGTTGCGGTTTATGTTCCTCCCCGACGGCGAAGACCCGGATACGCTGGTGCGCAAAGAAGGAAAGGACGCGTTTGAAGCGCGGATGGAGCAGGCTCAGCCGCTCTCCACGTTCCTGTTTAACAGCCTGCTGCCGCAGGTTGATTTGAGTACGCCAGACGGAAGAGCGCGGCTAAGCACGCTGGCTCTGCCGCTGATTAGCCAGGTACCCGGCGAAACGCTGCGTATCTATCTGCGCCAGGAGCTGGGCAATAAGCTCGGTATTCTGGACGACAGCCAGCTTGAAAAGCTGATGCCTAAACAGGCCGAAGGTGCGACACCTCGTCCGGCGCCTCAGCTAAAACGCACAACCATGCGTATACTGATAGGGTTATTGGTACAGAATCCGGAACTGGCTCCGCTGGTCCCGCCACTAAGCGGGCTGGATGCCGCAAAGTTGCCGGGTTTAACGCTGTTTAGCGGCCTGGTTGACGCCTGTCTGGCGCATCCAGGGCTGACCACAGGGCAACTACTGGAACAATATCGTGGCACAAATGAGGCCACGACCCTTGAAAAACTCTCGGCGTGGGACGATATAGCAGATAAGGACATTGCTGAAAAAACGTTCACCGACTCGCTGGACCATCTTTTTGAGTCCGCGCTGGAGCTGAGGTTTGAAGAATTAATGGCACGTTCCAGAACGACCGGGCTGACCCCGGCGGAGCGTGAAGAAGTTCGCGTGATCACGCAGTCGCGCGCCAAAAAATAGATTCGCGGCTTAACTGCCGAACATTGATCGGGTCACCCCCGAACGCCGCACGGACGGGCTGCGGCATAAAAATAAATCAGCCCTCGTACGTTATTGTTGGCGGCAACGCCTACCGACACAACCCTAATACTGAAGTGTGGATACCGTCTTATGGAGCAAAACCCGCAGTCACAGCTCAAGCTTCTTGTCCAACGTGGTAAGGAGCAAGGCTATCTGACCTATGCCGAGGTCAATGACCATCTGCCGGAAGATATCGTCGACTCCGATCAGATCGAAGACATCATCCAAATGATCAACGACATGGGCATTCAGGTGATGGAAGAAGCCCCTGATGCCGATGATCTTTTGCTTGCTGAAAACTCAAACAGCACCGATGAAGACGCGGAAGAAGCGGCTGCTCAGGTACTGTCCAGCGTGGAATCCGAAATCGGACGTACCACCGACCCCGTGCGTATGTACATGCGCGAAATGGGGACCGTTGAACTGTTAACCCGTGAGGGTGAGATCGATATCGCGAAGCGTATCGAAGACGGTATCAACCAGGTGCAGTGCTCGGTTGCCGAGTACCCGGAAGCGATCACCTATCTGCTGGAGCAGTACGATCGCGTCGAAGCAGAAGAAGCGCGCCTGTCCGACCTTATCACCGGCTTTGTTGACCCGAACGCGGAAGAAGATCTTGCACCAACCGCAACCCACGTCGGCTCCGAACTCTCTCAGGAAGAGATGGACGATGATGAGGACGAAGACGAAGAGTCTGACGACGACAGCTCCGACGATGACAACAGCATCGACCCGGAACTGGCGCGCGAAAAATTTGGTGAGCTGCGTAAGCAGTACGAACTGACTCGCGACACCATCAAAGCGAAGGGCCGCAGCCACGCTGACGCCGCCGCGGAGATCCTGCAGCTGTCTGAAGTGTTCAAACAGTTCCGCCTGGTGCCAAAACAGTTCGACTACCTGGTCAACAGCATGCGCGTCATGATGGACCGCGTTCGTACCCAAGAACGTATCATCATGAAGCTGTGCGTTGAGCAGTGCAAAATGCCGAAGAAAAACTTCATCACGCTGTTCACCGGTAACGAAACCAGCGAAACCTGGTTCAACGCGGCCATTGCGATGAACAAGCCGTGGTCTGAGAAGCTGCATGAAGTGTCCGAAGACGTTCACCGCAGCCTGCAGAAGCTGCAGCAGATCGAAGAAGAGACCGGCCTGACCATCGAGCAGGTAAAAGACATCAACCGTCGCATGTCCATTGGTGAAGCGAAAGCGCGCCGTGCGAAGAAAGAGATGGTTGAAGCCAACTTGCGTCTGGTTATTTCTATCGCTAAGAAATACACCAACCGTGGCCTGCAGTTCCTCGACCTGATTCAGGAAGGCAACATCGGCCTGATGAAAGCCGTTGATAAGTTTGAATACCGCCGTGGTTATAAGTTCTCGACTTATGCAACCTGGTGGATCCGTCAGGCTATCACCCGCTCCATCGCCGACCAGGCGCGTACCATTCGTATTCCGGTGCATATGATTGAGACCATCAACAAGCTCAACCGTATTTCGCGCCAGATGCTGCAGGAGATGGGCCGTGAGCCAACGCCGGAAGAGTTAGCCGAGCGTATGCTGATGCCGGAAGACAAAATCCGTAAAGTGCTGAAAATTGCCAAAGAGCCTATCTCCATGGAAACGCCAATCGGCGACGATGAAGATTCGCATCTGGGTGATTTCATCGAGGACACCACCCTCGAGCTGCCGCTGGATTCTGCCACCTCCGAAAGTCTGCGTTCCGCAACACACGACGTTCTGGCTGGCCTGACAGCGCGTGAAGCGAAAGTCCTGCGTATGCGCTTCGGTATCGACATGAACACCGACCACACGCTGGAAGAAGTGGGTAAACAGTTCGACGTTACCCGCGAACGTATCCGTCAGATCGAAGCGAAGGCGCTGCGCAAACTGCGCCACCCAAGCCGCTCTGAAGTGCTGCGTAGCTTCCTGGACGATTAATCAGTGCCAAAAATTGAAAAGCTCCCGCCAGGGAGCTTTTTTTTGCCTTGAATTTCTGGGCGCTGTCGTTTTTCAAAGCGCTTTTTCCAGTCTCCCTCCGGACACTTCTTTTCATTCCCTCTTGTATGTTTAAAGTCACTTCAGTTACCCGCCGTCAGGCGGGTACACTGTCAAAGCGTTTGACCTGATGCCACAGCCCGTTTCCCCTCTGGGAC